>DATBFW010000112.1:0-9702 GCA_036558285.1 Mycobacteriales bacterium | reverse complement strand
GTACCCGTTGAGGCGGAGCCAATAGGCTCCCGGCGTGAGCGTGCGCCTGGTCGTCCTCGCCTCGGGGACGGGTAGCACGCTGCAGGCCGTCCTCGACGCGGTCGCGGCCGGCGAGCTGCCGGTCGAGGTGGTCGCGGTCGGCTCGGACCGCCCGGGCTGCCCGGCGCTGGCGCGGGCCGAGGCGGCCGGCGTGCCGAGCTTCGCCCTGCCGCTGTCCGAGTTCCCCGACCGCGCGCAGTGGAACGTCGCCTTCGCCCGCGCCCTCGCCCGCTGGACACCCGACCTGGTCGTCTGCGCCGGCTTCATGCGGGTCTTCGCGCCCTCGGTGGTGCACCGGTTCCGGATCGTCAACACGCACCCGTCGCTGCTGCCCGACTTCCCCGGCGCGCACGCGATCCGGGACGTGCTGGCGGCGGCCGTGTCCACCACCGGCGTGACCGTGCACTGGGTCGACGACGGTGTCGACACCGGACCCGTGCTCGCCCAGCAACCCGTCGACGTTCTTCCCGGCGACGACGAGGACAGCCTGCGCGAGCGCATCCAGGCGGTGGAGAAACCGCTGTACGTCGCCACCATCCGCCGGCTGCTGAAGGAGCTGCCCGAGATGAGCCGGATTCCCGTACGCCGGGCGCTGGTCAGCGTGTCGGACAAGACCGGGCTGGCCGAGCTGGCCCAGGCCCTGCACGCGGCCGGCGTCGAGCTGGTCTCGACCGGCAGCACCGCGAGCAGGATCGCCGAGGCCGGGGTGCCGGTCACGACGGTGGAGGACGTCACCGGCTTCCCGGAGATCCTCGACGGCAGGGTGAAGACGCTGCACCCGCACGTGCACGCCGGGCTGCTGGCCGACCCGCGCGACGCCGCCCACGCCGCGACCCTGGAGGAGCGCGAGATCGAGCCGTTCCAGCTGCTGGTCGGCAACCTCTACCCGTTCCGGCAGGCGCTGGCGGCCGGGGTCCGCGGCGACGAGCTCGTCGAGCAGATCGACATCGGCGGCCCGGCGATGATCAGGGCGGCGGCGAAGAACCACGCCGGGATGGCGGTCGTGGTCGACCCGGACGGGTACGGCCGGGCGCTCGAGGCGGTGCGCTCGGGCGGGTTCGACGACGAGCAGCGCCGCCGGCTGGCCGCGGCCGCGTTCGCGCATACCGCCGCGTACGACACCGCGATCGCGACGTGGATGAACGACGAGCTCGCCCCGGACCCCGATTGGTGGCCCCGGTACGCCGGCCTCGCGCTGGAGCGGGCGGCCGTGCTGCGGTACGGGGAGAACCCGCACCAGAGGGCCGCGCTGTACGTCGACCCGTCGATCGCCGGCGGGCTGGCCACCGCCCGCCAGCTGGCCGGCAAGGAGATGTCGTTCAACAACTACGTGGACGCCGACGCCGCGTACCGGATGGTGTCGGACTTCGCCGATCCGGCGGTCGCGGTGGTCAAGCATTCCAACCCGTGCGGGATCGCGGTCGGTGCGCCCGACGCCGCCGACCCGGTCGCCGACGCGCACCGCAAGGCCAACGCCTGCGACCCGGTGTCCGCGTTCGGCGGGGTGATCGCGGTCAACCGACCGGTCACGGTGGCGATGGCCGAGCAGGTGGCCGAGGTGTTCACCGAGGTGCTGGTGGCGCCGGCCTTCCTGGAGGGCAGCCTGGACGTGCTGGCCGCCCGGAAGTCGCTGCGGCTGCTCGTGGTCGCCGGAGCACGGCCGTCCGGGGTGGAGTTCCGCGAGATCAGCGGCGGGGTGCTGGCCCAGCAGGCCGACCGGCTCGACGCCCCGGGCGACGACGCGGCGGCCTGGCGGCTGACCGCAGGCGAGCAGGTGGACGAGCGCACGCTGGGTGACCTGCTGTTCGCCTGGCGGGCGATCCGCGGGGTGAAGTCCAACGCGATCCTGCTCGCCCGCGACCGGGCCAGCGTCGGAGTCGGCATGGGCCAGGTCAACCGTGTCGACGCGGCCCGGCTCGCGGTGCAGCGGGCCGGTGACCGGGCGGTCGGCGCGGTCGCCGCCTCGGACGCCTACTTCCCGTTCCCGGACGGGCTGGAGGTGCTCGCCGAGGCCGGGGTGCGCGCGGTGGTCGAGCCGGGCGGCTCGGTCCGTGACCCGGAGGTGATCGCGGCGGCCGAGGCGGCCGGCATCTCGCTCTACCTGACCGGGACGCGACACTTCGCGCATTGACCCCCTTTTTCCCAAAGGCGTAGTCTGCCCGGCATGTCCGGCTTCCAGGTGGGAGTCGGCGCCCTGTCGGCGCCGGCGCAGCGGCTGAAGCAGATCTCCGCCGACCTCGACTCGGCCCGGTCCGGCGCCGGGTCGGCGGCGAGCAGCGCGCACGGTGCGGCCGGCGACCCGCGGGTGGCGGCGGCGGCCGAAGCGTTCGGTGCCGGAGTCACCGCGGTGGTGGACGCGCTCGGCGACGACGCCGGACTGCTGGCGGACAAGGTCCAGCAGGCCGGCGTCACGTACGAGGCCGTCGACCGCCGAGCGGTTCCGGCGCAGTGAGCACTCTCGAGGGCTCGCAGCGCGCGCGCGCAGCGACCTGGGCCGACCGTCCGGCGCTTGCGCCTGACGGTCCGTCCGAAGAGCGGACACGGAGCGGTCGGGCATGAGCGCGGCGGACGAGTTCCCGCTGCCGCCGGGCAACCCGGCGGCACTCAAGGCGGCCGGCGGAGCCCTGCAGGACGTCTCCACGGACCTGTCCGCGCTGGGCACCCGGATCGGCCGGGAGCAGGCCGGCATGGCCGCCGCCTGGCAGGGCGACGCCGCTGCCGCCGCCGGCGCCGAGACCGCCACGCTGGCGACGATCGCCACCGACAAGGGTGCGCGGGTCGGCGACGGCGCGAGCGCGCTGTCCGACTACGGCACCGCCTTGGAGACCGCGGTCGCGGAGGTCACCGCGATCCGCCGGCAGGCCGACCAGGCGGAGATCGACGCCCGGTCCGAGGCGGCCACCTCCGGCCAGGGCCGCTCGTACGACGACCGGCAGGCCATCTACGGCAGCATCCGGTCGCAGGCGCTGGCCCCACTGCGGATGCGCTACCGGTCGGTGATCGAGACGCTCGACCGGGCCGCGAGCACCGTCGCCGGCCGGCTCACCGCCGCGGTGCCGGAATACCGCTCGGGCATGACGCCGGGCCAACTCTCCCTCGCCGCCCGGGACGCGGTGGCGCTGCGGCTGCCCAGCGTGCTCAAGCAGGACGGGCAGGAGCGCGCCCGTGACCTGGCCGCCCAGCTGCAGCCGCTGCTGGAGCACGGCAAGCAGATCCCGGCCGCGCTGCTGGCCCAGCTGGAGGCCGACAAGGACAACCCCTGGTTCGCCAAGACCCTGCTGGAGACGCTCGGCCCGCAGGCGCCCAACTGGGCGATGCTGGTGATGGAGGGCAACGGCTTCCCGCCCGACTACAACCAGCGGGTCATCACCGACTTCGGCCAGCTGCTGGCGCTGTCCACCCGGCAGGACGGCGACGCCAGGCTGTCCGACTCGTACGTGCAGCAGTTCCTCGAGCCGCTCGACCAGCACAACGGGATCGGCCTGCACTACGCCTGGCACCTGGGCAACCTGCTGCACTTCGGCGGCACGTTCGGCACCGGTTTCCTGCAGCAGGCCGGTGACAAGCTCTACGCGCTCGACAAGGAGGGCGCGGACAGCGAGATGTACACGATGGTCGGCGGCTGGATGAACCGCCCGCTGACCAACGATCTCGTCCCGGACGACGCCATGGAGGCGTACTTCGACGCGGTCGCGAAGGACGCCGACGCGGCCCGGGTGTTCTTCGCCGGTCACGCCGACCGGCTGCACTACTACCTGGCCGACCGGCGCACCGATGACTACCTCGGCGACGGCGGCGAGGCGCTGGGCACGGCGCTGGAGGCGGCGACCTCCGTGCACGACAGCGGCTTCCGCGGTCAGGGCTCGGCCCAGGTGACGACCGACCTGGTGCACCTGCTGGGATCACAGGACCACGACTTCCTCGCCGACCACGATCGCGCGAAGGTGCTGCCGCACGTGGCGAACATCCTCAACGGCTACAAGGAGGACGTGTACTACTCCCTGTCCCGCACCGACTACGGCGGCGCCGCGACCACCGCGCCCCGGCTGGGGCAGCCCGAGCTCGGCACGGGTGGCTGGGGCGTCGAGTTCTCCGCCGCCGACCTCGGCGGCACGCTGGCGCAGCTCGACCACGACTCCGAGGCATACAAGTCCGTGGTCAAGGCGCAGCTGTCGGCGTCGGAGGAGTTCCTGCGGGACAAGCTGGCCGCCGCCCGGGTCGAGCCCGAGCGCCGCGACGAGCTGCTCCAGGCGTACGCGCGCGGGCACGGGCTGGTGCTCAAGCAGCTGTTCGACACGCACATCGACACGCAGGTCGCGATGGGCAAGCTCGAGGACGACCGCAACCTGCACGACCTGCGGGTGGCCGATGCGGTGTCCAGCTCGCTGCTGACGATCCTGCCGGCGTTCCCGCCCGCGGCGGTGCCGGCGACCGTGCTCAACGTGGGCAAGGCGGCCACGATGCCGTTCCTGTACGAGGGGGTCACCAGCGACTCGCAGGCGGCGGCGAACCGGTCGGCGGCGGTCGCCCGGGTCGACCGGTGGTACTCGTCGACCCTGGGCACGATGGTGACGAACATGCAGGACGGCGGCGGGTTCGCCGGCACGGCCGCCGACGCCGGCAGCTGGATGTCCGCGCACGGGGTCGGCGCCGGCGACCGGTTCACCGACGGCAGCGGGCAGGTGCTCGACCCGGGCAGCATGACCGACGGGCAGAAGGCGGCGTACCAGCAGTGGCTGGCCGACCCGGAGAACGACGGCGTCCGGGTCGAGATGGTGAAGATCTTCACTGCGCTGGACGCGGCCGGCGGGCAGCAGCGCGGATGAGACACTGACCGGGTGAGTCACGCGGCGCCGCCCCGGCAGAGCAGCGCCGGCCTGCGCGCGCTCGACCTGCGGAACCTGCCGATACTGCTGGTGATCGCGCTCGGCACGACCGGCATCGCCTACTCCGCGGCGGTGCCGAGGCACTGGCTGCGCGGCGTGCTGCTGCTGGCGTTCGCCTGCGGCGTGGCCGGGGCGTTCCGGCTGCTGCTGCCGGTCCGCCAGGCCGGGCTGCTGGTGGTCCGCAGCCGGCTGACCGACGTGGTCTGCTACGTCGGTCTTGCGGTCGCGATCACCACCTTGGGGCTGGCCCTGCCAGCGTGACGGAGGACGCGTGAGGCGGCTGCGACCTGCGCCGAAACCGCCGAGTAATGTCCGGCTCATGACCACCCACCGCGTAACCCTCATCCCCGGCGACGGCACCGGGCCGGAGCTGACCGAGGCGACCCGCCGGGTGCTGGAAGCTGCAGCCGCGACGAGCGGCTCGTCGTTCGACTGGGACGTCCAGCAGGCCGGGGTCGACGTCATGGAGACGGCCGGGACCCCGCTGCCGCCGGAGACGCTCGAGTCGATCAAGCGCAACAAGGTCGCGATCAAGGGCCCGATCACCACCCCGATCGGCACCGGCTTCCGCTCGGTGAACGTCGCCCTGCGGGCCGAGCTGGAGCTGTACGCGTGCCTGCGGCCGTGCAAGACCTACCCGGGCGTGCGCACCCGGTTCGACAACGTGGACGTGGTCATCGTCCGGGAGAACACCGAGGACCTCTACGCGGGCATCGAGTACGAGCACGACACCCACGACGCCGACAACGTCATCGACTACCTCAACGGCCTGCAGAAGAAGCAGATCCGGCCGCACTCGGGCATCTCGATCAAGCCGATCAGCGCGGCGGGCTCGGCCCGGATCATCCGCTACGCGTTCGAGTACGCGCGGGACAACGGCCGCAAGCGGGTGCACTGCATCCAGAAGTCCAACATCATGAAGTTCACCGATGGGCTGTTCCTGTCGACGTTCCGCGAGGTGGCCAAGGAGTTCCCGGACATCGAGCCGTGGGAGAACCTGGTCGACGCCACCTGCATGGGCCTGGTGCAGCGTCCCGAGGAGTGGGACGTGCTGGTGCTGCCGAACCTCTACGGCGACATCCTGTCCGACCTCACCGCCGGCATGGTCGGCGGCCTCGGCGTCGCTCCGGGTGCCAACATCGGCACCGCCGCCGCGGTGTTCGAGGCGACCCACGGCTCGGCCCCCAAGTACAAGGGCCAGAACAAGGTCAACCCGACCGCGATGATCCTGTCCGGCAAGCTCATGCTGGCCCACCTCGGCGAGGACGCGGCCGCGCAGCGGCTGGAGGACGCGGTGGCGGCGGTCATCGCCGAGGGCAAGTCGGTCACCTACGACATGAAGCCGACCCGGACCGACCCGACCGCCGTCGGCACCAGCCAGTACGCGGACGCCATCATCGAGAAGCTGGAGGCCGCCAAGTGACCCGCTCGGGCAAGGTTTCCGTCATCGGCGCGGGGTTCTACGGCTCCACGACCGCCCAGCGGCTGGCCGAGTACGACATCTTCGACGCCGTCGCGCTGGTCGACATCATCGAGGGCAAGCCGCAGGGCATCGCGCTGGACATCAACCAGTCCCGGCCGATCGAGGGCTTCGAGACGAAGCTGCTCGGCTCCAACGACTACGACGTGACCGAGGGCTCGGAGATCGTCGTGATCACCGCCGGCCTGCCGCGCAAGCCGGGCATGAGCCGGATGGACCTACTGGAGACCAACGCGAAGATCGTCCGCGAGGTCACCGAGAAGGTCGTCGCCGCCTCGCCGGACGCGGTGATCATCGTGGTGTCCAACCCGCTGGACGAGATGACCGCGCTGGCCTCGCTGGCCTCCGGTCTCCCTCGCTCGCGCGTCATGGGTCAGGCCGGGATGCTCGACACGGCCCGGTTCTCCACGTTCGTGGCCGAGGAGCTGTCGGTGCCGGTCGGCTCGGTGACGACGCTGACGCTCGGCTCGCACGGCGACACGATGGTGCCGGTGCCCTCGGCCTGCACGGTCGACGGCAAGCCGCTGGCGGACCTGCTGCCGGCGGACAGGATCGAGGAGCTGGTCACCCGCACCCGCAACGGCGGGGCCGAGGTGGTGGCGCTGCTGAAGACCGGCTCGGCCTACTACGCGCCGTCCGCGGCCGCGGCCCGGATGGCCCGCGCGGTCAAGGAGGACGCCGGCTCGGTGCTGCCGGTCTGCGCCTGGGTCGACGGCGAGTACGGCATCTCCGGGGTCTACCTCGGGGTCGAGGCCGAGATCGGCGCCGGCGGCGTGAGGCGGATCGTCGAGCGCGACCTGACCGACCGCGAGCTGGCCGCGCTCACGGAGGCCGCCGACGCCGTGCGCGCCAAGCAGGCCGACGTCGCCGACATGTAGCTCGCACGTCGCATCAGTCGGCGCGGGACCACCACAGCTCCCACTCGTACCAGTGCACCCCGAGCGCCGGGTCGCGCCAGGTGACCCGGTGCTCGTCGGGCTCGCGGACCGAGTCCCCGAGGTCGTGGCACTCCCGGACCGCGAACGAGCGGGCGCCGGGCGGGAACACGAAGTTCACGGCCAGCGCGGTGATCGGGATCGTCTGCTCGCGGCCGTCGCGGGTGCTCGGCGCCCAGCAAAGGCGGTCGATCCCGTCCCGGCGCAGCGGCTCCCAGAGCAGCGGCGCCTTGTACCGCAGCGTCCACTCCTCCGTCTTGCGGAGGCCGGGCTGGAACAGCACGAGCACGAGTGGCCCCTCCGCGGTCTCGGAGACCACCTGGACCGACGCGTCGGCGTCGTTCCCCTCGACCTCGCAGGTCAGCTCGAGCTCGTCGAACGACGGCCGGGAGCGGCCGGTGGTCGCGGTGATCGGCCGGAGCACCCGGTAGGGGACGTGCGGCTTCGGGACGGTTCGATGCCGCTCGATCACCACATCGCCGCCGTCCTCGCCGATCACGATCGTGATCTCCACCTCCTCCGTGAACAAGGGAAACTGACGGTCGACGATCCGCTCGATGGCCGTGCGAGCCTGTCGCAGCGCCTGCCCATTGGCGGCGTCCCGGTCCCTCAGCACGGCGATCTCGGCCCGTAGGGCGGCGTTCTGCTGCTCCTGGGACGCGTTCTGCGCGCGTAGCTCCCCGATCGTCGACTCTTGCGCGGCAGCCTGCCGCGCCCGTGTCGTCAGCAGCTGACGGCCGAACGCGACGAGGCCCGCTATGGCGACGAGTCCGAGCAGGATTCGTCCGTTGTCGTCCGCGATCAGCGAACCGATCGTGCCGGCCGCCGCCAGCGCGCCGGTGAATACGGTCCAGGCGGTCCGCAGCGGACCGGATGGAGGGCGCTGATCAGCGGCGACGGGCGGAGCACCCTGCCCGGTGGCGCGGCGCGCCGGATCTTCTACGCTGACCATCGTCTTCGCCCTTTCGGACCACTCCCTGCTGAGGCGGATGCCGAGCGTCGTTACTCCGCCGCTCTATCGCACAATGTACGTCGAGTACGTACGGAGAGCTACGACGAGCGGCCGTCGAGTTCGAACCGTGATCTTCCGAACTCCTGCAGTGAGCTGGGATCTTCGTGCCTCCGGGAGCGACTACTCTCTGCATCTCCTCGGGCCGGCGGACAGCCTATGGGCCGGCGCGAGAACCTGTCGGAGTGGACGTGAGGAGCAGCACGTGGTGGTTGTGACGATCGGCGGGGGAGACGGCAGCGGAGGCGGGTTCCATCGCGCCGGCTGATTCGCCGGACACGACGAGCGCCCGCGGGAGAATCCGCGGGCGCTCGTCGCTTCCGTTGGGTGGCGGGTCAGGCCTCGAGACGGACGGGCATGAGCAGCGACCAGTCGGGGCGGTCGGGGAGGCGGATGGCGAGCGGCGTGATGGGGCCGTCGAGCTCGAGGGTGAGCTGGGCGTGGTCGGCGAGCGCGTCGAGCAGGAACTCGCGGTTCACGCCGACCTGAAGCCCGTCACCGTCGCCGCCGACGGTCAGCTCGCCGTCCACGCCGAGCGTGAGCACGACCGCGTCGTACGGGATCCCGTCGCGGTCCTTGCGGACCGCCGGTCCGCCGGCCAGCGCCGCCCGGAACGCCGGGCCGTCGAGCGCGACCCGGTGCGCGGCCGGCGCCGGTTCCAGCCGCCGCCAGTCCGGGAACTCGTCCGGCACCGCCGCGGTCCGGACCGCCCGCTCGCCGGCGGTGGCGGTCAGCTCGCCGTCCGCACTGCGCACGGTGACGGTCGCGCCGAGGCCGCGCAGCTCGTCCACGACCGCGACCGGCACGAACACCCGACCGGACGCCCCGGCCGCCGGCGCGGTCGCCACCGCGAGCCGGTACCGATCGCTGGCGACCACGTGCACAGTGTCGCCGTCGGCGTCCAGCAGCACGCCGTGCAGGGCCGGGAACGAGGGATCCGTGCCGACCGCGTAGCGGACGGCGTCGAGGGCGGTGGCGGGAACGGTGATCTGCACTGCGATCTGCACGGCGGGCTCCGGTCGGTCGAGGAGGGCACGGACCGTGGAGAGCTCCCGGCGGGCGGCGGCCAGGCCGTCCTCGAGCCTGGCCAGGTGCGCGTCGAGCACCGGCCCCGGGTCGGCGCCGGCCAGCAGCGCGCGCACCGAGTCCAGCGGCATCCCGACCCGGCGCAGGCGGGCGACGAGCCGGGCGGCCGCGACCTGTGCCGGTGCGTACCGCCGGTAGCCCGTGTGCGGATCCTCCGACGCCGGCACCAGCACGCCGGCCCCGTCGTAGAACCGCAGCGCGCTGACCGGCAGCCCGGACAGTCGGGCGACCGCGCCGATGGCCAGCAGGGAGTCCTCCACGTCGACG
>DATBFW010000111.1:0-5915 GCA_036558285.1 Mycobacteriales bacterium | reverse complement strand
GGGCAGGCCGAACAGTCGACGGCTGGCCCGGGCGGCGGCCCGCATCGGCTCGGCGCAGACCGGCTTCACCCGGAAGTGCTCGGCCAGCCAGGCCGCCGGGCCGCCGACACCGGAGCCGGCGTCGAGCATCCGGCGGGCCAGCGGGACCTCGAGCGCCTCGGCCAGCCAGGCCAGGCTGGTCGGGCTGCCCGAGCCGCGACAGGCCGCGGCGATCGCGTAGTCCGGCCCCAGCTCGTCGACGACCTGCTCGGTCCAGCCGGCGACGACGTCGAACTCGTCCTCCAGCGCGTCGGTCACGCCGCCACCCCCGCCCTGATCTCGGCGGCGATCGCGGCCTTCACCTCGGCCGCGGCCCGCTCGCCCCGGCCGGAGGCGAGACCGGACAGGTTGACACCGGCGATGCCCGGCACCGCGAGCAGCGCCCGGGCCTCGGTGACCGCGGCGGCGATCCCGGCCGCGAGCGGGTCGGAGGCGGTCAGCACCGCGTCGATCGCCACCGGGTCCATGCCGAGGCCGGGGAAGCGCTGCAGCAGGCGGGCCGAGCGCTCGTCGGTGTAGACGGCGACCGCGGCGACGAACGGCAGGGTCGCGCCGGCGGCCCTGGCGGCCGCGACGAACTTCGCCACCCGCGCCGGTGCGGACACGTGGTTGAGCACGCAGAGCCCGGCGCCGGCGCGCTGCTTGTCGGCGACCCGGCCCGGCCGCAGCCCGACCGGCGGCGCGTCCGGCGCCTCCGGCACCGCCGCCGGCACGCCGAGCGAGGCGGCGAGCGCGGTCAGCCGGGTGCCGTCGAGGTCGAACACCTGGGTCACGTCCGGCCGCACGCCCTGCCCGCGAGCGTCGCCGGTCACGCACAGCACGCCCTCGACGCCGAGCGCGGCCAGCCCGACCAGCTCCTGCTCCAGCACGATCCGGTTGCGGTCCCTGCAGGTCAGCGTCGTCCACGGCCGGCCGCCGGCGTCCAGCACCTCGCCGGCGAACAGCGTCGGCGGCAGGTCCGGACGGTTGTGATGCTCGCCGACCAGCAGGCCGTCGGACACCGGCGCGAGGATCCGCACCACCTCGCGCACCGATGCCGGGTCGTACGGGCGGACGGTGAGATCGGTGAGCACCAGCGGCACCGCGAGCGGGGCGGGGTCGACCGGCTCGGCGGTCCAGCGCACCGGCGGCGCGGTCGCGAACGGGCAGGGACGGTCGCCGAGCTCGCAGCTCAGGTCGTCCCGCACGCCGCCGCACGGGCCGAACACCATCCGCTTCGGGCAGCCGTCCACCCTCTCCCGCTACCCCGAAACTGTCGTATGCCACCGCCGTGGCCCGCCTCGGGGGTCCTCGCACCGTGTCCCCGCGCCCAGCCGACGACCGGCGGCGTTGTCGTCGCGGCCGATACAACCCCGGTATCGGCACTCCTCCGCCTCGCCGGACGCCGCCTCGATCACCGGGCCACGGCACGAAACCCCCGACGCGGGCCACTAGGTTGTTGACCATGGAGATGCGGATCGAGCTGGTGCCGATCCCGGTCAACGACGTCGACCGGGCCAAGTCGTTCTACGTGGACCAGGTCGGGTTCAACGCCGACCACGACCACGTCGTCAGCCCGCAGCTGCGGTTCGTGCAGCTGACCCCGCCGGGCTCGGCCTGCTCGGTGGTGCTGGGCGTCGGGATCACCGACATGCCGCCGGGTTCGCAGCGCGGCGTGCAGATGGTCGTCGCCGACGCGGACGCCGCCCGCAAGGAGCTGGCCGGCCGCGGGGTCGAGGTGAGCGAGGTCGACGACCAGCCGTGGGGGCGCTTCGTCTACTTCGCCGATCCCGACGGCAACACCTGGACCCTCCAGCAGATCGTCCGCCCCACCTGACCGTCGGTCCGCTCGGCCCGACGACATCGCCCGGCCGGGGTCGCCGTCCAGCCGGGTAGCCGGGGCCGGCTGGTCGTCGGGCGGCCGGGGTGGCCGCCACGCCGAGTGGCCGCCACGCCGGGATCGCCGTCCAGCCGGGGTCGCCGCCGGCTGCCCGACGCAACGTGGGCGGACCGGCGAGCGGCGCCGGGCGGGGTCACGGGACGGCCCGGGGGGCGGGGGTGGTGGGTGCGGCCGTAGGCTCAGGCGCGTGAGCGGCCTGCTCGACGGCGGGATCGACCGCGGGTTCGCCTCGCTGCGGGAGCGGCCGACCCCGCGGGCGGAGCGGTATGAGCTGGGTCGCGGCCTGCGCAAACGGGTGCCGCGCTCGTCCTGGGGCGACTGGTCGGCGCCGGCCGACCGCCCGGACCCGGTGGACCGCATCGTGGCCTCGCACGTCGGGCGGGTGCCGTGGCTGGTCCCGGTCCGGGTCGGCCGGATGGTCGCCTCGCCGTACGCGTTCCTGCGCGGCACGGCCGGGATCATGGCGGGCGACTTCGCCGCGCTGCCGGCCACCGGCATCACGCCGGTCGTCTGCGGCGACGCGCACCTCGGCAACTTCGGCTTCTACGCCTCCCCGGAGCGGGAGCTGGTCTTCGACCTCAACGACTTCGACGAGGCTCACCCCGGCGCCTGGGAGTGGGACCTGCGCCGGCTGGTGACCAGCGTCTGGGTGGCCGGCCGGCAGAACGGCTCGACCGAGGACGAGTGCGCGAACGCCGTCGCCCGCTGCGTGTCGGCGTACCGGCAGCAGGTGCGCTACCTGGCCGACGAGCCGCTGCTGGCCCGGTCGTTCGAGCGGCTCGACGTCCACCAGCTCGGGTCGGGCGCCAGCCCGACGCTGCGCAAAGAGGTGAAGCGGGCGGCGAACCGGGCACGCCGGCGGACCAGCGACCGTGCGCTGCCGCGGTTCACCGAGCAGCGCGGCGGCGCGCGCCGGATCGTGCAGGAGCCGCCGCTGATCACCCGCCCGACCGACGCGCACGCCGAGCTGCTCGCCGCCGGGCTGGACGACTACCTGCACACGCTGCCGCCGCACTGGTCCCGCATCGTCGGCGGCTACACGCTGGTCGATCTGGCGCACAAGGTGGTCGGGGTCGGCTCGGTCGGGCTGCGCGCGTACGTGGCGCTGCTGGAGGGCAGCTCCCCGGACGACGTGCTGTTCCTGCAGCTCAAGCAGGCCCGCCGGTCGGTGCTCGGCCCGTACGTGCACGGCGACCGGGCCTGGCACGCGCACCAGGGCCAGCGGGTCGTGGAATACCAGCAGGCGCTGCAGACGGTCAGCGACCCGCTGCTCGGCTGGACCACGGTCGGGGAGCATCAGTACTACGTGCGCCAGTTCCGGGACATGAAGGGCGCGATCACGGTGGACGGGATCGACGCCGAGGCGTTGGCCGACTACGCCGGGGTGTGCGGGTCGCTGCTGGCCAAGGGGCACGCCCGCACCACCGGCGCGTCCATGATCGCCGGCTACGTCGGCCACGGCGACCCGCTCGACCAGGCGCTGTCCCGGTTCGCCCGGGCGTACGCGGACCAGACCGAGGCGGACCACGCCCGGCTGCTCGGCGCGGTCCGACGCGGGGTGCTTCCTTCCGATCCCGACCACTGATGCTTGTTTCCGCCGCAGCGTGGGTATCAGCGATTGTCCGTCGCGTCCGGCTGGCGCAGCGCTGACTCAAGCGCTATCGTGCTCGACCGGTCGATCTGCCTGGAGGTACCGGTGTTCGGCATTCGGTTCCGCGCCATTGCCGCTGCTGTCCTGCTCGCCGCCGTCGCGACGGTGGCGGGGGTGTCGACGACCCAGCACCGCGCGGGGGCCGATCCGCTGCTGGTGGACTGGACGGCGCTGCTCCCGGGCCTCACCGACGGCTACGACCCGGGCAGCTCCAACGTCTGTGTCTCCGGCAAGGTGCAGTGCATCGACGCGGTCGTCCGGGAGATGGAGAAGCGGGCCGAGCCGCTGATGGACAGCTGCTCGCACCAGGCGCTGTTCGCGCTGACCTACCTGCGGGTGACGCAGGCCTACGCGTGGAGCGCCCGGCAGCCCGGCTACTACGCGGATCCCGGCTGGACCAACCACGCGGTCGCTGTGTTCGCCAAGTACTACCTCCGGGCGTTCGACAACTGGTCCGTCAACCCCAGCTCGTCCGCGGTGCCGCAGGCCTGGAAGACCGCCTTCAACCGGGCCAGGGACGGGAAGGTGTCCGCGGCCGGCAACTTCTTCCTCGGCCTCAACGCGCACATCAACCACGACCTCGCGTTGGCGATGGCGGCCGCCGGACTCACCGGCCCGGACGGCGCGTCGGAGAAGGCGAACTTCACCAAGATCAACGTGCTGCTCAACTCGGTGACGCTCCCCCTGGTCGCGGAGCTGTCCGCGCGGCTGGACCCGAGCATGGACGACACGTCGCTGCCGCTGTCCCTCGACGCGGTCGCCACCGGCCAGGTCATGTGGACGTGGCGGGAGCAGGCCTGGCGCAACGCGGAGCTGCTGGCGAACGCGACGCCGCTGACCAAGAGCCTGGTCACGACCACGATCGACGCCAACTCGATCACCCAGGCGACGACGTACTCGACCACGTTCGCGTACGCTCCGCCGGTGACCAGCCGCGCCGCCCGGGACAGCTGGTGTGCCGGGCACCACGACGACCCGGCGCCGCAGGCCTACCCGTTCGGGTTCCCGACCGACTGAGTGCTCAGCCCGAGGTCGGGGCGAGGACGACCTGGGCCGCAGCGGTGTCGTCGGGGTACGCGAGCGCCTCGCCGACCACGGTCAGCCGCACCAGCGAGCCGGCCAGCGGGCGGTCGTGCCCGGCCACCCGGGCCAGCACCTCCGTCCCGCCGGGCACCAGCTCCAGCCGGACCGACGCGTCGTGCCCGAAGTAGCTGACGTCGCGCACCCTGGCCTCGACACCGGTGCCGCCGTCGGAGAGCACCAGCTGCTCGGGCCGGAGCAGGATCCGGACCGGCCCGGACACCGTGCCCCGGACGGCGAGCGAGCCGAGCTCGCACGTCGCGTACCCGTCGGAGACCGAGGCCGGCAACAGCACCGCCTCGCCGACGAACCCGGCCACCCCGGCGTCCGACGGCGAGCCGTAGACGATCTCCGGGGCGGCCAGCTGCACCAGCCGGCCGTGCCGCATCACCGCGACCTGGTCGGCCAGCGAGAGCGCCTCGGCCTGGTCGTGGGTGACCAGCACGGCGGTCGTCTCGGCCGCGACCAGCGCGTCGGCCACCGCCCGCCGGGTCGACTCGCGCAGCCCGGCGTCCAGCGACGAGAACGGCTCGTCCAGCAGCACGATCGACGGCCGCGGGGCCAGCGCCCTGGCCAGCGCGACCCGCTGCTGCTGGCCGCCGGACAGCTCGTGCGGGTGCCGGCCGGCCAGCGCCGGGGACAGCCCGACCAGCTCCAGCAGCTCGGTGACCCGGCCGGCCGAGCGCTGCCTGCGAGGCAGCCCGAAGCCGACGTTGGCAGCCACCGACAGGTGCGG
Organism: Mycobacteriales bacterium; assembly: GCA_036558285.1. Lineage (GTDB taxonomy): Bacteria > Actinomycetota > Actinomycetes > Mycobacteriales > CADCTP01 > CADCTP01. Next base: position 530 of record DATBFW010000111.1, on the reverse strand, counting down.
GAACAGCGCGCCCTCCTGCGGCACGTACCCGACCCGGCGGTGCTGCGGCGGCCGCGGCCGGCCGGCGCCGGCGACCGTCTCGCCGCCGAGCGCGATCGTGCCGGAGTCAGGGTCATCGAAGCCGGCCACCAGCCGCAGCAGCGTGGTTTTGCCGCAGCCGGACGGTCCCAGCACCGCGGTGAGCGTGCGCGCCGGCACGTGCAGGTCCACCCCGCGCAGCACCTGGGTGGAGCCGAACGCCTTGGTGACGCCGGAGAGGGTGAGTGCCGTCATGCGGTCGCCCTTCTCGCTTGCCGGGTGAGCAGGTACGTCGCGGGCGCGGACAGCGCCACCAGCAGCGCCGCGTACGGCGCGGCCGCCCCGTACGCGAGGCTGTTGCTCTGGTTCCAGAACTCCGTGGCCAGCGTCCTGGTGCCCAGCGGGGACAGCAGCAGGGTCGCGGTCAGCTCGGTGACCACGGCGAGGAAGACCAGCGCGGCGCCGGCGCCGAGGCCGGGCGCGATCAGCGGCAGGGTGACCCGGCGCAGCGT
>DATBFW010000110.1:0-39305 GCA_036558285.1 Mycobacteriales bacterium | reverse complement strand
GCGGGGAGCGACGAGGGCCGGTCGCTTGGCGCTTGCGCCCGGCGGCCTGTCCGAGGAGCGGGCGCAGTGCGAGCGCGAGGGCTCGCAGCGCGAGCGGGGAGCGACGAGGGCCGGTCGCTTGGCGCTTGCGCCCGGCGGCCTGTCCGAGGAGCGGGCGCAGTGCGAGCGCGAGGGCTCGCAGCGCGAGCGGGGAGCGACGAGGGCCGGTCGTCTGGCGCTTGCGCCCGGCGGCCTGTCCGAGGAGCGGGCGCAGTGATCTTGTCCAGGCGGGCGCGGATCGCCCTTGCGGTCGCGATGGTCGTCGGCCTCGCGATCATCTACGTGCCGCTGCTGCTGGTGCTCCTCAACTCGGTCAACTCGTCCCGGACGTTCGGCTTCCCGCCGAGCGGCCTGACTTTGGAGTGGTGGCGCCGGACGCTGGACAACGCCGGCGCGCGCTCGGCGCTGTGGACCAGCGTCAAGGTCGGCCTCGGCGCCACCGCGCTGGCCCTGCTGCTCGGCACCTGCCTGGCCTTCGCCGTGCAGCGCTACCGGTTCTTCGGCCGGGACGTGATCAGCCTGCTGGTGGTGCTGCCGATCGCGCTGCCCGGCATCGTCACCGGCATCGCGCTCAACTCCGCGTTCAACGCCGGCGGCGTCCCGTTCGGCTACTTCACCGTGATCGTCGCGCACGCCACGTTCTGCATCGTGATCGTCTACAACAACATCCTGGCCCGGCTCCGGCGTACCGGCACGTCGCTCGAGGAGGCCTCGGCCGACCTCGGCGCCACCACCTTCCAGACCTTCCGGTACGTCACGTTCCCGCAGCTGCGCTCGGCGCTGATGGCCGCCGCGGTGCTGGCGTTCGCGCTGTCGTTCGACGAGATCGTGGTGACCACGTTCACGACCGCGCCCGGACTGCAGACGCTGCCGCTGTGGATCTTCGACAACCTGTTCCGGCCCAACCAGGCGCCGGTCGTCAACGTGGTCGCCGCGGTGCTGGTGCTGCTGTCGGTGCTGCCGATCTGGGCCGTGCTGCGGCTGTCCGGGGACGAGACAGGCGGCCGGCTGTAGGGCGTGTCCCGGGGATCTTGGTGGATGCGGACGGCGTCCAGGTGGCGTCCGGCAAGGCGGAGGAGCCGGCCGATACCGGGGTTGTATCGGTCGGCTCCTCCAACGCGGCCGGTCGTCGCCTGGGCCTCGGCCCGCGCCGCCGAAGGTCCGCGGGACACGCCCTGCGGGGTATCCGCGGGCGTCCCGGCGGTGTCAGGATCACAAGATCAGCCGAAGGGAGGCAGCGTGGCCACCCACGAGATCCGGATCGACCGGAGCAAGACGCTCCTGGAGGAACCGAACACCGGCCACAACCGATGGCACCCCGACATCCCACCGCTGGTGCGGTGCGAGCCGGGCGACGAGGTGGTGCTGGAGACCCGGGACGCGTTCGACGGGCAGATGGCCCCGGACGCGACGCTGGACACCGTCGCCGCGCCCAACCTCGACGTCGTGCACCCGCTCACCGGCCCGGTCTACGTCGAGGGCGCGGAGCCGGGCGACCTGCTCGAGGTCGAGATCGTCGACGTCGAGCCGGACAGCTACGGCTTCACCGTGGAGGTGCCGGGCTTCGGCTTCCTGCGGGACGCGTTCCCGGACCCGTTCAAGGTCAACTGGGACATCGCGGACGGCTGGGCGACCTCCGCCGACCTGCCCGGGGTACGCATCCCGGGCTCGCCGTTCATGGGGACCATTGGCCTGTCGCCCGGCCACCGGCTGCTCGCCGAGACCACGGCGCGGGAGCAGGCGGCGATCGACCGCGGCGGGTTCGCCCTGCCGCCCTCGCCGGTGGACGCGGTGCCGTCCGACCCGCGGATCGCGGCGGAGGCGCTGCGCACGATCCCGCCCCGGGAGCAGGCCGGCAACGTCGACATCAAGCAGCTGGGGAAGGGCGCCCGGCTGCTGATCCCGGTCGACACCCCGGGCGGCCTGTTCTCCGCCGGCGACGCGCACTTCGCCCAGGGCGACTGCGAGACCTGCGGGACGGCGATCGAGATGCGGTCGACGCTGCGGGTCCGGTTCACCCTGCATACGGGCGAGGCGGCCGAGAAGGGGATCCGCGACCTGCGGTTCCGGCGGGACGACTACTACCTGCCGCCGGAGTTCGCCGCGCCGCGCCGGTTCTTCGCCACCACCGGCATCTCGGTGACCAAGGACGGCGACAACCATCCCGAGGACATCACGCTGGCCGCCCGCAACGCGCTGCTCAACATGATCGAGCACCTGACCGAGCGGGGCTGGACCCGGCAGCAGGCGTACGTGCTCTGCAGCGTGGCGGTCGACCTCAAGATCAGCGCGCTGGTGGACGTGCCGAACATGCTCGTGTCGGCGTTCCTCCCGGAGGACATCTTCGTCGGCTGACCGTGGCCAGCGGCCCGCGCCCGATCCCGGTCAGACGCGGGCCCAGCGGCCGGCGCCGGGGATCCAGGACAGGCCGTCGATCGCCTGCCGGACCGCGTCGATCTGGCGCGCCAGCTCGCCCAGCCGGATGCCCCGCTGCTCGTACGCGGCCATCGCCGCCTCGACGACGTCCGGCGGCAGCGCGGCCGGGCCCCGGCCGGCGTCCCGGCGCAGCGTCCGCCAGCCCTCCCTGGTCGCCTCCAGGCTGGCCGCGGTCTCGCCGGCGGCCAGCCGCGCCAGCAGCGTCGGGTAGCGGCGCAGCACGTCGTGCTCGCGCCAGTCCCCCGGCACCTGGTCCAGCAGCCAGGACACCGCGGAGCGCTCCCAGTCCGGACTGCCGGGCCGGTGCACGTCCGGCGGCCACCAGGGCGGCACCTCGGTCATGCCGGTTCCAGCAGCGCCACGATCTCGACGTGCTGGGTCATCGGGAAGCAGTCGAACGCGCGCAGCCGGGCCAGCCGCCAGCCGGCGTCCACGGCCGCGCGCAGGTCCCGGGCCAGCGACGCCGGATCGCAGGAGACGTACGCGACCGCACGCGGGCGCAGCGCCAGCACCGCGCTGAGCACGTCGGGACCGGCGCCGGCCCGCGGCGGGTCAAGCACCGCCACGTCCGGGGCGATCCCCATCCCGCCCAGCAGCCCCGCGCTCACCCGGCCGGTCCGCACCTCCACCGCGGCTGCACCGGCCGCCCCGGTGAGGTTGGCGCGGGCGTCAGCGGCCGCCCGGGGGTCGGCCTCGACGGCGACCACCCAGCCGGACGGGCCGACCGCGGCGGCGAGCAGGCCGGCGAACAGGCCGGCGCCGGCGTACAGGTCGAGCGCGGTCTCCCCCGGCGCCGGCGCGAGGACGTCGAGCACGCACGCCGCCAGCACGTCCGCCGCGGCCGGATGCACCTGCCAGAAGCCGGTGGCGGCGAGCTCCCAGTCCCGGCCGGCGGCCTGCTCGCGGACCCGCGGCGGTCCCTCCAGCACGCTCCCGCCGGCCGGCGCCCGCGGGTCCGCGTCGGCCGCCGCGGCCAGCACGACGGTTGGCCCGGAGCCCACCACCTCGATCTCCGCGCCCGGCGGCCAGTCCCGGTCGCCGACGGCCGCCGTGACCGCGTCCGTCCCCAATGGACAGTGCCCGACCGGCTCCAGCTCGTGCGAGCGGTGCCGGCGCAGCGCGGTCCGGCCGGCCGGGTCGATCGCGTACCGGACCCTGGTCCGCCAGCCGAGCAGCCCACCGGGCAGCGCTTCCACGCTGACCGGGACGTCCGGCAGCCCGGCCAGCCGGGTGAGCTGCTCGCGCACCACCGCCGCCTTGAGCGCCCGCTGCGCGTCGGCGCTCGCGTGCTGCCAGTCGCAGCCGCCGCACCGACCGGGTCCGGCGTGCGGGCAGGGCGGCTCGACCCGCTCGGGCGACGCGGTCAGCACCCGCATCGCGTCGGCCCGGCAGAACCCGCCGCCGCGGTCCTCGGTGACGAGCGCGACCACCCGCTCGCCAGGCAGGGCGTGCCGGACGAACACGACCCGGCCCTCGTGCCGGGCCACGCAGTGGCCGCCCGGCGCGACCGGACCCACGTCGAGCTCGATCTCCCGGCCGAGCCACGGTCCGGCGCGGCCCGGTCGCGCCGCCCCGCGCCGTCCCCGCCGCGCCGCGGCCGGCGCCCGGCTCACCGCGACCCCCCGGCCCGGCTCACGGGTGCGGGGTCGGGTCAGCGCCGGCGCGCGCCTCCGGGCGGTCCCCGTCGCGCCCGCGCCGGCCGGCGGGCGAATCCGGCTGGCCCGCCGGCGCCCGGGTCGCCCCGGGAGCCGGCGGCGCGGGCGGCTCGTCGGCCGAGGTGAACGCCCGGTCGTCGAGACCGCGCCGGGCCGCCCCCGGCTGCGCCCGCTCGGGCCGCCGGGCCGCCCGGTCGGAGGACGCCAGCTGCCACGGCACCGACGTCACCATGACGCCCGGTGTGAACAGCAGCCGTCCCTTCAGCCGCAGCGCGCTCTGGTTGTGCAGCAGGTGCTCCCACCAGCGCCCCACCACGTATTCCGGCACGAAGACGGCGACCACGTCCCGCGGCGACTCCCGCCGCGCCCGCTTGACGTAGTCCAGCACCGGCCGGGTGATCTCCCGGTATGGCGACTCGACGACCGTCAGCGGCAGCTTCACCGACCGCCGGTCCCACTCGGCCTGCAGCGCCCTGGTCTCGTCGTCGTCCACGTTGACGGTGAGCGCGGTGAGTGTGTCCGGCCGGGTCGCCTTCGCGTACGCCAGCGCCCGCAGCGTGGGCTTGTGCAGCTTGGAGACGAGCACGATCGCGTGCACCCGGCTCGGCAGCATGCCACGCTCGTCGTCCGGCTCCAGCTCCTCGGCGACCCGGGTGTAGTGCCGGTTGATCGACTTCATCGTCCAGAAGATCACCGGCATCGCGATGACCACGATCCAGGCGCCGAGCAGGAACTTCTCCAGCAGCACGATGATCAGCACCAGACCGGTCACCGTGCCGCCGGTCGCATTGATCGCCCGGGACCGGAAGATCCGCCGCCGCGACTCCGGGTCCTGCTCGGCGCGCAGGGTCCGGTTCCAGTGCCGGACCATGCCCAGCTGCCCCAGCGTGAACGAGGTGAACACGCCGATGATGTAGAGCTGGATCAGCCGGGTGACCGACGCGTCGAACACCCAGATCAGCAGCATCGCGAACCCGGCCAGCACGATGATGCCGTTGGAGAACGCCAGCCGGTCGCCGCGGGTGTGCAGCTGCCGCGGCAGGTAGCGGTCCTGGGCCAGCACCGAGCCGAGCAGCGGGAACCCGTTGAACGCCGTGTTCGCGGCCAGGACCAGGATCAGCGCCGAGGCGGCCTGGATGTAGTAGAAGCCGACTGAGTGGTCGCCGCCGAAGATCGCGGCGCCCAGCTGGGCGATGACGGTCCGCTGCGGGTCGGTCTCGCAGTTGCCCGGGAACCCGATCAGGTCGCAGGTGTCCTCGGCCACGTGCACCTTCGTGACCAGCGCGAGCGCGGTGATGCCGGCGAACATGGTGATCGCGAGGGCGCCGAGCATCGCCAGCGTGGTGGCCGCGTTGCGGCTCTTGGGCGGCCGGAACGCGGGCACGCCGTTGGCGATCGCCTCGATGCCGGTCAGCGCCGTACAGCCGGAGGAGAACGCTCGCAGCGCGAAGAACAGCAGCGCCAGGCCGGCGAGGTTGGTGTGCCCGGGCTCGGGCTCGATCGACCACGCGGCGCTCTCCGCCTGCGGCGTGTCGCCGAACACGATGCGGATCAGCCCGGTGACGATCAGCAGCAGCACGCCCACCGTGAACGCGTACGTCGGGATGGCGAACGCGGTGCCCGACTCCCGTACGCCGCGCAGGTTGGCCGCCGCGAGCAGCGCGACCAGCCCCAGCGCGAGCCAGACCCGGGCCGGGTTGAGGTCCGGGAACGCCGAGATGATGTTGTCCACGCCGGCGGAGACCGACACCGCCACCGTGAGCACGTAGTCCACCAGCAGCGCGCTGGCCACGGTGAGACCGGCGAACCGGCCCAGGTTCGTCGTCGCGACCTCGTAGTCCCCGCCGCCGGACGGGTACGCCCGGACCACCTGCCGGTACGACGCGACCACGATCGCGAACAGCAGCACGATGCCGGTCGCCACCCACGGCGCGACGAACAGGTATGCGGTGCCGGCGACGGTGAGCACCAGCAGGATCTCCTGCGTCGCGTACGTCACCGAGGAGAGTGCGTCGCTGGCGAAAATGGGCAGCGCGATCCGCTTCGACAGCGCGGTGTCCGCCAGCCGCTCGCTGCTGACCGGGCGCCCGATCACCAGCCGCTTGGCGACCCTCGTCAGCAGCGACACGCAACCAGCGTACGGTCCGCGCGGCCGGGTGCCAGCGGGTGGCCGGGGCGATTCGGCGCGGTCCGATCGCGGTACCTTCCGGGCGTGCACATCGTCGTGATGGGCTGCGGCCGGGTCGGCTCCAGCCTCGCCCGCAACCTCGAGCGGGTCGGGCACTCGGTGGCGATCATCGACCAGAACCCGGCGGCGTTCCGCCGGCTCGGCCCCGAGTTCGCCGGCGACCAGGTGACCGGGGTCGGCTTCTCCCGGGACACGCTGCACCGGGCCGGCATCGACCGGGCCGGCGCGTTCGCGGCGGTCAGCAGCGGCGACAACTCCAACATCATCTCCGCCCGGGTGGCCCGGGAGACGTTCGGCATCGCGCACGTGGTGGCCCGCATCTACGACCCCAAGCGGGCCGAGGTGTACGAGCGGCTCGGCATCCCGACGGTGGCGACCGTGCCGTGGACGGTGAACCGGTTCCTGTCCGTGCTGCTCGGCGACAAGCACGTCGAGGACTGGCGCGACCCGTCCGGAGCGGTGTCGCTGGCGCAGGTCCCGCTGCACGAGGGCTGGATCGGCCAGAAGGTGCGGGCGCTGGAGGCGGCGACCGACGCCAGGGTCGCGTTTCTCACCCGGTTCGGCCGCGGCATGCTGCCGACCGGCTCGACCATGCTGCAGGACGGCGACCAGGTACACCTGCTGGTCACCGACGACATCGCGGACGCCGTGGAGGAGATCACCGGCAGCGCGCCGAAGGTGGAGGGGCACTGATGCGGGTCGCCATCGCCGGGGCCGGCGGGGTCGGCCGGTCCATCGCCCGCGAGCTCATCGAGAACGAGCACGACGTGATGCTCATCGAGCGCGACCCGGACAAGGTCGACCCCGGCCGGGTGCCGCAGGCGGAGTGGCTGCAGGCCGACGCGGCCGAGCTGGCCTCGCTGGAGGAGGCCCGGCTGCAGGACTGCGACGTGGTGATCTCCGCCACCGGCGACGACAAGGTCAACCTGGTCGTCTCGCTGCTGGCCAAGACCGAGTTCGCGGTGCGCCGGGTGGTGGCCCGGATCAACCACCCGGACAACGAGTGGCTGTTCACCGAGGCCTGGGGCGTCGACGTCGCGGTGTCCACCCCGCGGGTGATGGTCGCGCTGGTCGAGGAGGCGGTCTCGGTCGGCGACGTGGTCCGGCTGATGACGTTCCGGCAGGGCCAGGCCAACCTGGTCGAGATCACGCTGCCGAAGGGCGCGCCGGTGGTCGGACAGGCGGTCGCCGACATGCGGCTGCCGCGGGACTCGGCGCTGACCGCGATCGTGCGCGGGTCGCGGGTGGTGATCCCGTCCCCGGAGGAGCCGCTGGAGGAGGGCGACGAGCTGCTGTTCGTGGCCGTCCAGGACGCCGAGGCCGACCTACGCCTGCTGGTCTGCGGCAACGGCAGCTGTTGACGCTCAGCCCTCCGGGCGCAGGTGCAGCCGCTCGGCCACCACGTCCTCCGGGGTGGTGTCCTGCTGCTCGGACTTGCGCACCCGGCGGACCGCGAGCACCGAGACCGCGAGCGCCCCGATCGTGAACGGGTAGCCCATCGCCAGCCGGGCGAACGCCAGCCAGCCGGTCAGGTCCTGGTCGTACAGGTAGCGCTGGACCAGGCCGCGGGCCAGGAAGACCAGCACCCACAGCAGCGTGCAGAGCACGTACACCCGCATCAGCGGGCGGTCCTTGCGCCAGGCCGTGCCGATGCCGCGGCCGTCGACGTACTCCCAGATCAGCCCGACCAGCGGCCAGCGGGCCAGCACCGAGACCAGGAAGACCCCGGCGTACAGGAAGCTGGCCCAGATGCCGAACAGGAAGTAGCCCTTGGCCTCCCCGGTGCGGTTGGCGATGAACGCGGCGATGAGGATGCCGAAGAAGCCGCTGATCGCCTGCTGCACGGTCTGCCTGCGGGCCAGCCGGACGGCAACGAGCACGACGCCGGCGCCGATGGCGGCCCAGATCGCGGCGCGGAGCCCGGCGAACGCGTTGGCGAGGACGAACACCACCACCGGCAGGCCGCTGTCGACCAGGCCGCGCCAGCCGCCGATCGACTCGACCAGCATCGGCTTGGGGGTCGGCTGCTTCGGCTGGTCCGCCTGGCGCTGCTGGTCGTCAGCGGCGTCGGTCACGCACTCACCGACTTCAGCTCGTACCAGGGGTTGAAGATCACCTTGACGCCGTCGTGCTCGGAGATGCGCCCGCGGGCGAGCAGCTGGCGGCCCGGCTCGATGCCGGGGATGCGGCTGCGGCCCAGCCAGACCAGGTGCACCGAGCCGGAGCCGTCGAAGAGCTCTGCGTCCACGGTCGGCACCGTATCCCGCGGGGTGTAGACGACCGACCGGAGCCTGCCGGTCACGACCACCGGCTCGCCCTGGCAGCAGGTCGCGACCGGGCGGGAACCCGCCTTCTGCACGTCCTCGCGCAGGTCGGCGGCGTCGAGCTCCTGCTCGTCCTCGGTCAGGCGCGCGACGACCCGGGTCAACCAGCCACGGCGGGCCGGCGCGGGTGTCTCGCTCACATTGCCAATGTATGTCATGCGGCCGACTCCGCAGCCGTGCTCTTTGCCGTAGTGAGACCCGCCACCGGAAAGATTTCCGCTGTGGATCAGGTCGCGGTGGTGCTGCCCGGAGCCGGGTCGTCGGCGGACTTCGTCCGGCGGGCGTTCGGGCGGCCGCTGCGGGAGGCGGGATACGGGCTGGTCGTGCCCGATCCGGTGCCCGGACCGGACCTGGTGGCGGCCGCGTTCCGGGCGCTCGACGAGGCGGTCGCCGAGTACGGACCGCGGCTGCGGCTGGTCGGCGGCGTCTCGCTCGGCGCCCACACCGTCGCCCGCTGGGCCGCCGGCCGTGCCACGTCCGCGGCGCCCGGGTCCGCGCCGGCGTCGCCCGCACCGCCGGCGCGCCGGGTCGAGCTGGACGGCGTGGTCCTGGTGCTGCCGGCGTGGACGGGGGCTCCGGGCGCCGTGGCGGCGGCGACGGCCGCATCGGCCGACCTGGTCGAGCGGCTCGGGACCGCAGGGGCGCTCGCCGCGGCCGGGACCGCGGTCGGCTGGGTGGCGGCGGAGCTGGCCTCGGCCTGGCCCGCGTACGGGGACGGGCTGGCCGCGAGCCTGCGCGCGGCCGCGGCGGCACCGGGGCCCACCCCGGCCGAGCTGGCGGCACTGCGGGTGCCGGCCGGTCTGGTCGCATTCGCCGACGACCCGCTGCACCCGGCCGCGGTCGCGCACGAGTGGGCCGCCGCGATCCCCCGCGCCGCCGTCCGCGAGCTGCCGCTCGCCGCCCCGGCCGGCGGCCGCTCCGTCCTCGCCACCACCGCCCTCGCCGCCCTCGCCGCGGCCCGCGCCCGCTAGCTCCGGGTCAGCGGCGGCGGATCGCCGGCCACTCCGCCCCTGCGCCGCTCTGCCGCCCGTCGCACCGCTGCGAACCGCCGCACGCCCGGTTGGGCGCGGCCCGGCCGGGAGGGTCAGCGGCGGCCGCAGGCGGTCGCCGGCCACTCGGCCGGCGCCGGCTGTCGCGCGCGCCGGATTGGGCGCGGGGACGAGCGACGCGGGATGGGCGGGTGGGTTCAGCGACGGCGGCGGCGGGGGTTGGGGCGGGCGGGGACGGCGTCCTCCTCGGCCGGGCCGAGGTCGGCCGGCTCCTCCTCGGCCGGTTCCTCGACCGCCGCGTGCGCCCCCTGGGCCTGCTCGGTCTGCTCCCTGATGTCCGGCGGCAGGGTCAGCGGCAGCGGGTCCCGCACCGGCATCGGGGACGGCCCGCGCACCACGACGATGTTGCGGACCGTGTCCTCCAGCACCGCGGCCTTCGCCGGGTCGGCCGCCGCCGGACCGCTGAACAGCCCGCGCAGGAACCATCGCGGCCCGTCCACCCCGATGAACCGCACGCTCTGGTAGCCGCCCTGCACCGGGATCCGGCCGCTCAGCTCGGTGCCGAACCGGCCCGAGCTCTCCTGCGCCTTCCCGCCCTGCTGGACGATCGAGGAGGTGATCTCCTTGCGCACGTCGTCCCAGATCCCCGCGGTCCGCGGCGCGGCGAACACGCCGATCTGCGCCTCGCTCCCCCCGTACGACAGGGTGGCCGCGATGACCTGGCCGTCCGGCCCGACGTCGACGCGCACCTCGACCCCGCGGATCACCGGCACGAGCAGCGCGCCGAGGTCGAGCCGCTCCAGCTCGTCGTCCGGCGCGTCGTTCTGGTCGTAGGGCCCGGTGGTGAGCTCGGTGTCGCGCTCCCGGTCGGTCGACCACGGCGGGGTGGCGTCGATCTTCTGCCGCTCGGACCGGTGCCGCCGGCGACCCAGCGCCATCACGCACCCCCCACGAGCTGCGCGTGCCCACCCGTGGACCCGTGCCCGCCGGCGCCGCGCTCGGACTCCGGCAGCGCCTCCACGGCCGTGAACACGGCCCGCTCCACCTTCTGCAGCACCAGTTGCGCGATCCGGTCACCGCGAGCGAGCTTCAGCGGCGCGACCGGATCGTGGTTGATGACGATGACCTTGACCTCGCCGCGGTAGCCGGAGTCGACGGTGCCGGGCGCGTTCACCAGCGACATGCCGCAGCGGGCGGCCAGCCCGGACCGCGGGTGCACGAACACCGCATACCCCACCGGCAGGGCGAGCGCCAGCCCGGTCGGCAGCACCGCCCGCTCGCCCGGTGCGAGCTCGGCGTCCACGGTGGTCACGACGTCAGCACCGGCATCGCCGGGCAGCGCGTACGCCGGGAGGGGAACGCCCGGATCGAGGCGCTGGACGAGGACCTCCACCGGCGCAGCCGGGGCCGGCTGGAAATGGGATGGCGGCACAGCGCGCAGGTTACCCCTGGCGCTGTCGCGCGGATCAGCGTCGGCCGCCCAGCTGGGCGGTGACCTTCTCGCCGAGCGACCGGGTCACCCGTCGGTTGACGACGCCGCCGGCGACCGCGCCGGCGAGGAACGGTGCGAGCTTGGTCATGCTGCGCCCGGCCCGACGCATGAGCATGGTGCGCAGCTCGCTCTTCGCGGCGGCGCCGATGATCGCGGACAGGCCGGCCGCGCCGACCTTGGGGTCGAGCGCGCGCTGCCGCACCCAGCTCATCAGGTATGCCGAGCCGCGCTGGGCGCCGGAGCCGTACGCCGGACGGCCCATCAGCTCGTGCAGCTCCGCGAGCATCTTGACCTCGACCGCCGCGACCGCCAGCGTCTCCGCCGCCAGCTGGACCGGCGCGGCGACGAGCGTGGGTGGCGCGGTGAACTCGACGGCCGCCAGCGCACCGACCGCGGCACCGAAGGCGGCCGTGGTGCGGGCGGCCTTGCGGACCAGCACTGCCGCGATCTCGTCGTCGGACAGGCCGGGATGATGGACCCGCAGCGTCGCCGCGTCCCGGATCCGCAGTCTGGTAGCGGCATCCGCGAGCACGTCGGCGAGCAGCGAGCCGGCGCCGCGCAGCCCGTGGCCGGCGGTGCCCTTGGCGGCACCGGCGAGCCCTCGGGTCAGCGCGCTCAGCTGGTCCTTGCGGTCGCCGTTCCGACCACGGTCGTGGTCGGCGACCCGGGCGACCAGCTCGCCCAGCTTGGCGGTCTCGGCGTCGGCGGACGGACCCGGCCCGGGAGCCGTCGGCTCGGCGGGCTCGGTCCTCTGCCACGGGAGACGCGCCATGTCTGTTTCCTACCCGGTCAGGCCGCGCAGTCGCGGCAGACGGGCTGTCCGTTGCGCTCGCCGGCGAGCCGGGAGCGGTGGTGGACAAGGAAGCAGCTGGAGCAGGTGAACTCGTCCTCCTGCTTCGGGACGACCCGGACGGTGAGCTCCTCACCGGACAGGTCGGCACCCGGCAGCTCGAGGTTCTCGTTGAGCTCGGCCTCGTCGACGTCGATCGAGCCCGACTGGGCCTCGGCCCTGCGGGCCTTCAGCTCCTCGAGCGAGTCCTCCCCGAGCTCGTCGACCTCGCTGCGGCGAGGCGCATCGTAGTCGGTTGCCATAACTGGATCACTCCTGTGGTCGTGCGGGTGGCGTGCGGGCAACGCCTCAGCGGGCGGATTTGTGCCCGCTGTCGCGCGTCATTTCGAGGGCGCCGAAAACCCCCTCGGCGCGGCAGCCGCGGGAGGTTACCGTGCCGATCGAACGGCCCGCCGCAGCGGCGCGCGGGCATCCGGTCCCTGTTTCCACTATGCGCCCGGAAGGGCGTGGTGCCGCCCGTGGGAGGTGTGTCACGTGCTCGACGAGCTGGGCTGGGATCCAGAGTGGGCCGCCCTCGCCGCCGGCCGCACCGGCACGCCGGGACGGGTGGTACGGGCCGACGGCGCCCTCGCGCTGCTGGTCACGGCCGACGGCGAGGTCCGGGCGCCCGGGTCCGGGCTGGTGACCGGCGACTGGGCGCTGGTGGAGACCGGCCCCGACCCGGCCGGCACCGGTACGGCGCTGCGGCTGCCGCGGCGCACCGAGCTGGTCCGGGGCGCGGCCGGCAAGGCGGCGGCCCGGCAGGTGCTGGCCGCGAACGTGGACCTGGTCTTCGTGCTGGTCTCGCTGGCCGCGCCGCCGAGCGTCGGCCGGCTCGACCGGCTGCTCACCGTCGCCTGGGACTCCGGCGCCCGGCCGGTCGTCGTGCTGACCAAGGCCGACCTGGCGGAGGGCACCGCCGCGGCCGAGCGGGACGAGGTGGCCGAGACCGCCGATCCGGCGCCGGTGCTGCTGACCAGCACGGTCGACGGCCGCGGGCTGGCCGAGCTGCGGGCGATGGTGGTCCCGGGCACGACGGCCGCGCTGCTCGGCGTCTCCGGGGCCGGCAAGTCCAGCCTGCGCACCGCGCTCGGCGCCGGCCCCGCGGCGGTCGCGCCGGTCGGCCGGACCGGCAAGGGCCGGCACACCACCACCGCCCGCGAGCTGGTCGCGCTGCCCGGCGGCGGCCTGCTGCTGGACACACCGGGCCTGCGCGGCGTGCAGCTGTGGGCCGCCGACGAGGGCCTGGACATCGCCTTCGCCGACATCGTCGAGCTGGCCGGGCGCTGCCGGTTCCGGGACTGCCGGCACGCCGGCGAGCCGGGCTGCGCGATCGCGGCCGCGGTCGCCGATGGCACGGTCTCGGCCCGCCGGGTGGCGAGCCACGCCGCGCTGCGGCAGGAGGTCGGCTGGCTGCGGGACCGGTACGACGCGCGCCAGCGGGCCGAGCAGCGGCGGCAGTGGAAGCAGCAGTCGAAGGCGGTCAGGGCCGGCCGGAAGGCGAGCCCGCGGCATGGTGACCGACAACGCTGAACGCGGCCACCGACCCGTGTGAGTACGCCACCGTGCCGTCGGCGGTGACCCGCAGCCGGACCGTGTCGTCGCCGGGGTGGTTGGGGTCGTACACGGCGACCTCGGCGCTGCCGTCCGGCCGCTCGTCCAGCCGGTAGCCGAGCACGACGTGGTTCTCGACCACCCGGCGCGGGTCCCAGGTGACCACTCGGATCAACCCGAGCAGGGCCGGCTCGCCCGCGGCCAGCGAGCGGCGCAGGCCGGGCAGCCCGACCCGGAGGGTCAGCTCCCGCCGGGCCCGGTCGTTCGGCGGCAGCTGGAACCACAGGTAGCGCAGCGGCCCGACCGGCAGTCCGAGGCTGGACAGCTGCGCCTTGAACAGCCGGTCGGCCAGCACCCCGTCGGCCGGGGCGACCGTGTCCGGCGGCAGCGGCTCGTGCGCCAGCCAAGCCCGGCGGGCCTCGTACGCCATGCCGCCGCAGAGCCCGCCGTAGACCCGGCCGAAGCCGACGCCGGCGAGCCGGACCGGGGCCCCGCGAGGCCAGGCGTTGCCGAACCGGAACCCGTCCCGGCTGGGCCGGAAGTCGATGGCGGTCAACAGCTCGGCGACGGGGACGGGGTGGCGGTCCTCGTCGGCGCGGACTTTCCGGCCGCCTTCTTCGCCGACGCGGCCGGTGTCCGGGCCGGCGCCGCCGCCGGCGCCGCCGCCGGGGCCAGCAGGCCCTGCCGGCCGCGGGCCAGCTCGGCCGGCGTGGACAGGCGGCGGAACTGCTCGCCCAGCACCAGGTCGACGATCGAGCCTTCCCGGGCGTCCTTGTACAGCGTCGCGCCGGGCACCTGCCGGCGGACCAGCGCGGCGGCGCGGGCGCCGGCCGGCCCGTACCGCACCTCGGCCGCGCCGTCGACCGGACGGATGCCGGAGAGCGGGTCGTTGTCGGTGGCGACGATCACGTAGCCGCGGCCGACCAGCTGGCCGGCGACCTTGCGGGCCAACCCCTCACGGGCGGTGGCGTTGTAGACCCGCACCTGCACCTTCGACGAGTCGACCGGCGTGCCGCCGCAGGCCGCGGCGGCCGCGCGGTCGTCGACCTGGTCGATCACCTTGAGCCAGGTGAGCCCGGCCAGCCCGCAGAGCGCGAGCAGAAAGGCCAGGGCGGGCAGGGCCCGACGCAGTCGCAGGCTGTAGTGCGCGCGCGGCGGTGCGTTGGGTCCCTGGAACACCGCCCCCATCGCGCCTCCCCGCCCCCGGCCGCGCTGACGATCTACCCGAACCGAGGGTAGCCGCCAGAGCGCACCTTGTGGCGATCACGATGTTCCCCGTCTGGATCGTTACGAACCGTACGGTTCGTCGCCCGACAGCGCCGACCGCCCAGCCTCGGCCAGCGGGCCGATCCTCGCGCCGAGCCCGTCATCGGTGTTGTCGACCATGGCACCGGCCCGCTGCCGCGCGACGATGCCGGCGACCACGACCGCGAGCTTGAAGCAGCCGAGCGCCACGTACCAAGGCAGCGCGGCGAGATCGACGTCGCGGCGGGCGGCGTACCGGGCCACCAGGGCTGACCTGGGCGGGAACCCGGGCAGGCTGGTGACCGACGGGGTGACCACCGTGCCCGGCGCCGGCCGCCAATAGACGAGCAGCAGCCCGAGGTCGGCGAGCGGGTCGCCGAGGGTGGACATCTCCCAGTCCAGTACGGCGGCGACCCGGGTCGGGTCGGTCGGGTGGAGCACGACGTTGTCCAGCCGGTAGTCGCCGTGCACGACCGGACCGCTCGGCTCCCGCGGCACCTTGGCGACCAGCTCGGCGGCGAGCGCGTCCACCCCGGGCAGGTCGTCGCCGGTCCGCAGCGCCTGCCACTCCCCCGCCCAGCGGCGCAGCTGGCGGTCCAGGTAGCCGTCCGGCCGGCCGAACCCGGCCAGCCCGACCGCGGCCGGGTCGACGTCGTGCAGGTCGGCGAGCACGTCCACGAGCGCGTCGGTCAGCGCCGGCCGCCGCTCCGCCGGCGCGTAGCCGTCCGGGAGGCGGTCGCGGGCGATCACCCCGTACACCCGCTCCATCACGTAGAACGGCGCGCCGAGCACGTCCGGGTCGGTGCACAGCAGCAGCGGCTGCGGCACCGGGACCGCGGTCCCGTGCAGTGCGGAGATCACCCGGTGCTCACGGGTCATGTCGTGCGCGGTCGGCCGGACCGCCCGCAGCGGCGGCCGGCGCAGCACCACCGAGCCGGCCGGGCTGGTGACGTAGTAGGTGAGGTTCGAGCGGCCGCCGGCGACCACCTCGACGGTCGGCGTCGCCCAGCGCGCGTCGTCCAGCTCGCGCGCCAGGTAGGGCCCCAGCACCCGCGGATCCGCCCCGGGCACGCTCATCGGCTAACCGTATAGCTCGTCCGCACCGAGCTCCTCGAGCAGCCTGGTCAGCTCGGCGCCGACGGCCGGCGAGGCCGCGACGGTGAGCACGCCCGGCGGCCGCCCGCGCAGTCCGCCGACGACCGCACCGGCCTCGGCGGCGACGAGCAGCCCGGCGGCCCGGTCCCAGTCCTTGAGCCCGTGCTCGTAGTAGCCGTCCAGCCGGCCGGCGGCCACGTAGCAGAGGTCGAGCGCCGCCGAACCGAGCCGGCGCAGGTTGCCGATCCGGGGCAGCAGCCCGGCCAGCACCTCGCCCTGCCCGGCCCGCACGCCGGCGTCGTACCCGAAACCGGTCGCGACCACCGCGGTGGCCAGCTCGGCCGCGACCCAGCGGCCGCCGATCCGGGCGCCGTCCAGGTACGCGCCGGCGCCCAGCGCCGCGGTGAACATCTCCCCCGAGGTCGGGTCGTGCACCGCGCCCGCGACCACCTGCCCGTCCCGCTCCGCCGCGACCGACACCGCGTACGGGCGCAGGCCGTAGAGGAAGTTCACGGTGCCGTCGATGGGATCGACCACCCAGCGCACCCCGCTGCCGCCGGGACGGTCCGCGCCCTCCTCGCCGACCAGCGCGTCGTCCGGGCGCAGCCGGGCCAGCTCGTCGGCCAGCCACCGCTCGGAGGCGCGGTCGACCTCGGTCACCACGTCGGTCGGCGAGCTCTTCGCGTCGACGCCGAGCGAGCCGCCGTCCGCGTTGCCGTCCGCACGCAGCCGTACGGTCAGGGCGCCGGCGCCGCGGGCCAGCCGTTCGGCGAGCGCCGCCAACTCGGTGTGGTCAACCGTGTGGTCAGAGCCGTCCACGGGGGGCATGGTCTAGACAGTAGGTTGCAGGCGGCGAGGGGAGTGATCAGGTGCCCAGGAGAAGCTTGTCGACGGCGTTCGGGGTCGACATCGGCGGCAGCGGGATCAAGGGTGCCATCGTCGACCTGCAGAAGGGTGACCTGGCGACGGAGCGGGTGAAATACCTGACCCCCAACCCGTCCACCCCTGAGGCGGTCGCCGAGGTCGTCGCCCGGCTGGTCAAGGAAGCCGAGTGGACCGGTGAGCTCGGAGCGACGTTCCCGGCCGTCATCAAGAACGGGGTGGCCAAGAGCGCCGCCAACGTCGACAAGAGCTGGATCGAGACCGACGTCGACAAGGTCTTCACCGACATCACCCACTGTGACGTCACCGTGCTCAACGACGCGGACGCGGCCGGCATCGCCGAGGCCCGGTTCGGCGCGGCCAAGGGCGTGGGCGGCGTGGTCATCCTGCTCACCTTCGGCACCGGTATCGGCAGCGCGCTGCTGCTGGACGGCCAGCTGGTGCCCAACACCGAGCTCGGGCACCTCGAGCTGGACGGGCGCGACGCGGAGAAGAAGGCGTCCTCGGCGGCGAAGGACAACGAAGGTCTGTCCTGGAAGCAGTGGGCCAAGCGGGTGCAGCGATATCTGCGGCACGTGGAGAAGCTCTTCACGCCGGACCTGTTCGTGCTCGGCGGCGGGGTCAGCAAGAACGCGGAGAAGTGGGTGCCGCTGCTCGACGTGCGGACCCCGGTGAAGCCGGCTCAGCTGCTCAACAACGCCGGCATCGTCGGCGCGGCGATGGCCGCGTACGAGAAGTTCACCGAATAGGACGAACCCGGGCCAGCCCGGGGCGCGGGCGCGCTCGCGGGCAGGCGTACCGGCCGTTGCTGCTCCGTTCGGTTCGCCCCATTCTTCGGCGCTCGGAGGCATGTTCCCAGCCCAGTTGGGCGGTCCGCGCCGCGGCTGCGGCCCGAGCGAAGTTACACTGGCACGGGCACGGGCACGGCCGGCCGGCATCGGGTGGGGTCGATGGTCCCAGGTGGGGACGACGGATGACCACCCGGACGGGCGACCGCCCCGGTCCCCAACCCAACCTCCTGCCCGTCCCGGGCAGTTCCCGTCGTGCGGCCTCCTCGCCGGGAGGCATCCGTTCGTGAAAGGGAGTTCGTGGCAGCCGATCCCCGTACCGACAGCACCGCCGCCGGAGGGTCCGACCCGACCCGCGACCTCGCGGAGCATCTCGTCTCCCGGGGACGTCACCAGGGATTCCTGCGCGCGAACGACATCAGCCGCGCTTTCGAGGAGGCCGGGCTGCCGGCCTCGCACGGCAAGCGCGTGCTTCGCACGCTCAGCGACTCGGGAGTGACAGTCATGCTCGATGCGCCCTCCGCCCCGTCGGGGCGGGGCAAGTCCGCCCGGACCGCGGCCGCGGCCGCTCCGTCCCGCAGCACGGTCACGAAGAGCACCCGCCCGTCGACGCGGCCGGGTTCGGAGTCGACCCGGTCCCGGGGCGCCGCGCAGGAGGGGGCCGCGCTGCAGGCCGTGCCCGACCCGGCCGCCGCCGACGCGCCGGCCGGCAAGACCGCCCAGGCGACCACGCCCGCTCCGGCCAAGCGGAAGCGGAAGACCGCGGCCGCCGCCCCGGCCGCCGCGCCCGCTCCCGGCGCTCCGGCCACCCCGCCGGCCGGCGGCGAGGAGCCACCGGCCGAGGGCGCGCTGGCGATCGACGAGCCGACCGAGCTGACCGCCGCCGGCGCGGCCGCCGTCGAGGAGGCCGACGCCGAGGACTTCACTTGGGACGAGGAGGACGAGGAGTCCGAGGCGCTGCGGCAGGCCCGCAAGGACGCCGAGCTGACCGCATCCGCCGACTCGGTCCGGGCGTACCTGAAGCAGATCGGCAAGGTCGCCCTCCTCAACGCCGAGGAGGAGGTCGACCTGGCCAAGCGGATCGAGGCCGGGCTGTACGCGGCGGAGCGGCTGCGCCGGATGGAGGAGGCCCGGCTCGCCGGCAAGAAGACCGACCAGCTGTCCCCGCAGCTGCGCCGCGACCTGTTCTGGATCGTCCGCGACGGCGAGCGCGCGAAGAACCACCTGCTCGAGGCGAACCTGCGGCTGGTCGTGTCGCTGGCCAAGCGCTACACCGGCCGCGGGATGGCGTTCCTGGACCTGATCCAGGAGGGCAACCTCGGCCTGATCCGGGCGGTCGAGAAGTTCGACTACACCAAGGGCTACAAGTTCTCGACGTACGCGACGTGGTGGATCCGGCAGGCCATCACCCGCGCGATGGCCGACCAGGCCCGCACCATCCGCATCCCGGTGCACATGGTCGAGGTCATCAACAAGCTCGGCCGCATCCAGCGCGAGCTGCTCCAGGACCTCGGCCGCGAGCCGACTCCGGAGGAGCTCGCCAAGGAGATGGACATCACGCCCGAGAAGGTGCTGGAGATCCAGCAGTACGCCCGGGAGCCCATCTCGCTCGACCAGACCATCGGCGACGAGGGCGACTCGCAGCTCGGTGACTTCATCGAGGACTCCGAGGCGGTCGTCGCGGTCGACGCGGTGTCGTTCACGCTCCTGCAGGACCAGCTCCAGTCGGTGCTGCAGACGCTGTCCGAGCGGGAGGCAGGCGTGGTCAGGCTGCGGTTCGGGCTCACCGACGGCCAGCCCCGGACGCTGGACGAGATCGGCCAGGTCTACGGGGTCACCCGGGAGCGGATCCGGCAGATCGAGTCGAAGACGATGTCCAAGCTCCGTCACCCATCGCGGTCCCAGGTCCTGCGGGACTACCTCGACTGACCTCGACTGGCCTCATCCGGCCGGCGGCCCCTCACCCTCGGGTGCGGGGCCGCTGGGCTGTTCGGGCGGTTCGCGGCGGGGCGACAGGCGGTTCGGCCTGTCGGCTGAGAGAATTGTCTCGTGTTCGCGCGCGGCTGAACGGGGAACGACGCCGGAGCGTACGTAGTTGCACCAGCGTGACCGACAACCCGAAGGGAACGCCGTGACGCCGACCTTGACGCCCACGACCTCCCCTGCGCCGCCGTCCGCGGGAGACCGCTGCGACCGCTGCCGTGCCCAGGCCAAGATCCGCGTGGTCCTGCCCGGCGGCGGTGACCTGGTGTTCTGCGGCCACCACGCTCGGGAGTACGAGACGACGATCCGCGAGGTCGCGGTCGAGGTCGTGAAGGCCGAGGACTGACGCCCCGCTGTCGATACGCAACGGCCGAGGCCGCCCGGGACACCGCACCGGGCGGCCTCGTTGCGTGTCCGGTCCGCGCTACCAGCCGAGCGGGGGCGGCGGCGGCAGGCCGCGGTCCTTCGCGTACTCCGCCAGCTGCAGGTCGAACGCCGGCGTGGAGCCGAGGTGGAACGTCTCGCCGGTCTCCTTGACCACCACCACCGGCCCGTCGCCCGGCGGCGGCGCGTCGGCCGGGTCACGGGTCTCGAACCAGCGCGCGGTGCTCCAGGCCCACACCCAACCCCAGCCCACGTCGGCGACGTCGGCGTCGTCGACCAGGCGCAGCGGGTTGTCCGGCGAGGAGAAGCCGTCCAGCTCCGCCTGGGCGGCGGCCCGTGCCTCCGCCAGCTCCATCCCAGCTCCCATCCCTCAGTTGGTGCGCAGGAACTCGAGGCCGCCGGTGTAGTTCTCCAGGTAGGCCAGCTTCCCGGTCTGCCCGTCCAGGAAGAACACCCGGCCGTTGCGGTTCACGACATTGAACACGTGACCGGCGACGGACACGCCGCCGGGGCCGGTCCGCATCCCGTGGATGATCCCGCGCGCGCCGTCACCGGCGTTGTGCAGCTCGGTCATGATGTCGTCGTACGAGCCGACCGACTTGAACGTGTTGCTCGTGCCGACGCCGTTGGCGATGTGCTGCTTCCACAGCGAGCTGGACATCGCGTCGTTCGGTACCCGCTCGACCGCCTGCGCGTCCTTGGCCAGCCCGGACAACTGCTTGTCGACTGCCTGCACGCAGCTCTGGCAGTTGTTCTTGAAGCCCCAGCCGGCGACGTTCGGGTGGGCGCCGTCGGTGACCTTGGTGAGCCGGAAGAACGGGTTCGTCTCGGACAGCTCCGGGAACAGCCGCTGGACCACCTTGTTGCTGCCGTTGCCCAGGTGCACGGCGGTCGAACCGAGCCCGGTGGTCGGGTTGCCCTTGAGCGCCGCCCCGGCCGCGCCGGCCAGGTCCTCGCCCTCGGCCAGCAGCCGCTCCCCGCCGACGAGCGCCCGCTCCCCCGCGACCAGCCCGCGCTCGCCGGCGACCGCGGCCTTCACGCCCTTCAGCCCGGACAGGATCTTCCCGCCGGGCAGGAACGTCAGCGCCGCGTCGATCCCGATCGACGCCCACGACCCCTTCCCGGTGGCCAGCTTGACCGCCACGTCGATGCCGAGCGCGATCGCACCCGCGGCGATAGCGAACGGCGCCAGGAACTGCAGCCCGGGCACGAGCGACAGCACGCCGAGGACCGCCGACACGCCCTTGAGCACGGTCGAGATCTCGGCCAGCACGTCGGCGTGGTCGGCGATCCAGCCCTTGACCGAGCTCCACGCCCGGGACAGCCAGCCCGGCTCCTTGTACGGCGCGTTCGCGACGTCGTTGATCGCGCCGGCGGCGCCGGCGGCGGCGGAGCGGTGCTCGTCGAGCAGCCGGCGGGCCTGCCCGACGACCTCCTGCAGCTGCGCGCTGACCGAGTTGGCGCGCGAGCGCGCCGTGTCGTACTGATCCTTGAGCCGGGCGAGCTCGGGGCTGCCGGACGGCGCCGTCTGCCCGGCCAGCCGGTTGACCTCGGCCACCGCGGACTGCTCCTGCCGGCGCAGGTCGGCCGCCCGGGCCTCCAGGTCGGTGGCCCGCCGCTGCCGCCCGGACAGGCCGTTGCCCCAGTCCGCGAGCGTCTGGGCGGCGGTCCGGTGCGAACGGGCGGCCAGGTCGAGGTCCCGCGGCAGGTCCTTGAGCTGGGACCGGAAGGCGTCGGCCGCGTCACCCGTCCAGGCCGACGAGTTGAGCTTGGACACGTTCGCCGACGCGTCCGAGAACACCGTGCCGGCGCCCCGTACGTCGGACGCCGCGGCCGAGACCGCGGCTTTGTCGCCCGGCGCCGGGTCGAACCCGAGCGCGGGAAACTCCCGTGTCGCCATGCTCACCTCCCGAGTCGCGAGCGACCCTAGCGCAAATTCTCCGGTTTGTGCGATATGTCCCCGCGGTGTCTTAGACCCGTAACACCGGGGGAACATTGACAGCGCAAGGTAGAGGCAGAGCGCGTCCGACCGGGCGCCCGCCGAGAGGGGAGAGCCCCATGACTCCGACCCTGATCCCGGACACCGTGGCCGCCGTGCTGACCGACTCCGACCGTTGTGACCGTTGCGGCGCCCGCGCCACCGCCCGCGTGACTCTCACCGGTGGGGGCGAGCTCTACTTCTGCGGCCACCACACCCGCCGCTACGACGAGGCGCTGCGGGCCGTCGACGCCGAGGTCGTCGTCTCCGCCTGATCCGGACCGCCTGACGAGCCGCCCCACCGGCCGGCTCTGCCGCCGCCTGCCCGCCCGGCCGGCTCGCCGCCGCCTGCCCGCCCGGCCGGCTCGCCGCCGGCTGCCGGCGCTGGCCGGCTCGCTGCCGCCTGCCCGACCGGCCGGCTCGCTGCCGCCTGGCCGCCCGGCTCGCCGCCGGCTGCCCGCTCCGCGGCGGCAGCTGCGGTGCCGGCTCGGCTTCGCGCCGCAGTCGCTGTCGATCCACCCGCGGCTCCGGCCGGTCGCACTCAGCCGGGCACGAAGCCGATCGTTCCGGTCGGCGGACCGGGCGGCGGCAGTGTGGAACCGTCCGCGTCGAGGAACTCCAGCGTCGCCGCGATCCGCCCGGTGAGGCCGACGAAGTCGTCCAGCCCCTCGACGTCCGGCGTGGAGAACGTCAGCACCGCGAGCCACTCCGCGGCCGGCGGCGGCGCCGGCACCATGTGCTGCACGACCACGACCTCCTGCCGGCGCGAGGTCAGCGGCACCGCCACCAGCTGCCGGTTGACCACCCGCACGGTCTCCCCGTACGGGTGGTCGAGCCGGCGCACGTCCCGCAGCGCCGGGTTCTCCCCCGGCGCCGGGTCGTCGTCGCGGAAGTAGATCTCCAGCCCGTCGAGGTCGATCCCGCCGGCGAACCGCCGCCACGCCAGGGTCAGGCTGGCGCCGATCATCTCGCCCGGCGACGGCCCGGCCCCGGCCAGGAACGAGGCGAGGAACACGCCGGCCTCGCGGTGCTCGGTCACCACCCGCTGCAGCACCTGCCGGGCCCGGGACCGCTGCCGGGCCGCACCGGGTACGGCCGCAGTCCGCTCGTCCAGCAACGCCTCGATCGACGCGTCCGAGGTGGCCGGGTCGAGGTCGAGCGAGGTGAACTCGTCCGGCACGTCCAGCCGGAAGCCGATCGGCGGCCGCGGCGCGGCGGGGTCGACGCCGATGGCCACCTGGGGGGCCGTCACGACTTCCCGGCCGCCGCGTTGGCGACGGCGGTGTCGACCTGGTCGTAGCCGTCGGCGGCCGAGGTGACCTTCTCCGCCGTCTTCTCCGCGGTCTCCCTGATCTTCTTCAGCGAGTATTCCCACTTGTCCTTGAAGTGGTGGACCGCGCCGGTCAGGTCGCCGTCTCCGGTCTGGTCGTCGCCGAGGCCGTCCATGCCGTGCTGGGCCGTGCCGACCCTGTCGCCGATCGAGGTCAGCTCGCCGGACAGCGCGCGCAGCGTCGCGATGTCGACCTCGAAGCCGTCTGCCATCAAAATCACCCGAATCCGGTCAATAGTGGCGTACCGGTCGATGATGATATAACGTCCCGCACCGCGGGTCCACGACCCGCCGGAAGACCGTACTCGGGAGGGACAGGTGCCGGTCCGCGAGTTCCCCGCGCTCGGCTTCGACCCGGCGCCCGGCGACGCCGCCGCGCTGAGCTCGGCCGCCGAGGACGTGACCGGCGCCGGCAAGGTCTTCTCCGACGCGTCGGCGAACGTGTCCAAGCTCAACTCGTCGGCCTGGACCGGCGACGCGGCAGATGCCTTCCGGTCCCAGCTCGACGACCTGCCCCGCGACCCGGTCCATGTCGCTGGGCGACTACCAGCAGCTGCTCGAGGTCACCAGGCCCCGCTGGTCCCGGGTGGTCGCTGGAGGAGGATGAGCGGTGACGACTGACTGGCCGGCCGCCTTCGAGGAGGCGTTCGCCGCTCCCGAGCCGACGCTGGCGTTGCGGGAGGCGGTGGTGCAGGCTCGTACGGCCGGGGTCGAGCGGGACGCGGTCGAGCGGCAGTTGCGGGCGCTGCGCGGGCACCTGCAGCACGCCGGCCGGGACGCGGACGAGGACGTCGTGCTCGAGGTGATGGACTTCCTGGCCGGCTGGTCCAGCCCGCACATGAAGATCGACTGAACGACTCACCACGACTGGATCGTGGCGATGCGCTGCTCGAGTTGCTCGACAGTGCAGACGGCGGTCGGCGGTCCGCCGCACTGCCGGCGCAGCTCGTTGTGGATCGCCCCGTGCGGCCGGCCGGTGCGGTGGTGGTATGTGGCCACCAGCGCGTTGAGCTGCTTGCGCAGCGCGGCCCGGCGCTCGTGCGTCGCCATCGGCGGCGGCGTGACCGGCGCGGTCACCGCCGGCGGTGCCTTCTTCTGCAGCGCGACCTGCTTGGCCTGGCGGGCCCGTAGCAGCATCGCCACCTGTTCCGGGTCGAGCAGCCCGGGCAACCCCAGGTAGTCCTCCTCCTCGGGTGTGCCCGGCGTCGCCCCGGTGCCGAACGACGCCCCGTCGAAGATCACCTGGTCCAGGTGCGCGGACGCGCCCAGCGCGGTGAACGCCTTGTCGTCGTCGGTCGGCTCGTCCCGGACGGCCTGGGCCGCGGCGAGCAGGTCGTCGTCCCAGCCGTCCTCGTCGGAACCGGACCGGTGCCGGCCGAGCACGTGGTCGCGGACCGCCTCCAGCTCGCCGGCCAGCCGTAGCAGCGGCGGCACCGACGGCAGGAACACCGACGCGGTCTCCCCCGCCCGCCGGGCCCGGACGAACCGCCCGATCGCCTGGGCGAAGTAGAGCGGCGTCGACGCCGAGGTCGCGTACACCCCGACCGCGAGCCGCGGCACGTCGACGCCTTCGCTCACCATCCGCACCGCGACCATCCACCGCTCGTCCGACTCGGCGAACCGGGCGATGCGCGCGGTGGACCCGCGGTCGTCGGAGAGCACGAGCGCGGGCGCGGCACCGGTGACCTCGCGCATCATCGCCGCGTACGCCCGGGCCGATGCCTGGTCGGTCGCGATGACCAGCCCGGCGGCGTCCGGCATCGCCGCCCGGACCTGGGACAGCCGCTGGTCGGCGGCCCGCAGCACCGCCGGGACCCAGTCCCCCGCCGGGTCGAGCGCGGTCCGCCAGGCCCGGGCGACGTGCTCGGCCGTCCCCGGCTCGCCCAGCCGGGCGGACAGCTCCAGGCCGGCCCGGGTCCGCCACCGCGCCTCGCCGGAGTACGCCAGGAAGATCACCGGCCGGACCACGCCGTCCCGCAGCGCCTCGCCGTATCCGTAGGCGTGATCGGCCGCCGACCGCCGCGCCCCGTCCGGCTCCGGCTCGTACCGGACGAACGGGATCGTGTTCTCGTCCGAACGGAACGGCGTGCCGGTCAGCGCCAGCCGCCGCGCCGCCGGCTCGAACGCCTCCCGTACCGCGTCGCCCCAGGACAGCGCGTCGCCGGCGTGGTGCACCTCGTCCAGCACGACGAGCGTGCGCCGGTTGGCGGTACGCGCCCGGTGCAACGCCGGCGCCGCTGCCACCTGCGCGTACGTCACCACGGCGCCGCGGAAGTCCCGCGCGGTCGCGCCGTCGGCGTTGCGGAACGTGGGGTCGAGCGGGATCCCGAGCCGGGCGGCCGCGAGCGCCCACTGGTTCTTCAGGTGCTCGGTCGGGGTGACGACGGTGACCGCGGCGACGGTCCGGTCGGCGAGCAACTCCACCGCCACCCGCAGCGCGAAGGTCGTCTTGCCCGCGCCGGGCGTCGCCACCGCGAGGAAGTCCACCGGCCGGCGCAGCAGGTACGCCGAGAGTGCGCGGCGCTGCCATGTCCGCAGCGGTCGGGTCCCTGAACCCGGCTCAGCAGGCATCCCAGCGACGGTCACGGGCCCCCTCAACGCGATGCGGACAGCGAGCACCCTCGGCGGGGAATCCCCGACGAGGGCCCGGCAACCCTACCCGCGCCGACCGCTCCCGAGCCGCAGGCTCGACGGCCCGGCGCGCTGGCCCGGTGCGGATCCGGCGTCGGGCCGGGTGCTGGCCTGGTGCCGGGTCGGCGCGCCGCAGGGGTCAGGCGTGTCCTCCCAGCTCGGCCGGGGCACACTTCGGAGTGATGACCGCCACCCGGGACCCGGTGTCGCGGCGACGACGCATGCCTGTCCTCGCCGTACGCCAGGCGTTGAAGCGCGGCCTGCGCCGCCGCCGGCGCGCCACCGAGGCGGTCAAGGAGGTCGCGCGTCCGGTGGCTCGCCAGAAGCACGTGTCGGTGCTCCGCCGCACCGTGGCCAGGGCCTGGGACGACCGCGTGCTCGGGCTGTCCGCCGAGGCGGCGTTCTGGCAGCTGCTTTCCCTGGCCCCGCTGTTCCTCGGGTTGCTGGGCAGCATCGGCTACCTCTCCGGGTTCCTCGGCGCGACGACCATCAACCAGGTCGAGGCGTCGCTGCTGGACGCATCCCGCCGGGCGTTCGCACCGAGCGTCGTCGACCAGATCATCGCGCCCACGATCGACGAGGTGCTCCGCCGTGGTCGCGCCGACGTCATCAGCTTCGGTTTCCTGCTCGCCCTGTGGGCCGGTTCGTCGGCGACAGCGACCTTCGTGAACACGGTGACCATCGCGTACGGCATGCGCGACCTGCGTGGCGCAGTGGAGAGCCGGCTGCTGGCCCTCGGGCTCTACCTGCTCACCGTCGTGATCGGCATCGTGCTGCTGCCGGTGATGGTGATCGGGCCGGGCCGGCTGGTGCACTTCTTCCCGAGATCCGCCCAGGGCGACGTGCAGACCATCGTTCAGGCCACGTACTGGCCGCTCGTCGCGGTGCTGCTGCTCGTCGGCCTGGTCACCTTCTACCACCTGGCCCCGCCGCGGCGGCTGCCGTGGCGGCGCGGCCTCCCGGGGGCGGCGCTGGCCGCGCTGGTGTTCGTGGGCGGGACGTTCGGGCTGCGCACGTACATCGACTTCGTCGTCGACAGCGGCCTGACATACGGGGCGCTGGCGGCGCCGATCGGCGCGCTGCTGTTCTTCTACATCCTGGCGCTGGCCGTGCTGCTCGGCGCGGAGTTCAACGCGACGATCGAGGAGACCTGGCCCACCCGCACCCGCCGCCCCAATGCCCGCCGCGGAGGCGGGGAGCCCACTCCGCCGGACCCCCCGCAGCCAGAGCCGCCCGAGCCAGCCAACCACTCCCAGCCGCCGACCCAGCCGCCGCTGCCGGACCACTCCCCTCTCGACGGACAAGCCGACAAGCCGCCGTCCGGCCCGATCCAACCGGACGGACGAGCCGGCCAGCCGCCGCCCGCCCAACTGGACGGACAAGCCCGCCAGCCGCAGCCCGACCCGACCCGGCTGGACGGCTAACCCGACAAGCCGCCGTCCAGCCCGACCCAGCTCGACGGACGAGCCGGCCAGCCGCAGTCCGACCCAACCGGACGGACGAGCCGGCACGTCGCCGGCCGACCCGACCAGCCGGTCGGGCGGATCCCGGCCGAGCAACCACCCTCAGCCGGCCGATTGGTCGCAGTCGACCGGTCCGCGCGGCTGTGCGGGCGGGTCAGCGGTCGGGGTCGTCGCCGTCGTCACCCGGCGGCAGGCTCTCCCAGATCTCCTTGCACTCCGGGCAGACCGGATACTTCTTCGGGTCCCGCGAGGGGGTCCACACCTTGCCGCACAGCGCCCGCACCGGAGTGCCGTTGACCAGCGCCTCCATGAGCTTGTCCTTCGGGACGTAGTGCGAGAACCGCTCGGAGTCGCCGGGCTCCGGGCGGATCACCCGGTCCGGGCGCGTCTCGATGCGCTCCTCGACGGCGATGCCCGGCCCGGGGGTCTGCGGGGTGGTCATCCCTCGATGGTGCCACTCCCTGCGACCGGCACTCCCGCCGGTGGGTGAATTCCGCCGGACCGCTGGACACTAGCCCGGTGCACCGGCATGCTCGCTCAGCGTGACGGTCGAGCACCTACGCCCCCGCGAGTTCCGGTCCTTCCCGGAGCCCCCGGACGCCCGCCGGTGGCTGGTCGAGGACGTCGTGGACGTCAGCGTCGACGGCGACGGAACCTGGGACCCGGACGAGGGCGGCCCGGCGCCGGCCGTCGTGCTACGGATGCCGTCGTACGTCGCCCGGCACCTCGCGTGCGTGCTCGACGACTGGTCGACGATCGGTCGGCTGCTCGAGTCGGCCCGCGGCGGGGACGAACGTGACCTGGCCGGGGTGCTCTACGAAGCAGCCCGAGCCGCCGACTCGCTGCGCGCCGACGCGTCCTGATCGCGGAGCGGGCGCAGCCCATTCGGATACGCGTACGGCGGCGGGTCGAGGCCCGCCGCCGTACGAGAGTCGCTACCGGCTCAGCCGGACGCTGCCCGGTCCCCCACCTGAGCGGCTGCCTGCCGCGGGACGTCCCGCGCGGACGAGCCGTTCTGGGTGGGCGCGGTGGCGTCGACCCGGTCGAACTCGTCGAACAGGTCCGACAGGCTCATGCCGAGCGCGTCGGCCAGCTTGAAGACCCGGTCGAGCGACGGCGAGTACGCGGCGTTCTCGACCCGGTTGATCGACTGCCGGTCGCAGCCCGCCTTCTCGGCGAGCTTCTCCTGGGACAGGCCGAGCGATTTGCGCTTGGCCCGCACCACGGCACCGAAGGACAGGCGTCGCCTTTGGACTGAAGCATTCGGAGATGGCGGCACGCGCTGAGTTTCGTCAGAGGATTCAAGGTTGGCTGTATCAGCCGTGGAGCAGTATGCATCAATTCAGTGCCGTGGGCGATCTTCTCTGCTATCAGGAAAGGCCCACTCGATGCGAGATACCGCGAAGCTAACCCGAACGCGCCTCAACCTTCGATGACACGGCTGTCGCTTGTGGACGGCGCGATCGCCCGGCCCCGGTCGGGGTGACCGCCGAACCGGTGCACCTTCATCGCCTTCTTCGGCGGCCGGTCGTTGGCGATCAACACCGCCATCCACGGCAACGCGACCGCGCCGACGATGAAGATCGCCATCAGCCAGGGCGTGTGGTAGAAGGTCGCCGCCAGCACCAGGCACACGACCCGGACGCTCATCATGATCAGATATTTGGTGCGGCGCGCGGACAACTGCGCGTCCAGGCTCGGCTGGGCCTCGGTGATGAGCACCGGCTCACTCTCGTTGCCGCTGTCCCGGCCGATCGTCACTGGCAACGCCTCCCCGTCCGGCGCCGCGTCGGCGCGGGACAACCCCATCGTGTCACCGCCGGGGGATGCGCGCACCCCCGCAAACGCGCTATTCACCCACCCGCGCGGACCGCCCGGCAGCTCCTTGTCCCGTCCTTGACCGGGCTTTGAGTCCGACGGCTCAACTGCCTGCCTTCGCCGCCGCCTTGAGTTGCTTCTTGTAGTCGCGGACACGGGCGAGCGAGTCGGCGTCGCGGATGTCGGCGACGGACTTGTACGTGCCCTCCGGCCCGAAGTCGCCGGCCGCCTCGCGCCAGCCCGGAACGTCCACGCCGTACTGCTTGCCGAGCAGCGCGACGAAGATCTGCGCCTTCTGCTTGCCGAAGCCGGGCAGCGCGCCGACTCGCCGCAACAGGTCGCGCCCATCCGCGGCCCCGGTCCAGATGAGTGTCACGTCGTTGTCGTACTGGTCGGCGACCGCCCGGCACATCGCCTGCACCCGCTTGGCCATCGATCCCGGGAACCGGTGCAACGCCGGGGGCTTCGAGAAGATCGCGACCAGGTCGTCCTCCGGCATCGCGGCGATCTCGGCCGCGTCCGGCACGTGCCCCAACCGCTCGGCCAGAACGTACGGGCTGGAGAACGCCTTCTCCAGCGGGATCTGCTGGTCCAGCACCATTCCGATCACCAGCGCCAGCGCATCCCGGTCGAGCAGGGCGTCCGCCTCCGGCTGCTGGCTGAGCATGAGACCCATTCGCGCAGGCTAGCGTCACCCTCCGACAGCCTCGGAGGCCCTGCTGGCAGACTGCGCGAACGATGAGCAGACTGCGCCAGGACAAGCGGCGGTTGGCGCTCGAGAACTACCCACTGCGGTTCGAGACCCAGCCGCTCTACGGCGACGTCGACACCAACCGGCACGTGAACAACGTGACCGTCGCGCGGTGGTTCGAGGAGAGCCGGGCGCAGCTCAACCATCGCGTTGCCGGCGCAGCCCGGTTGCTCGATCCGCCGCCGGGTCTGCAGTTGCTGCTCGTCAGCATCCAGATCGAGTACCTGCAGCAGGTGCCGTATCCGACCACGGTGACGGTCGCCGCCGCGGTCGGCAGGCTCGGCGGCGCCTCGTACGCCGTCGCGCACGGGCTGTTCGAGAACGGGACGTGCGCTGCGCTGGGTGAGTCGGTGGTCGTGCAGGCCCGGGACGGCCGGCCGCTCCGGCTCACCCCCGAGGAGCGGGCCGCGCTCGAACCGTTCGCGGTGTTCGACGTCGCAGCGACCGAGGAGGCGATCGGATGACGACCATCGACGAAGGCTTGGACGCGATCCGGAGCCTCGCGCCGGCCGAGCACTGGCTGGCCGTCCTGGTGACGACCAGACCGGACGGCGAGCCTGGCGTGTCGGTGGTGAACGCCGGCATCCTGCCGCACCCGCGGACCGGGGATCCGGTCGTCGCGCTGGTCTCGCAGGGCGGTACGGCGAAGCTCCGCAACCTGCGGGCCACACCGCGGGCGACGCTGGTGTTCCGCTCGGGTTGGCGATGGGTCGGCGTGTCCGGTCCGGCCGAGCTCGCCGGCCCGGACGACCCCGGCCTCGGTGTCGACGCCGAAGGCCTGCGACTGCTGCTGCGCGACATCTACACGAGCGCTGGTGGGCAGCACCCGGACTTCAACGAGTACGACCGAGCGATGGTCGCCGAACGCCGCGCCGCCGTCCTGATCACCCCCACTCACATCCACACCAACCCCTGACCCCGCCGCCCCGAACCCACCCCTCACCGCTGCGCCACCCACCCACCGACCCCGCGCGGCCGAGACACGCGCTCACCCCGCGCCCCACACCAGCCTGCATCCCGCCGGCCCGCACCCAGCGGCTCACCCACTGCGCGGAGGCCAACCCCGGACCCGCCCGCCGGCCCGCACCCAACGCCACCTGCTGCCCGGAAGCGCGGCACGATGACCACGTGCCGACCGACCCGCCGCCCCGCGACCCCGCAGAGCCCCGCCTCCAACCGGCCGGCTCGTGGCAGCCGGACCAGCAGGCGGCCGCGCCGTCGCACGCCCAATCGCGCACCGATCCTCCAGCCCAGTCCGGACATGCCGAACCACGGCAGCCGAACCAGCAAGCGGCCCCGGAGCCGGCAGGCCCGCAACAGACCCGCCGCCAACCGGCCAATCTGCACCCAGCCGACCGGCAGCCGGCGGGCCCGCGGACGGTCGAACCGCTTCTGGTCGACGGGGATGCCGATCGGCTGGCTGATGCGCTCCGCGCGGCCGGTTACACGGCCGAAGCGGTCGTCGACCTGCTCGGCGAGGAGGCAGCCGGCGCCCTGGCCCGGGCCGAGCGCGTACCGGGACTGCGCGCGACCACCGGCGGGTCGCCGCTGGAGACCCTGGTACGCCTGTTCCTCCTCGGCTCGACCGAGCCGGCCGCCGCAGTCCGCGCAGCGCTCCCGCTCTCCGCGGCCCCGGCGATCGAGGGCGTCCTGCTGGAGCCGGACGGCGACGGCTACCGCGCCGCCATCGACCTCCGGCCGTACGAAGGCTGGTGGGTGGTCGCCGATCTCGGCACCGACGTCCGCCCCGGCCCCGTCCGACCGGATCACGTCCTCGGCGTCGGCCCCGCCTCCCTCACGCTCTCGTCCGCCACCGTTCGCCGCCCCGTCGGCACCGCGCTCGACATCGGCACGGGCTGCGGCGTCCAGTCGCTGCACCTGTCCGAGCACGCCGCTGCCGTCATCGGCACCGATGTCCTCCCCCGCGCCCTGGCGATGGCTCGACTGACCGCGCGCCTGAACGGACTGCACTGGGAGCTGATCGAAGGCGACCTGCTCGCACCGGTCGAAGGCCGCCGGTTCGACCTCGTCGTGTCTAACCCACCGTTCATCGTCGGCCCCGGCGACGGCGGGTTCGCGTACCGGGACAGCGGTCTGGCCGGCGACAGGTGAGCCGTCGGCTGATCCAGCGGGCGCCCGACGTGCTCGCTGACGGCGGCCGATGCCAGCTGCTGGCGAACTGGATCCACCGCCGCGGCGAGTCCTGGGAGGACCGGTTGGCTGGCTGGCTCGACGGGCTCGGCTGCGACGCGTGGGTATGGCAGCGGGAGGTCGCCGATCCCTCCCAGTACGCGGCCCTCTGGCTCACCGACGCCGGCGAGAAGGGCTCCCCCGCCTACGAGGCCCGATACTCCCGCTGGCTCGACTGGTTCGCCGCGACCGGCGTGGAGGCGATCGGCTTCGGCCTGGTGACCCTGCGCAGGTCCGGCGCCGACCGGCCGACCGTACGGATCGAGGAGGTCCCGCAGCCGATCGACGAGCCGGCCGGCCCGGAGGTGGCGGCGTGGTTCGACCGGCTGGACGCGCTGCGCGGCGTCGACATCGGCGCGCTCCGGTTCGACCGCGCGCCCGGGCTGCAACTGGAGCAGACCGCCGCTCCGGGGCCGGACGGCTGGGCGGTGACCAGCCAGCGGCTCCGGCAGCCGGCAGGCCTGCGCTGGACCGCCCCGGTCGACCCGGCCGTCGCCGCCCTGGTCGCCGGCTGCGACGGCACCCGCCCGCTGCGGGAGATCGCCGTCGTCCTCGATCTCGCGTACGGGATCGACCCGGATCAAGTAGACGACATGGCTCGCGCCCTAGCGGAACGGGGTTTCCTGATTCCTACCCCCTCAGTAGAGTAAGGATCGTGCCAAGTTCGGAGGAGTCACCGTGACCCTCTCACTCGATCACGGCGTCGAACTTCCCTACGCGCACCCGTCCGTCGCCGGGGTGCGAGCGCTCGCCGGCGTGCTCGCCTCGCGCGAGCGCTGGTCCGAGCGTGATCTCGCTCGCCTGACCAGGAGTTTCGCGACGCGGGCGGCGGAGAAGCTGCACCAGACGGCCCGGTTCGACCCGGCCGAGCGCTGGCACCTGCGGCTCGCCTTGACCGGGGAGGTCGAGGTCTGGCTGCTGACCTGGGCACCGTGGCAGGGCACCGA
This sequence comes from Mycobacteriales bacterium, assembly GCA_036558285.1. Taxonomy (GTDB): domain Bacteria; phylum Actinomycetota; class Actinomycetes; order Mycobacteriales; family CADCTP01; genus CADCTP01. The sequence continues at coordinate 6,314 of DATBFW010000110.1, read as the reverse complement.
GCAGCACGACCACGGCGGCGCGATCGGCGCGTACACGGTCCTGCACGGCGAGCTGACCGAGACGTGGACGGACCGCCGCGGTCGGACCAGGCGGACCGTCCGCCCGGCGGGATCATCGGCCTCATACGGGCCGGACCGCGTTCACTCTGTGCAGAACCGCGGCACCATGGAGGCGATCAGCGTGCACGCGTACACACCGGCGCGGCTGACCGCTCCCGGCCTCACCTAGGGTCGGGATAGCGCAGCTCGCCGGCCTCCACCGGTGCGTCCAGCCAGTTCTCCCGCGGCGCGAGCGGGCACAGGTACGCCGAGTTGTACGCGCACGACGGGTTGTAGGCGTAGTTGAAGTCGAGCACCGCGTTCCGACCGTCCGGGTCGAGCGTCACCCCGCGCCCGAACGTCCCCTTGATCGTGTCGGTGAGATAGCGACCGCCGCCGTACGTCATGCTGGCGCCGGTCGCGTCTCGGAACGGCAGGAACAGGCCGCCGCCGTACCCGTGCAGCCAGAACAGGGTCACCTCCCCCACCGGCGTCGGGAAGCGCCCGATCCGCCGGTAGTGCAGGATGCCGTCCTCGCCGCCGGTGTCCATCGCGACCTGCTCACCGTCGTCCACCGGGATGAGCGGGACCCGGACGACCAGCTCCGGATTTCGACCGAAGTACGCCGGCGGGACCCCCGCCTTGCGCTGCTGCTCGTCGAGGGCCGAAACGGGATGGGTGAGGAACAGCTCGTCCCGCGCTGCCCGGAACGACGCCAGCCCGTCGGCGCCCTCCCGCGGCTCGGCGAGGTACATCTCGGCAACCCGCTGCCGGTAGTCCGCGAGCTCCGTTCCGGCCAGTCCACCCATGCGCACTAGTGTCCCGCGGGTGCGCGCGGTGGTCTCCCGGGTCCTGTCGGCCAGCGTCACCGTCGAGGACGCGGTGGTCGGGGAGATCGGGCCCGGCCTGCTCGTGCTGCTCGGTGTGACGCATGCGGACACGCCGGCGACAGCCACGACGATGGCGCGCAAGGTGCACGAGCTGCGGATCCTGCGCGACGAGAGGTCGGCCGCCGAGGTGGGCGCGCCGCTGCTCGTGATCAGCCAGTTCACCTTGTACGGCGACACCCGCAAGGGGCGCCGGCCGAGTTGGGTGGCCGCCGCGCCGGGACCGGTCGCGTCGCCGCTGGTCGACGCCGTCGTGGCCGAGCTTCGCTCGCGCGGCGCGCCCGTGCACACGGGCGTCTTCGGCGCGGCCATGCAGGTCGCGTCGGTCAACGACGGGCCGTTCACGGTTCTTCTCGAAGTGAGCTAGCAACTCCCCCTGCGGGAGGTCCTACGGTCCGTGACGTGGACCTCCAGCCCGGAAACCGTGCGTACGGCACGTCGACCGATCAGCCGGCGGCGATGCTGCCGATCGGCCGGTTCGCACGCCTGTCCGGGCTGACCGTGAAGGCGCTGCGGCACTACGACGCGCTCGGCCTGCTCTCGCCCGCCCGGACCGATTCGGCCACCCGCCACCGCTGGTACGCACCGGACCAGCTGGAGCCGGCGCGCCGGATCCGGCGGCTCCGGGAGCTCGAGCTGCCGCTGCCGGCGATCCGAGCCGTGCTGGCCGCGTCCGACGGTGGCCGCGAGCTGCTGATCGCCTACCGCCGCGACGTCGAAGCACGGCTGGCTCGTGATCAACGCATCCTGCACGGCCTCGTACATCTCATCGAAGGAGACGACATGCCCGACCCGACCGCCCCCGCCCGCACGGCGCCGGCCGGCCTGCCGGATTCCGAACGGCAGCTGGCCGCCGACCTGTTCAACCTGGTCTGGACGCTGCTGGAACAGACCGGCCGTACCACCGAGGACGACGACCAGATGGTGCACGCCGCGCACGCGTCCCGCTACCACTGGGGCCAGGTCGGCGGGCCCGAACAGCTCGCCATCGGCGAGTGGCAGTGCGCGCGCGTCTACTCGGTGCTGAGCCGGGCCGAGCCCGCGCTGCACCACGCCCGCCGCTGCCTGGAAATCGCGACCGCCGGCGCCGTCCCGGACTGGTTGATCGCATCTGCACACGAGGGCCTGGCCAGGGCGTACGCGGTGGCGGGCCAGCGGGAGTCGGCGCTGGCATCGCGAGCGGCCGCCGAGGCGGCCCTGGCGAAGGTCACCGACGCCGAGGACCGGCAGGTCGTCCAGGACGACCTCGCGTCGCTGCCACTGTGATTTGCGTCTCACTCGCGCGTGAACGGGTGCTGTGACCACGCAAACCGGAGGATGCACGGCGCTGGGCCTGTGAGAAGCCTGAGGACAGGCGTCAGCGAACTCGGGGCGGGAACATCGCGTACTACGAGGCGTTGATATAGCCGTAGCACCGAACCCGACCCCGGGAGTCTGTTCCGTGACGCTTCCTCGCACCGATTCTGCCACGCCGCGCCGCCGCGCGTCGGTGGAGCCGCGCATCATGTCGCGGCCGCACCGCACGCAGCGGGCCACGGCGCGGCCGGACGCGGCCGGTTCCGACCCGTCCGGCGCCGTCGACTCCGGCGCCGAGGTCGACGAGCGGCTTCCCGACCTGGACGAGCAGTCCGCGGCACTGTCCGCCGACCTGGTCAGGGTCTACCTCAACGAGATCGGCAAGGTCGCGCTGCTCAACGCCGAGCAGGAGGTCGAGCTCTCCAAGCGGATCGAGGCCGGTCTCTACGCCGACCACCTGCTGGCCGACCCGAACACCAAGCTGACCCCGGCCAGGCGTCGTGACCTGCAGGCCCTCGCCGTCGACGGGCGCCGGGCCAAGGAGCACCTGTTGCAGGCGAACCTGCGGCTGGTCGTCTCGCTGGCAAAGCGCTACACCGGCCACGGTCTGCCGTTCCTGGACCTGATCCAGGAGGGCAACCTGGGCCTGGTCCGCGCGGTGGAGAAGTTCGACTACGCCAAGGGCTTCAAGTTCTCGACGTACGCGACGTGGTGGATCCGGCAGGCGATCACCCGCGCGATGGCCGACCAGGGCCGCACCATCCGGCTGCCCGTCCACCTGGTCGAGCAGGTCAACAAGCTGGAGCGGACGCGGCGGCTGCTGCACCAGCAGCTCGGCCGCGACGCGACCGAGGAGGAGCTGGGGCTGGAGCTGGACATCACCCCGCAGCGGGTGACCGAGCTCCTGCAGTACGGCCGGGACCTGGTCTCGCTGGACCAGACCGTCGGCGACGACGAGGACGCCCAGCTCGGCGACTTCATCGAGGACACCGACGCGGCCGACGCGCAGGATGCGGTCGAGTTCGGCTTCATGCGCGAGCAGCTCGACGCGGTGCTGTCGACCCTGGAGAGCCGCGAGCGGCAGGTGCTGCGCATGCGGTACGGGCTGGACGACGGCCGGCCGCGCACGCTGGACGAGATCGGGAAGGCGTTCGGCCTGTCCCGGGAGCGGATCCGGCAGATCGAGCGGGACACGATGGCGAAGCTGCGCCACCCGTCGCGGTCGAACGTGCTGCGCGACTACGTCCAGTAGGACCTCGCTCGAAGGCCCTCACCCACGCGCCGTGGGTGAGGGCCTTCGTCGTGCTCAGGCCGGCAGTCGTCGGGGGCCTGGGTCGACCCGGGAGGTCGGCGGCCCCACCACGGCGGTCGCGCTCAGCACGGCGAGGCCGCGCCGGGCCACCAGCGCCGGGTTGAGCTCGAGCGCGAGCACCTCGGGCAGGTCCTCGGCCAGCCGGGAGACCCGCAGCAGCAGGTCCTGCAGCGCGGCGGTGTCGACCGGCTCGGAGCCGCGGTAGCCGGCCAGCAGCGGCGCCGCCCGCGGAGCGGCGACCAGCTCGGCCGCCTCCTCGTCGGTCATCGGCACCGGCGCGTACGCCCGGTCGCCGAGCAGCTCCGTCGCAAGCCCGCCGATGCCGAACGAGACCAGCGCGCCGAAGGTCGGATCGTCGAGCACCTCGACGACTGTCGCGACGCCGGGCGCCGCCATCCGCTGCACGACGACCGGTGCATCGTGCTCGGTCAGCTGGGCGAGCGCGGTGACCGCGGATCGCACGGCGGTCGCGTCGCCGAGGTCGAGCCTGACCGCACCGAGGTCCTGCCGGTGCCGCAGCGCCGGTGCCGTCGCCTTGACCGCGACGGGGTAGCCGAGCTGTTCGGCCGCGGCTGCCGCCTCATCCGCGCCGGTCACGACCCGCCACCCGACGACCGGCAGCCCGTACGCCGCCAGCAGCCGGCTGGACTCGTCCGCCGTGAGCTGCCGCCCCCGCGGGGCGGTCGCCAGTGCCTGCTCGACGACCGCGCGGGCCGCCGCCGGGTCGATGCCGTCCAGGTGGGGCAGCGCGCCAGTGGGTCGCCGGCGCCACGCCGCGTACCGGGTCGCGGCGGCCAGTGCCCGCACCGCCCGCTCCGGCGTCGGGTACGACGGGACGGATCCGCGCACGGCCTCGCCGGGCCGGTCGTCGCTGGAGCGGCGCAGCGGCGCCGGGACCCCCTCGGTGCCGAGAAACGTGGTGAGCACCGGCACCCGTGATGTGGCGGCGATCTCCGCGAGCGCCCGCGCGTAGTCGTCTCCCGGCGTTGCCAGCGCTGGGGCGAAGACCGCGACCAAGGCGTCGGCGCGGTCGATCGCCTCCCGTACGCCGGCCATGAACGTGGGCACGTCCGCCTCCGGCCCGACGTCCACGGTCGCGACGCCGTCGAGTCCGGCGGCGGCACACGCATCGGCCACCAGCACCCCGAGCGCGCTGGAGTTGGTGACCGTCGCGACCCGCGACCCCGGCGGCAGCGGCTGGTAGGCGAGCAGCTGGGCCACGTCGAACAGCTCGGTGAGCGTGTCGACCCTGATGACGCCGGATCTCTCGAACAGCGCCTGCACCCGCTCCTCCGGCACCGGCACCGCCCGGCCGGCCAGCGCCGGCGTCGCCACCGCGTATCGGCCCGTCTTCACCGCCACCACCGGCTTGGTACGCGCGACCCGCCGCGCCAGCCGGGCGAACTTCCGCGGATTGCCGAAGCTCTCCAGGTAGAGCAGGACGACGTCCGTCTCGGGATCCCGCGCCCAGTACTGCAGCAGGTCGTTGCCGCTGACGTCGGCGCGGTTGCCGGCGCTGACGAACGTCGAGAGCCCGAGCCCCCACCGCTTCGCCGCCGCGAGGATCGCGACGCCCAGGGCGCCGGACTGGCAGAAGAAACCGACGCGGCCGCGGCCCGGCGCCTGCGGCGCGATCGTCGCGTTCAGCCGTACCGACGGGTCTGCGTTGACGACGCCGAGGCAGTTCGGCCCGACGACGCGCATGCCGTGCGCGCGGGCGACCGCGACGAGCGTGCGCTCCAGCTCCCTGCCGCTGCCGGACTGGTCGGGGTCGGTCGTGTCCCGCTCGGCGAAACCGCCGGACATCACGACCACGCCGCGCACGCCCTTGTGCCCGCACTGCTCGACGACATCCACGACCCCGGGCGCGGGAACGGCGACCACCGCGAGGTCGACGTCGTCCGGCACGTCGAGCACGGTCGGGTACGCGCGCACGCCGCCGATGTGTCGCGCTTCGGGATGCACCGGATACACCGGCCCGGAGAACCCGTAGGCCATCAGGTTGGCGAACACGACGTGCCCGATCTTCTTCGGGTCGGTGCTGGCACCGATCACCGCGACCGACCCCGGCGTGAGCAGCCGCTCGATGGACCGCGCCTCGGCGCGGCGTTCCCGCTCGAACTCGACCGCCCGCGACTGCTCGGTCGGCGCGATCGGGAACGTCAGGTGCACGACCCCGGAGTCGTACTCGTACTTGGCCGAGTAGCCGGCGTCGGTGAACACCCTGACCATCCGCGAGTTCTCCGCCAGCACCTCGGCGACGAACCGCTTGATCCCGCGTTCCCGCGCCGCCGCCGCAAGATGCTCCAGCAGGATCGAGCCGATCCCGCGACCCTGGTGGGCGTCCGCCACGACGAACGCGACCTCCGCGTCCGCGGCGTCAGAAGTCCCCGTGCTGCCGAGTCGGTCGTACCGGCCGACCCCGATGATCTCCTCGTCGAGCACCGCCACCAGAGCGACCCGGTTGCGGTGGTCGACGTGCGTGAAGCGGTGCAGGTCCCGCTGCGGGATCCGTGGGTACGCCCCGAAGTACCGCAGGTAGCGGGTGCGCTCCGACAGCTTGGCGTGGAACGCGACGATCCCGTCGGCATCCTCGGGCCGGATCGGCCGCAGATGCACCACCCCGCCGTCGGAGACGACAACATCCGCCTCCCAGGCCGCCGGATAACCCTCCGCCGCCGCCCGCTCCGCCGCCCCCTGCTCCGCCGCCGCCCCCTGCTCCGCCGCCGCCCCCTGCTCCGCCGCCGCCCCCTGCTCCGCCGCCGCCCCCTGCTCCGCCG
>DATBFW010000109.1:0-64800 GCA_036558285.1 Mycobacteriales bacterium | reverse complement strand
TCCCCACCGGCGGTTACGTCCCGCTCACCGAGGACCCGGCCGGCTGGCTGCGGGCCATCGCGCTGCCGGTGGTCGCGCTGTCCGCGGCCGGCATCGCGTTCGTGGCCAAACAGACCAGGGACGCGATGGCCGAGGCGCTGTCGGCCGAGTACGTGACGATGCTGCGAGCCCGCGGGCTGTCCGAGCGGGCGATCGTCTACAAGCACGCGCTGCGCAACGCGGCCATCCCGGTCGTCACGCTGCTCGGGCTGCTGCTGATCAGCCTGCTGTCCGGCGCCGTGGTGATCGAGAGCTTCTTCTCCGTACCGGGCCTCGGCGCGCAGGCCGTCGAGGCCAGCGGCAGCCACAACCTGCCGGTGATCACCGGGGTCGCGTTCTGCTTCACGGTCGTCGTGGTGGTCGCGAACCTGCTCGTCGACCTCTCCTACCGCTGGCTCAACCCGAGGGTGCGGGCGCGATGACGATCGTCCCGCTGCCCACCACCGAGCCGGCCGACGCCACCCTGGCGGCCGCCGCCGACCCGGGACTCCCGGCCACCGGCCGCCGCCGCCGGCGCTCCTGGCGCCCGCGCACCTGGCGGCGCCGGTGGCTGGGTCTGATCGCCGCCGCCTATCTGGTCGTTCTCACGGTCGCCTGCGTCGGCGCAACCTGGTGGGCGCCGGCCGACCCGGAGTTCCAGGACCTCGCCCACCCGCTGGCCGGACCGAGCTCGGCGCACTGGCTCGGCACCGACCGGCTCGGCCGCGACGTGCTGTCCCGGCTGCTGTACGGCGGCCAGGTCACGCTGGTCGCGGTGGTCGAGGCCGTGGTCGTGTTCGCCGTCCTCGGTATCACGCTCGGGGTGCTGGCGGGCTACTTCGGCGGCTGGCTGGACCGGTCCGTCGGCTGGGTCGCCGACCTGCTGCTCGCCCTGCCCGGGATCATCGTGCTGCTGATGGTGCTGTCGGTCTTCCCCGGCAACAGCACGGCGACCATGGTCGTGCTCGGCGTCATCAGCTGCCCGCTGCTGCTGCGGGTGACCCGCGGCGTGACCAGCTCGGTCCGTCGCGAGCCGTACGTGCAGGCGGCCCGGCTGTCGGGGCTCGGCTCCGCGCAGGTCATGCGCCGGCACGTGCTGCCCCGACTGGTCGGGCCGATCATCGTCCAGCTGTCGCTGTTCGCCGCGACGGCCGTCCTGGTGCAGGCGGCGCTGTCGTTCCTCGGCCTGGCCCGGCCGGAGTCGGAGGGCCCGAGCTGGGGCAACATGGTCGGCGCCGCGGCCGAGGTGACCAGCGAGGCGCCGTGGCTGGCGGTGCCGACCGGCGGGATCCTCGCGCTCACCGTGCTGGCGCTCGGCCTGTTCGGGGACGCGCTGCGGGACGCCAGGGCCGACCGGATCCAGCCCGCGTTCGCCCCGCGCCGGCGGCGGACGGCCCGGCCCGCCGACGCGAGGCCGGCCCCGGCTCCGGACCGCACCGGCCTGCTGTCCGTACGAGGGCTGACCGTCGCCTTCGACCTGCCGCAGGGCGGCCAGGCGACCGCGGTCCGGGACGTGAGCTTCGACGTGGCCGCGGGCGAGATCGTCGGCATCGTCGGCGAATCCGGCTCGGGCAAGACGGTCACCGCCCGCAGTCTGCTCGGCCTGCTGCCGCCGAGCGGGCAGGTGGTCGCCGGCTCGGCCGTCTTCGACGGCACCGCGCTGACCACGCTGGGCGAGCGCGAGCTGGCCCGGGTCCGCGGCTGCCGGATCGCGCTGGTCTCGCAGGAGCCGCTGTCCGGGCTCGACCCGGTGTTCCGGGTCGGCAGCCAGCTCGCCGAGGTGATCCGCCGGCACCAGCGGGCCGGCCGGGCGGCGGCCCGGGTCCGGGCGGTCGAGCTGCTGCGGACCGTGCAGATCGCCGAGCCGGAGCGGGTCGCCCGGCTCTATCCGTCCGAGCTGTCCGGTGGCATGGCCCAGCGCGTCTCCATCGCGCTCGCGCTGGCCGGCGATCCGGCGCTGCTCATCGCCGACGAGCCGACCACCGCCCTGGACGTCACCGTGCAGGCGGAGATCCTGGCCCTGCTGCGGGAGCTGCGCGACCGGCGCGGGATGGCCATCGTGTTCGTCACCCACGACTGGGGCGTGCTCGCCGACGTCTGCGACCGCGCCCTGGTCATGTACGCCGGCGAGATCGTCGAGCAGGCCGCCGTCGAGGACCTCTACCGGTCGCCGCGCCACCCGTACACGCGCTCGCTGCTGGCGGCGAACCCACACCGGGCCGCGGTCGCCGACACGCTGCCGACGATCCGGGGCAGCGTGCCGTCGCCGGCGGTGTGGGCGGCCGGCTGCCGGTTCCGGCCGCGCTGCGACCTGGCCACCGACGCGTGCGCGGCCGGCCCGATCCCGCTGATCCCGGTCGGCGCCGGCCGCCAGGTGCGTTGCATCCGGCACGAGGAGGTGGTCGACCGATGACGCCGCTGCTGGAGGTCCGCGGGCTGCGGGTCGACTACGGCCGCGGGCGGCGGCACACCACCGCGGTCGAGGGGGTCGACCTCGACATCGGGGCGGGCGAGACGCTCGCGCTGGTCGGCGAGAGCGGGTCGGGCAAGACGACCGTCGGCAACGCCGTGCTCGGCGTCGTCCCGGTCGCGGCCGGCACCGTGACGTTCGACGGCGAGGACATCGCGCACGCGACTGCCCGGCGGCGGCGCGAGCTGACCCGGGAGATCCAGGTGGTGTTCCAGGATCCGTACGGATCGCTGAACTCCATGCGTACGATCCGGCAGACCCTCGTGGAACCGCTGATCGCCCATCGCCGGGCCGGCGCGGCGTCCGCGCGCACCCAGGTGGAGGCAGCCCTGCACAGCGTCGGCCTGGACCCGGACGCCGCGGACCGCTACCCCGGTGAGTTCTCCGGCGGCCAGCGCCAGCGCATCGCGGTCGCCAGGGCGCTGATGCTGCGGCCCCGGCTGATCGTGTGCGACGAGCCGACCAGCGCGCTGGACCTGTCCGTACAGGCACAGGTGCTCAACCTGCTCGGCGGGCTGCAGCGCGAGCTCGGGATCAGCTACCTGTTCATCACCCACGACCTGGCGCTGATCCGGCACGTCGCGCACCGGGTCGCGGTGCTGCTGCGGGGTCAGGTGGTGGAGACCGGGCCGGTCGAGCGGGTGATCGACGCGCCCGAGCACCCGTACACGCGGTCGCTGCTGGCGGCCGCCCCGGTGCCCGACCCGGTGGCGCAGCGGGACCGGCGGGCGGCCCGGGCGGCAGTGCCGGCGGAGCAGCGGTGACGGCGCCCGGGCCGGTCCAGGCGTTCCTCGACGCGCAGCCACGGGAGCCGCTCGACTTCCTCACGGTCGCCGAGAAGCGGCAGTACATGCGGCACCTCAGCGACCTGAACTACCTCCGGTACGGCCGGCGCCCTGAGCCGGGGCCGACGGTCACCGACCACGTGGTGCCGACGCCGGCCGGCCCGGCACGGGTGAAGGAATACCGCCCGGCCGCGGGCGGCGGCGCGCTGCCCGCGCACCTGTTCCTGCACGGCGGCGGCTGGTGGCTTGGGTCCGTTGACGAGCTGGTCAACGACGCGATCTGCCGGCTGCGCTGCGCCCGGGCCGGGTGCGTGGTGCTCGCCGTCGACTACCCGCTCGCTCCGGAGCACCGCTTCCCGGCTGCGGTCGAGCAGGTGTACGCGGTGCTCACGCACGTCGTCGCCGCCGCAGGGAGGTGGCGGATCGACCCGACCGCGGTCTCGGTCGGGGGGGTGTCCGCGGGCGGCAACCTGGCCGCGGCGCTGACCCTGAGGTGCCGGCGGGAGGGCGGGCCGCGGCTGGCGTTCCAGCTGCTCGAGGTGCCGGTCCTCGACCTGACCCGGTGGCTGTCGGTCGGTGCCGGGGACCCCGACCCGCACCACGCCGAGCAGCTGGTCGCGGCGGTCCGGCGCTACCTCCCGGACGAGGCGGCGGCCGGCGAGCTGGCCTCGCCGCTGCGCGCGGACGACCTGTCCGGACTGCCGCCCGCGTACCTGATGACCGCCGAGCTCGATCCGCTGCGCCGGGACGGCGAGCACTACGCGGCCAGGCTCGCGGCCGCCGGCGTGCCCGCGGCGGTGTCGGTGGAGCCGGGCGCCATCCACGGGGTCTCGTTCCTCACCCGGGTCTGGCCGCCCGCCGGCGAGTGGCAGGAGTCCGCCGCCCGCGCGGTCCGGGACGCCCACGTCCGCGCCGTGGCGGAAGATCGGGCCGGGGAGGGAGTCGCGCAGTGACGGACACGGTGACGATCTACGACGTGGCCGCCCGGGCCGGGGTAAGCATCTCGACCGTCTCGCAGGTCATCAACCGCCCGGGTCGGGTCAACCCGCGGACCCGGGACCGGGTGCTCAAGGCGGTCGAAGACCTGCAGTACGTGCCGAAGGCGGCCGCGGTCAGCTCCGCCCGCCGGGGCGTCGGCCGGATCGGCGTGCTCGCGCCGTTCACGTCGTACGACTCGTACCGGCGGCGGCTGATGGGTGTGCTGGCCGAGTCGGACGGAACCAGCCGGGACGTCGTGGTCTACGACCACGAGTCGGCCGCGGCCAGCCTGTCGCCGCTGCTGCGGATCCTGCCGGTCACCGGCCGGCTGGACGGGCTGCTGATCATGGGGCTGCCGCTGGACGACGCGCTGGCCGAGAAGCTGCTCACCCGCCGGCTGCCGACTGTGCTGGTGGACAGCTCGCGGCCGGAGTTCCACACGGTCACGATCGACGACGAGGAGGGCGGCGCGATGGCCGCCCGGCACCTGCTGGAGCGCGGGCACCGCTCGTTCGCGTTCGTGCAGGAGCCGCAGGAGTCGTTCGAGTTCCTGTCCCAGGGCCAGCGCCGCAACCGCGGCTTCCTGCGCGAGGTCGCGGCGGCCGGCGGCGACCCGGACACGGTGCCGATCGTGCTGACCAGCAACGACATCGCCGGCAGCCGGAAGAGCCTGGCCGAGGTGCTGGCCCGCCAGCCACGGCCGACCGCGGTGTTCGCGCACCACGACCTGCTCGCCGCCGGGTTGCTGCTGGAGGCCCGGCGGCTTGGCGTCCAGGTGCCCGACGAGCTGGCCGTGGTCGGGTTCGACGACGGCAGCATCGCCGAGGCGGCCGGGCTGACGACCGTGCGGCAGCCGTTCGAGGAGTCCGGCCGGCTGGGCGCGCGGCTGCTCGGCGACATGCTGGCCGGCACGTCCGCGTCGGTGCAGCACATCTCGCTCGGGCTGGAGCTGGTCGTCCGGGACAGCACGTGACGGTGTCGGTCCGCCACGGCGTGCGGATCGACGCGGGCCTCGCCGCCGACCTGCTGCTCCCGGCGGGCGCGGGTCCGGTGCCGGCGGTGGTGGCGCTGATGCCGTACCGGGTGGACTCGCTCGGTGGTGCCGGCTGCTGGGTCACGCTGCGCCGGTTCGCGGCGGCCGGGTACGCCTGCGTGCTGGTCGACTGCCGCGGGCTCGGCTCGTCGGACGGCCCGGCGCGGGCGCCGTTCGACCCGGCCGAGGCCGACGACGGCGTCGCCGCAGTGGAGTGGGCGGCAGCACAGCCATGGTGCGACGGCACGGTCGGCATGTGGGGCTTCTCCTGGGGCGCCGCGCTGGCGCTGCGGACCGCGGCCAGGCGGCCGGCGCCGCTGCGGGCGGTCGTCTCGCTGATGGGGATGCTCGATCCGGAGCGGGACTTCGTGCATCCGGCCGGCGCCCCCGGCATGGTCGGGCCGCTCGCGGTCTGGGGCGTCGGCACGCTGGTCAACCAGCTGTTGCCGCCGCTGGCCCGGTTCCGCGACCCGGACGAGCAGCGGCGCTGGCGGGAGCGGGTCGAGCGGTCCGAGCCTTACCTGGTCGACGTGGGAAGGCACCCGCCGGGCGACCCGGTGTGGCGATCCCGGACGGTCGACGCGGGCGCGGTGACCGTGCCGACGCTGTCGGTCGGCGGCTGGCGGGACATGTTCTGCGACGCCGCGGTCCGGATCTACGAGCGGGTACGCGGGCCGCGGGCGCTGGTCGTCGGGCCGTGGATGCACAGCGCGCCGGACGACGCGCCGGACGAGCCGGTGGACGCGACCGCGCTCGCCGTCCGTTGGTGGTCCCGCTGGCTGGGCCCTCGTCCCGGCACCGCGACGGACCTGGCGGTGACGGCGTACGTGCAGGGGGCCGAGCCGGGGTGGCGGGCGCTGGCCGGGTGGCCGCCGCCGGGCGAGTCCCGGACGCTGGCCGGCCGGGTCGCGTCGGCGCCGCGGGACCCGACGGTCGGCCCGCTGAGCGGCCTGTGGGGCATCCCCAACGGCGGCTTCGGCCGCCCGCTGGACCAGCACGCCGACGATGCCCGCGCGGTCACGCTGACCGGGCCGCCGCTGACCGGGCCGCTGCTGCTGGCCGGCCGGCCGGAGGTGACCGTCACCGGTGCCGGCGAACCGGGCCGGCTCGTCGTCAAGCTGACCGACGTCGAGCCGGACGGCCGGTCCACGCTGATCACCGGCGGCATCCTGACCGGCTCGGATCGCGCCCTCGACCCGACCTGCTACCGGGTCGCCGAGGGTCACCGGCTGCGGGTGGTGGTCAGCGACAGCGCGTTCCCGCGCGTCTGGCCGGCCCGCGGCGGTCCGGACCGGCTCGAGTTGCGTCGGCTGGAGATCCGGCTGCCGGTCGCCGCGGCGGTGGGCGAGCCGGTGGCGGTCGATCGGCCGTCACCTCCGCCGGACGACCCGCCGTGGGTGACCGACACGCCGCGCTGGGAGATCACCCGCGAGCCGATCAGCGACCGGGTCGCCGTGGTCGTCGCGGACGAGCTGGCGGCGGACCTGCCGGACAGCGGCGTCGCGCTGCGGCAGGACACCTGGCTGCGGGCGGCGGCCGACCACGGCACCGCCGACCTCCGCGCGACCAGCACGGTCACCGCGCGGCTGCGCTCCGGTGAGCGGGTGGTCGTCCGGGTCGAGCTGTTCCTCGACGGGCGGGACGACGCGGTGGCCGGCACGGTCCGGATCGACGACGTGGCGGTCGTCGAGCGGCACTGGCGCCTGCCGCTGCCGCCGGAACCCGGCCGCGGCGACGAGCGCGGCGAGCAGCAGCAGCCCGGAGCCGGCGACGAAGATCGCCCGGTAGCCGGCGAGCATCGCCCGGTCACCGCCCGCTAGCCCGCCCGACCACCACGCCGCCACCCCGACCAGCGCCAGCAGCCCGAGCCCACCGCCGAGCTGCCCCGAGGTCTGGTACGCCGCCGACGCCAGCCCGCGGCCGCGGTCCACGGCAGTGGCGAGCGCCCCGACCGGCACCGACTGCAGCCCGAACCCGACTGCCAGCAGGGCCGAGGCGGGCAGCAGCAGCCCGAGCGGCGCGGCGACGACCGTCGCCGCGACCAGCAGCAGCGTTCCGGCCACCCCCGCGGCCAGGCCGGCCACGGCGACCCAGCGCTCCCCGCGGCGGCGGGTCAGCGACGGCGCGGCGGCGGCGCCGACCACGATCCCCGCACTCAGCGGCAGCAGCGCCAGCCCGGCCGCGGCCGGCGTCAGGTGCAGCCCGTCCTGCACCCACAGCGTGCTCGCGTACGCGGCGCCGACCACGGCCGCGGAGCCGAGCCCGAGCACCGTGCACGCGGCAGCGACGCGCCGTACGGGGAACCGACCCCTCGCCGCCGTCGGGACGGGCCGGGTCAGCGAGCGCATCCCGCCAGCCGCCGCGACCACGCACACCAGTGCGGGCAGCCAGAACACCGACCGCCAGCCGAGCGAGCCGGTCAGCGCACCACCGAGCACCGGGCCGACAGCCACCGCGGCGGCGCCGACCGCGCTCCACACCGCCAGCGCCCTGGCCCGCTCGGCCGGACCGCGTGCCGAGGCCGTGACGACGGCCAGCGCGGCCGGGCTGAACAGCGCGCCGCCGACGCCCTGTACCAGCCGCCCGAGCACCAGCGCCTCCGGCGTACCGGCGACGGCGCAGCCGAGCGACCCGAGCGAGAACAGCGCCATCCCGAGCACGAACGGCAGCCGCGGCCCGAGGCGGTCCGCCGCGTACCCGCCGAGCAGCAGGCAGCAGCCGAACGCCAGGCTGTAGCCGTTGACCACCCACGGCAGCCCGCGCTCCGAGAAGCCGAGATCGCGGCCCAGCGACGGCAGCGCGACGACCACGATCGTGGCGTCGGCGAGCACGACGAAGTTCGCCAGCGAGGCGGTCAGCACGACCGGTCGGACGGCGATCATCCGCCCGGGCCGGGCAGCCGCTGCCCGACGCCGCCGCCGGCGATCCGCCCGAGCGTGCACACCAGCTGCTCGCCCAACCCGGCCAGCGACGAGCCCGGGTAGACGCCGTCGTGCCCGCAGACGTCGCCGGTCAGCCGCCCGTCGTGCTGGTGGTGCAGGTTGACCGACAGCGGCAGCACCTCCGGGTGGTCCTCGGTGTGCCGCGGCCGCTGCCGGGTCGGATCGACCGGGCGCGGCTCGATCCGCACCCCACCGGCCAGTACGGGCTCGCCGGTGGATGCGCTCGGCATGTAGTTGAACCGGGTGTCGAACAGCCGTCCGCCGCTCGCCGCCAGGTCCTCGTGCACGGCCTGCCGGATGAGACCGAGCGGCAGGGTTCGCCGGCGGGCCGCCCGGTACGCCTGGTGCACCCGCTCCAGCAGCACGCCGACCGTGATCCCGCCGGCGGTGTCGACCCGTACCGGCAGGTGGTCCAGCAGCGGTCCGATCACCCGGTGGCAGTCCGGCTCGTCCCGGCGGGCCCGGGTCACCCCGACGACCACGTCGTCGCCGACCTCGTGCCGCCGGACCGCGACGACGGCGGCCAGCAGTGCCTCGCTGACCCCGACGCCGACCTCGTCGGCCAGCCGGCGCAGGTCCACGCCGACCGCGGCCGGCACCGGCGGCAACGGGCAGGACACGAATCGCCCGCCCAGCGGCGGCGGCGCGACCGGCGGCAGCGCGGCCAGCCGGTCGCTCCACCAGCGTTCGGCGTCCCGGTCGCGCAGGCCGCGCTCGTGCTCGGCGAACTCACCGACCCCGAGGTGCAGCGCCGGCAGCCGTGGCGGCCGGCCCCGGACCGCCGCGCGCAGGCAGCGGACCAGCTCGTCGTGCAGCACGCCGTGCGACCAGCCGTCGAAGACGAGGTGGTGGACGAACATCGCCAGCACGTGGTGTCCCGGTCGCAGCCGGAGCAGCTGCGCGTGCCACAGCGGCGGCCGGTCGAGCACCCGGGGCCGCTCGGCCTCCCGGACCAGGCGCTCCTCCAGGTCGGCAGCGGGATCCGCGGTCCCGGACAGGTCGACGGTGCGCAGCGGCACGTCGACGGCCGGCCAGACGAGCTGTTCGACGTCCGGGCCGCAGCGGCGGAAGGCCGTCCGCAGCGCGGCGTGCCGTTCGGTCAACTCGGCCAGCGCCCCCGCCACCAGCTCCGGTTCGAGCGGCCCGTGCAGGTCCCAGGCCAGCGGCGTGCTGTAGAAGGAGGTCGCGTCGCGGCAGGCCAGCACCCAGTCCCGCTGGTAGTAGCTGGCCAGGTAGCGCTGCGGCGCCGCGACCGTCCTGGTCATCGACGTCCTCCGGCCGGCTGCCCGCCCAGCGACCGCACGTCCAGGTACGGGTTCTCGGACACGGCGGCCAGCACCGCGCAGAACCGCTGCCCGCGCCGCCGGATTTCTTCCGGGTCCTGCAGGTGGGCGTCGCCCTCGATCTCGCCGCTCACCCCACCCGCGTCGATCCGCGGCCGGTACGCCAGCGCGGCGTCGCCGAGCCACCACGGTTCGGCCCGGCGCTTGGTGATCCCGCACGGAAGCCCCGGCTCCGGTGCGAGGTCGGACCGCCGCCGCGCCGGCGGCAGGAAGTTGAGGTTGACCCCGAAGACCGGCGCGCGGCCGCGGCCGAGCAGCGGCAGCAGCAGGCCGAGCGGCAGCCGGTGGTCGTACGCGTCCAGCAGCGCCTCCCGAACCCGGCCGACCAGCTCGCCGAACGTCGGCCGGCCGCCGAGGTCGACCGCCAGCGGCAGCTGGTCGGCGAGGCAGCCGACGGTCGAGCGCAGCCGCGGGTGGTCGCGGTTGCTCACGGTCAGCCCGAGCACGGCGGTGTCGGCGGCCGCATCGCCGGCGTGCGTGGCCAGGACCGCGGCGGCCAGCACGGTCGTCACGGTCGTGCGGTGGTCGGCGGCAAGCCAGCCCAGCCGGTCGACCACGTCGGCCCCGAGCCGGGGCAGCGCCGGGCGGACCAGCTGGTGCGGCGTGCCGGCCGGCACCGGCAACCCGAACCACGCGTCGGCCGCCTCGAGCGCGGTGCCCCAGTAGTCGAGCTGCCGGGCGGTCGGCCGTTCGGCCCGTTCGGCGGCGGCGACCTCCGCCATCGGTCGGCCCGGCTCGTCCAGCGCCGAGCCGCGCAGCAGCCGGCCGAGCTCGTCGGCCAGCACCTGCACCGAGACCAGGTCCGAGATCGCGTGGTGCAGCCAGACCACGAGCAGCCCGCCGGCCGCGCCGACGAGGTGCAGCTCGGCGCGGGCCGGGGGGGCGCCGGCGAGCACGAACGGCCGCTCCGCGCCGGCCAGCAGCACCCGCGCGAGCAGGTCGGCCGGGCGGGTCCGGCGCTCGGTGACGGTCAGCGGCAGGGCCCCGAACGGCCGGACGTGGCCGACCAGCGCGCCGGTGTCCGACCGACCGAAGACCGTACGCAGCGCGTCGTGCCGGGCGACCAGGACGTCGAGCGCCTGCCGCACCTGCGCCGGCCGGACGCCGGCGCCGACCCGGGCGACCGCCGGCACGGTGATCGCCGACTCGGACACGCCGTCCAGCAAGGACTCCTGCGCGTACGAGACGGGGTACGTCACCGTGTCGGCGTCCGGGTGAGCCGCCCGGGTCGGCACGCTGTCCACACGCGACTCAGTCACCGGACCGCACCGCCTCGCGAACCGGCGCCGCGTCCACCCGCGCCGCGAACGCGCGCAGGCTGATGGCGTCGAGCAGGTCCCGGACCGTGATCTCCCGTCCCAGCTTCTCGGTGGCCCGGCTGGTGACCTCCATCGCGGTGAGCGACGAGCCGCCGAGCCGGAGGAAGTCGTCGGTCGCGGCCACCCGGTCCAGGTCGAGCGCCTCGGCCCAGAGCCCGGCCAGGTAGGTCTCGGTCGGGGTACGCGGCGGCTCGGCGCGGCCGTCGGGCTGCTCGGCCAGCTGGTCGCGCAGCCGTTTCTTGTCGGTCTTGCCGAGGAACGTCCGCGGCAGGTCGTCGACGATCACGATCCGGTGCGGCGCGGCCGGCCCCTTCCGGTCGCGGACGAACGCCAGCAGGCCGTCGAGGTCGAGTCCGATCTCCGCCCGGACCGCCGCCACCACGCACTCGGTGAGCACCGGGTGCGGCACCCCGCAGACGGCCGCCTCGACCACCCCCGGGAAGTCCATCATCGTCGCCTCGACGTCGAGCGTGGAGACGTTGAGCCCGCCGGTGTTGACCAGGTCGGGGTTGCGGTCGACGAGGGAGAAGTAGCCGTCCTCGTCGACCACCCCGACGTCGCCGGTACGGGTCCAGCCGTCGCGGAGGAACACGGTCGACGCGCCGGTCTCGCCGTCGTACCGGCGCTGCGGTGCGTCGCTGCGCAGCTGCACGTCGCCCGGAATGCCGGGCGGCAGCTCCACTCCCGCCGGGTCGACGATCCGCACCTGCGCGCCGGCCGAAGGCCGGCCCAGCGAGCTCGGCCGGTCCCGGTCGAAGTCGGTGGCCAGCCGGCGCGGCCAGCACTCGGTCGTCGAGTAGACGTTGCGGATCCGGGCCGCCGGGAACAGCGCCGCGAGCGCCTCGAGGGTGGCCGGGTGGATCGGTGCGCTGGTGGTGCGCACCTGCCTGACGGAGCTGAGGTCGTGCTCGGCCGCCCCGCGCGCGGTGACCAGGGCGATGGCCATCGCCGGCACGAGCACGACGTCCGTGGGCCGCTGCCGCTCGATCGCGGCGAGCATGCAGTCGGCGGTGAACCCGCCCAGCGTGGCCGTGCGGTGCGGCCGGCCCGACAGCGGCTGCACCAGCAGGCCCTGCCCGACCGTGGTGCCGGGCGGCAGGGCGTGCAGGGCCGTCCGGATCGGCCCCGGACGCGGGGAACGCAGCGCGTGCAGCACGTTCTCGTGCGAGGCCACCACGCCCTTGGGCACACCGGTGGTGCCGGACGTGTAGACGATCTCGGCGTCGTCACCCGGCGCCGGACCGTCCCGGAGTGGCTCCGGCGAGCCGGCGGCCAGCAGGTCGGCGAGCGACAGGTGCCGCGCGTCCGGCAGCGACGAGAGGTCCCCGCCGACCACGCAGACCGCGCCGGACGCCGCCCACACGGCGCTGACGGCGTCCCGACCGGCGGACCGGGACACCGGCACCGCGACCCCGCGGGCCTTGAGCACCGCGGCCCACGCGACGGCGTACCTGGTCCAGTCGGATGTCGAGCAGGGCAGCAGGACCCGGTCGCCGGGCCGTACGCCACGCGCCAGCAGGCCGCGGGCGGCGGCGGTCGACTCCCGGTCCCACCGGCCGAAGGTGAGGTCGTCGACGTCGACCAGGCGATGGGCGACGTCGTCGGGCCGTTCCTCCGCGCGGCGGCGCAGCTGCGCAGGGACCGTCCACTCGGTGCGGTTGCCTTCCATGGGTGATGTTCGTCCCTCGGGTCGTCTGGATGGATCCACAAACGAGCCGCTCGACGGTGAGATCGAGGACGGGGATCTCGCGACGGATGCGCGCGCCCGACCATCTGAATTCGAGCGCAATGCCGCGCGATATCCGCCGCCGCCAGCGTCGTCTGCGGTCAGCGGGTGCTTTCCGCGGTGACCGCGACCGGCACGACGTTAGGCGTACGTCCCGGCCCTCACAATCCACATCGCGCGGCCCGTCTATCCATTCTCGGAACGCCTTTCGGCACGGGTCACCCGAGTGGCGGTACCACTACCCTCCGTGCCAACCTACGTTGAGCCGCAGGTCAGCGCCTCAGACCCGGCAGCCCGAACCACCGGACCTGTCGTGAAATGCCAATCAGCGGGGAAATACATCGGCGCGCATTTCTCGCGCTTCAGCCATATGTCCACGTTTCCCGGGCGATTCAGCGGTTCGCCGGACCGGCACAGCCGGATTAGAAGCGTTCGAAGGTGGACGACTCCGAACGGCGCGAGTTCTGCGACCGGGTGACCGAGTTCGGCAAGCTGGTCATCTGCGCGTCCTGATGCACGCGCAGGCCCTCGACCGCGGACCGGGCTCCCGCAGTACAGGACGGCTAGACCCGTTCGAAGACGGCCGCGAGTCCCTGGCCGCCGCCGATGCACATGGTCTCGAGGCCGTACCGGGCGCCGCGGCGGTCCATCTCGCGCAGCAGGGTGGCGAGGATCCGCCCGCCCGTCGCGGCGACCGGGTGGCCGAGCGAGATCCCGGAGCCGTGCACGTTGAGCCGGTCCTCGTCCACGCCGTCCCACTCCCGAAGCACCGCGAGCACCTGTGCCGCGAACGCCTCGTTGAGCTCGACCAGGTCCATGTCGCCCAGCGACAGCCGGGCCCGGCCGAGCGCCTTCGCCGTCGCCGGCACCGGGCCGATGCCCATCACCTCCGGGCCGACGCCGGCCACCGCCCATGACCGCAGCCGGGCCAGCGGCCGTAGCCCCTGTGCCGCGGCGTACTCGGACGTCGTCACCAGGCAGGCCGACGCCCCGTCGTTCTGCCCGCTGGAGTTGCCGGCGGTCACGGTCGCCTCCGCGTCCTGGCGACCCATGACCGGGCGCAGCGCGGCCAGCGACTCCAGCGACGTGTCGGCCCGCGGGTGCTCGTCGGCATCCACGACCGTCTCCCCGCGCCGGCCGCGCACGGTCACCGGCACGATCTCCGCCGCAAAGGTCCCGGCCCGCTGGGCGGCGACCGCGCGCTGGTGCGACCGCAACGCGAACGCGTCCTGCTCGGCGCGCGGGATCCCGTACTGGCGGCGCAGGTTCTCGGCCGTCTCCAGCATTCCGCCGGGCACCGGGTGGTTGATGCCGCCGGCGGTGACCCGGCCACGGGCCAGCGCGTCGTGCAACTCCAGCCCGCCACCGCGCAACCCCCAGCGGGCGTCGTGGGTGTAGAGCGGTGCTCGCGACATCGACTCGGCGCCGCCGGCGATCACCACGTCCGAAGCGCCGGTGGCCACCTGCATGGTCGCGTTGACGATCGCCTGCAGGCCGGACCCGCAGCGCCGGTCCAGCTGCAGGCCGCCGACCGAGACCGGCAACCCGGCATCGAGTCCGACCACCCGGCCGAGCGCCGGCGCGTCCATCGACGGGTAGCACTGCGC
The DNA here is from genome assembly GCA_036558285.1 of Mycobacteriales bacterium. GTDB lineage: Bacteria > Actinomycetota > Actinomycetes > Mycobacteriales > CADCTP01 > CADCTP01. The sequence continues at coordinate 50,579 of DATBFW010000109.1, read as the reverse complement.
GAAGATCACGTCGTCGACCGAACCCGGGTCGATCCCGGTACGCGTGACCAGCTCGCGCACCACCAGCGCGCCGAGCTCGTGTGCCGGCACGTCCTTGAGCACCCCCCCGTACCGCCCGACCGGGGTGCGCAGTGGCTCGCAGATCACCGCATCACGCATGACGATCCCTCCGCAGCTTGGTCCGGTACGAGTACAGCTCGGGCAGGAAGTGGCTGACGGCCAGCTCGACCGGCCGGCCGGCGGTGTCCGAGTAGAGCCGGTCGATGCGCAGCAGCGGGTCACCAGCCGGGCAGCCGAGCTGTGCCGCGGTCGCCGGGTCGGCGGGCGCGACCGTGATGCTCTGGTCGGCCTCGGCGATCGGCGCCGGCAGCCGTGCGTCGAGCAGCCCGATGATCGTCGTCTCGCTGCTGGCCCCGGCCGCGGTCAGCTCCGGCACCGACGCCAGCACCGCGCCGACCGCGGGCGGCACCGACACCGTCGTCACGCAGAACGGGGCACCGTCATGCGAGCGGCAGAACGTGAGGCTGTGGACGACGTCGTCGGGCAGCCGCAGCCGGCTCGCCGCGGTCACGTCGACCAGCCGGCGCAGCGGCGTGGTGACCTCCATCCGGGTGTCCACCGACAGGCCCATGAGGTCGTCGATCGACCCGAACTGCCGCAGGTACGCCTCGTCCCGCCGGGTCACGAACGTCCCGCGTCCGGGCACCCGGTAGACCATCCCCTCGGCGACCAGGTCCTGGAAGGCGCGCCGCACGGTCTGCCGGCTCACGCCGTGCCGCTCGGCCAGCTCTGCCTCGGTCGGCAGCCGCCGGCCGTCGGCGTAGTCACCCTGCAGGATCCGGCTGCGCACGTCCCGGGCTACCACCGTGTACGTGCTCTCCCGGCGCCCGTCCGTCACGGTCGGCACCGCTCAGGCCAGCGCGGCGACGAAGCGCCAGTCGAGGACGTCGGTCGGCTCGGCCCCGTCCCGCCGGGCGGTGACCCGGGAGCGCACGTGGGCCAGGCCGCCGCCGGCCGGCATCGGCTCGGTCTTCTCCACCGTGACCGTGCTGGTCAGCGTGTCCCCCTCGCGCACCGGCGCGAGGTGGTCGCAGCCGTGCCAGCCGACGACGGTGAGCAGGTTCGGCAGCGCCCGCACGGCCTGGTGCAGCGCCAGCCCGATCGTGTGGCCGCCGTAGACCAGCCGGCCGGACGGCCCGGCGTCGTGGTGCACCCGGGCCACGTTTCCGGTCAGCCGGGCCAGTTCGGGCGCGGAGCTGACCACGTCGCCGCCCGCGACCACGTACACGTCGCCGGCCCGCACGGCGTCGAAGTGCGGCCCAGGCCGGGCGACCCGGTAGGCAGACAGGTCCCAGCGGGCGGTGACGGACGCCAGCTCGTCCGCCGACGGGTCCCGGCCGACCGAGCTCAGGTCGTCGGCCAGCCCGGTGTCCGCCGACCCGTCCCGCAGCGGCAGCATCGCGCACCGCCAGAAGTCCAGCACCGGCCGGCCGTACTGGTCGTCGGTGCCGATCCGCAGCGCGACCAGTCCCGTGCAGCGGCGCCCTGGCCGCCGCGAGTTCTGCCGGAGGCCGACAACCTCCGTCACGGTCCGCAGCGAGTCACCGAGCCGGGGTGCCCGGTGGAACACAACGCCGCGGTAGAAGAGGTTCGCCACCACCGTGTGGGTGACCACAGTGGACTGTCCGACCGCGACGTCCCAGACCAGGTTGGGCGCGGCCAGCACGCCGTCGCCGAGCACCTGACGGGACAGCAGGTGCGCCCCGGCCAGCGGGAGCCGGCCGCCGACCACCGCCTGGTGCGCGGCCGCCAATCCCTCGGTCAGCGTCACCGGCGCGGCCGGGAACCGCTGCCCGACCTGGAGATCCTCGAAGTACGGCCCGTCGACCACGATCTCCACCCGTTCACCTCCTAGGCGAAATATACGGCCAAATTCCGTCGGTGCACCCCGTGTGTGTCAGAAAGCTCGTTGACACAGGGAAAGGCGCATCAAAAAATGGCCGTACAAAGGCGGAGGTGAGGATGACGGCTCCGACGGCGGACCAGCCCCTGGCCGGGCTGCGCGTCGTCGAGGTGTCGACCTTCGTCGCCGCGCCGCTCGGCGGGATGACGCTGGCCCAGCTCGGCGCCGAGGTGGTCCGGGTCGACCCGCTCGGCGGCGCTCCCGACCACACCCGCTGGCCGCTGGCCGAGTCCGGGACCAGCCTCTACTGGACCGGGCTGAACAAGGCCAAGCGCTCGATCGCGGTCGACCTGCGCTCGGCCGCCGGGCAGGAGCTTGTCACCCGGCTGATCGCCGACTCCGGGCCGGACGGCGGGATCGTGCTCACCAACTCGGTCGGCCGTGGCTGGCTCGGCTACCGGTCACTTGCCGAGCGCCGGCCGGACCTGATCCACCTGCAGATCGAGGGCCGCCCGGACGGCAGCGCCGCAGTCGACTACACGGTCAACGCCGGGCTCGGCTTCCCGCTGCTGACCGGCCCGGCCGGATACGCCGACCCGGTCAATCACGTGCTGCCGGCCTGGGACGTCGCCTGCGGGCTGTACGCGGCGGTCGGCCTGCTCGGGGCCGAGCGCCGGCGCGCCCGCACCGGCGAGGGCAGCGCGCTGGCGCTTGCGCTCTCCGACGTCGCCCTGGCCACCGCCGGCAACCTCGGCTTCCTGGCCGAGGCCGAGCTCGGCCGCCGGCGGCCCCGGCTGGGCAACTACCTCTACGGCGGCTTCGGCCGCGACTTCACCGCCCGCGACGGCACCCGGTTCATGCTGGTGGCGCTGACCACCCGGCACTGGCGCGATCTCGTCGCCGCGACCGGACTCGAGGAGCCGGTGGCCGCGCTGCAGAAGGCTCTCGGCGTCGACTTCGCCGAGGAGGGCGACCGGTACGAGAGCCGGGAGCTGCTGGCCGCGCTGCTGGACCGGTGGTTCGTCGACCGGGACGGCGCCGAGGTCCGCGCGGTGCTCGGCCGTACGTCGGTGTTGTGGACGGTCTACCGCTCGGTGGCCGAGCTGGTCGGCAGCGACGAGGTGCGGGCCAACCCGATGATGCGGGAGGTCGACCAGCCCGGTGTCGGCCGCCACCTGGCGCCGGGGTCGCCGATCCGGGCCGGCGCACGATCGGTGGCCAGAGCGCCGGTGCTCGGCGAGCACACCGACGCCGTGCTGGCCGGCTGGCTCGGGCTGGCCGACCGGGAGATCCGCGAGCTGCACGAGCGCGGCGTGATCGAGTCCGCGCCGAGGGAGGGCTGAGGCGTGGGCAGACTCGCCCGCACCGACGGGCTGACCGACGTCCAGGAGCAGATCCTGGCGACCGTCCGGGAGTTCACCGAGCGCGAGATCATCCCGCACGCGCAGGCCCTCGAGCACGCCGACGACTACCCGCAGGACATCGTCGACGGGATGCGCGAGCTCGGCCTGTTCGGCCTCACGATCCCGGAGGAGTACGGCGGGCTGGGCGAGTCGCTGCTCACCTACGCGCTGGTGGTCGAGGAGCTGGCGCGCGGCTGGATGAGCGTCTCCGGGATCGTCAATACCCACTTCATCGTCGCGTACATGCTGCTGCGGCACGGGACGGACGAGCAGAAGCGGTCGCTGCTGCCGCGGCTGGCGACCGGCGAGGTGCGCGGCGCGTTCTCGATGTCCGAGCCCGGCTGCGGCTCGGACGTCTCGGCGATCCGGACGAAGGCCGTCCGGGACGGTGCGGACTTCGTGGTCGACGGCCAGAAGATGTGGCTGACCAACGGCAGCACCGCCAATCTCGTCGCCGTGCTGGTGAAGACCGACGAGGGCGCCGGGTCCGTCTACCGGAACATGACCACGCTGCTGGTGGAGAAGCCGACCGGCTTCGGCGAGGTCGCACCCGGGCTCATTGTTCCCGGCAAGATCGAGAAGATGGGCTACAAGGGCGTCGACACGACCGAGCTGCTGTTCGCCGGCTACCGCATCCCGGCCGCCGCCGCGCTCGGCGGCGCACCAGGACGCGGCTTCTACCAGATGATGGACGGTGTCGAGGTCGGCCGGGTCAACGTGGCCGCGCGCGGCTGCGGCGTCGCGTTGCGCGCGTTCGAGCTCGCCATCCGGTACGCGCAGCAGCGGGAGACCTTCGGCAAGCGCATCGCCGACCACCAGGCCGTGCTGTTCCGGCTGGCCGACATGGCCACCAAGGTCGAGGCGGCGCACCAGATGATGGTGATGTCCGCCCGCACCAAGGACGCCGGGCGCCGCAACGATCTCGAGGCCGGCATGGCGAAATACCTCGCCTCCGAATACTGCCGGGACGTGGTCGAGGACTCCTTCCGCATCCACGGCGGCTACGGGTTCTCGAAGGAGTACGAGATCGAGCGGCTCTACCGGGAGGCGCCCATGCTGCTCATCGGCGAAGGCACCGCCGACATCCAGCGGATGATCATCGGCCGCCGGATCCTCGAGGACTACCCGCTCTGACGCTCCCGGTGCCGTACCCACTTGCGCAGCGCGGGTGGCGCCAGCACCACGCGCATGACGAAACCCGCGTACGAGTGGGCGATCTCGGCGTCGGTCAGCCGGCCAGGGCAGGGCACCAACCGGCCGTCCTCGCCGGCAGTTCCGTTCAGGCGCGCTCGGGCACTGCCACTACCGACCCACCTTCCTCGCGACAGCCCGGCGGGCCCGGCTCCGGCCCGGACTTGCCTCCCGGAGACCAGAGCCGTCCCGGGCGGCACACCTGGCCGCATAGCGGGCATCGGCGTGAGCGACGGCGGTAGACGTCTACAGTGGACAGTCCGCCGCCGGTCAGCCGGGGAGCTGGGGGAGGATCGCGGCGGTGATCGCCAGCTCGCCGGCCGCGGTCGGGTGGAACGGAGCCTGGTCGCGCATGCCCTGCACCCACGGCTGGTCGGTGCACAGCTCGTGCCCGTCGAACCGGGGCTGCACGACCGCGAACCCGAAGCCCTCGGCACCCTGCTCGAGCACCGCGTTCATCCGGGCCAGCTCGACCCGCAACGGCTCGATCTTCTTCTTGACCTTGTCGCCCTGGTTGTCCTTGCCCGGGTCCGGCCCGAACCCGTAGCCCGGCGGCCCGCCGGCCTCGGCCTGCGGATCCTGCAGCGCCGGGCAGTCGAAGCTCGACCCCAGCGGGTCGTAGTACTTGGTGACGATCACCTGCGGGTGCGTCGGCAGGTCGGACAGCTGCTGCATCAGCTGCGCGTACTGGATCTTGAACCCGTCGAGCCGGCTCTGGAACAGCTTGTTGCTGGCCTCGTCGTCACAGCGGGGCAGGCCGTAGCAGTAGCGCATGAAGTCCGACCAGCCGACGTCGTTGGCTCCGATGCTGACCACGACGACCTTGGCCGACTGCACCGAGCGCAGCACGCCGACCTGCGGCGGCAGCGTGAGCCCGGCCGCCGGCTGCGGCCCCAGCAGGCCGGTGGCCACGGTGGCTGAGCTGCAGGCCAGGTTGAGCACGCTCACCCCGGCGATCGACTGCAGCGAGGTCGCGTACGCGTCGGCGGAACGCTGGCAGGCGTTGTCGTCCCGGGTCGGCTTCCGGATCGGAGTGTTGCCGATGCCGGCCGCGGTGGAGTCGCCGATGACGACCACGTCGGTGTCCGTCCGCTTCGGCCCGACCGCCGCCGGCACCGGGGCCAGGTTGGCCGTGCCGACCAGGTCGGACAGGGAGCTGACCGAGCCGAGCTGGTGCACCGCGGTGCGCACGGTCAGCGCGGTGAAGCCGAGCGTCATGACCAGGGCGGCGGCGACGCTGCCGCCGAACAGGCCGAGGTGCGCCGCCCGGCTGCGCCCGTGGTCCCGGCCGAGCAGCGCGATCGCGCCGGCGGTCACCAGGTAGAGCCCGCCGCCGAGCAGGCCGGCGACCACCACCAGCCAGCCGAAGTAGCGCGTCCAGCCGGCCGCGAGCTGCCGACCGACCTCCTCCGATCCGGTCGAGACCGTACGGTGGCCGTCGGCCGAACCGGACTGGATGAACGCGGCCGCGTCGTCGTTGCGGTTGAACCGCTGCCAGACGATCAGCGGCCGGATCGGGCCGTCGAAGTGCTGGATCGTCTCGACGGTGCCCTCGCCGAACAGGGCCGCCTGGCCGGGGCCGGACAGGCCGAGACTCAGACTCGGCGGCACGGCGCCGACCTCGACGCGCTGGCCGAACACCGAGACTCCCGCCTTCGGTGTGACGGCCAGCGCGAGCGTCATCGCGGCCAACGCAACGGCCAGTACGAGGGCCAGCCGACCGGCCCAGATCGCCGGCCGCCGGCGGCGCCAGTCCGCGAAGCTCACCCTCCCAGGTTTACATCCTTGCCGAAGTGCCTCCGGCTGGAGCCGGAGTGACTCGGCTGGAGAGGGTCCACCAGAGACGGCAACGCCGCCGCGGCGCGAGCGCCACGACGGCGACTGCCGACTGTGTCGAGCTAGTCCTCGACCTTGGTCGGACCGCCCTCGAGCAGCCCCCGAACCTCGGACTCCTTGTAGCGGCGGTGTCCGCCGAGGGTGCGGATCGACGTGAGCTTGCCTGCCTTCGCCCACCGCGTCACGGTCTTGGGGTCGACACGGAACATCGTGGCGACCTCAGCTGGCGTGAGCAGTGGTTCGGCTTCGGTTGTCTGGCGCGTGGTCATGGCTCGTCCCTTCCTGCCACGTTGGCCGCTGGACCCCGGTTCGTCCCCCGACCACAGTCCACTATGCACCATTCGACCGCATCGCTCAACGGCCTGCCCGAGTTATACGTTCTCGATCTGTCGGAAACGCCCTGTGCGCCTTAGTTTGACGACTCCACAGAGTAGGCGACTCGCCACCGGTCGATTACACGCTCGTACGCCACCGAGGCAAGTTTGGTGTCACCGCGCTGCAGGGCGGCCAGCGCCTCAGCCACGTCGCCGGCCGAGTCGTCGGTGCGCAGGGTCGACTCGGCGCACAGGTCGACCAGCCCCAGGTAGTCCAGCTCGACCAGGGAGCGCGGGTGGAACTCCTCCAGCCAGCGCCCGAGCGCCTCGACCGACGGAACGGTCGGCCCGTCCGGCAGTGCCTTGCGCAGCACCTGCAGCGCCCGGGCGACCCGGCGGCGGGCCTTCGCCATCGCCGTCCGGTAGACCAGCGACCGGCTGATCGCGACCCCTTCGGTCGCGCCGCCGCCGTCGCCGGGCCCGCCGAACGCACCCCCCATCGAGCCGAAGCCGCCGAAGTCGGCCCCGGCCGGGCCGAGCTGCAGCCGCCGCTCCTCCCGGTCGAACAGCACGAACCAGCGCACCGGCACCGACCAGCGGTGCGCCTGCACGTGCGAGCGCCGGGCCGGGTGCTCGACCAGCCACCGCTGCTGCTCGGTCGAGGCGAGCTCGACCTCCGCATCGGGCAGCACGGCGCCGGCGACCTCGGGCGGCAGCGCCGAGCGGGTCTCCACCGCCGCCTCCCAGCACCGCAGCTCGGTCCGCAGCGGGCAGACGAGCAATCCGGACTCGCCCCGCAGCACTGCCGCGTGCTCGCCGGCGTCGCCGGGCCGCGGCACCGCGGCCACCCGCCGGCACGCGCCGACCAGCCCGAGCACCCGCTCGCGCCGGGCGCCGGCCTGGGCCGAGGGCACGGCGGGTGACTGCGCGTACTGCTGCCAGCGGTGCCGTTCTTCCACGTCGAAGGCGGCCAGCGGCTCGTACACGCGCAGCTCTGCGGCGTACGGCGGGGTCACCGTTCGATCGTCGCATGATCGCAACCATCCCGGGAGGCGACGGCGATCTAAGGTGAGCGGCGGAGCCACCGCTCCGCCACCTGCGGCACGCGGGCGATCCCCGCAACCCGCCCGGAGACGACAGCGGAACCTCACGACCAGGGAGTGCAGCGTGACCGTCTTCGCCACCGACCACGAGGAAGTGGTCTTCTGCCACGACCGGGCCTCCGGCCTACGCGCGATCGTCGCGATCTACTCGACCGCCCTCGGCCCGTCGCTCGGCGGCACCCGGTTCTACCCGTACGAGACCGAGGCCGACGCGCTGGCCGACGTGCTCAACCTGTCCCGCGGCATGGCGTACAAGAACGCGCTCGCCGGCCTCGACCACGGCGGCGGCAAGGCCGTCATCTGGGGCGACCCGACCACGGACAAGACCGAGGCGCTGCTGCGGGCGTACGGGCGGTTCGTCGAGTCGCTCGGCGGCCGGTACGTGACCGCCTGCGACGTCGGCACGTACGTACAGGACATGGACGTGGTCGGGCGCGAGTCCCGGTTCGTCACCGGCCGGTCCCCGTCCGAGGGCGGCGCCGGCGACTCGTCGGTGCTCACCGCCTGGGGCGTCTTCCAGGGCATGCGGGCCTGCGCCGAGCGCCAGTGGGGCACCGCGTCGCTGGCCGGCCGCCGGGTCGGGATCGCCGGGGTCGGCAAGGTCGGCCGGCACCTGGTCGACCACCTCGTCGAGGACGGCGCCGAGGTCGTGGTCACCGACGTCTCCGCCGCCGCGGTCGCCGCGGTGGTCGCCACGCACCCGCAGGTCCGCACCGTCGCCGATGCCGACGCCCTGGTCCGCACTCCCCTGGATGTCTACGCGCCGTGCGCGCTCGGCGGCGCGCTGTCCGACGCCGTCGTCGACGTGCTCACCGCGCCGGTGGTCTGCGGCGCCGCCAACAACCAGCTGGCCCATCCCGGCGTGGAGAAGATCCTGGCCGACCGCGGCGTGCTCTACGCGCCGGACTACGTGGTCAACTCCGGTGGTGTGATCCAGGTCGCAGACGAGTACCGGGGCTACGTACCGGAGCGGGCGCACGCCAAGGCGACGGCGATCTTCGAGACCACCGGGAGCATCTTCGCCGAGGCCGCCGAGGAGGGCGTCCCACCTGCGGTTGCAGCCGATCGACTGGCCGAGCGGCGGATGGCCGAGGTCGGTCGGCTGCGCGGGATCCTGGTCCCGGGCCGGAACCACTGACGCCGCTCCGGTCGGTACGCCGGTGGCGAACGTGCCCGAAGGGGGCGCAGCGGCTGCGGCGGACGGACCTCGGTCGCTGCGCTGTCCGGGTGACCTGCGTCGCGCCGCGGGCGCGGCGTCGGTGACGCGACGTGGTACGAGTTGCCCGCGAGTTGTAGCCTGGTGCCACGACGATGACCACACTGTGGGGCCGCCTCGTGCAGGTCGCCCCTTTGTCCTGTGCGAGGGGGTCGAGCCATGGGGCGCGGCCGTGCCAAGGCTAAGCAGCAGAAGGTCGCTCGTGCGCTGAAGTACAGCACGCACGACACCGACCTGACTGCCTTGCAGCGCGAGCTGAGGGGCGAGCCGTCCACGAGTCCTCCGGCGGTGACGGAGGACAGCGCGGACGACGCGGACGACGAGTACGACCCCGACGACGATTGGTCTCCCTCCTCCCGTCGCTGAGGAGGTCCGGGGGTCCGTCGCGGACCACTCGCATCACGTCGGCCGGGCTGCTGACCGGGTGTGGTCAGCTCAGCGGGTGTGCGTGCCGATGAGGCGCGCCTGCCCGGTGCCCGAGACGATCTCGCCGGCCACCCAGGCCGGCACGCCGCGGTCGGTGAGCAGCCGTACCGCCGCCGGACCGTCGGGCACCAGAGCCACCATGCCGACGCCGACGTTCAGCGTGCGCTCGATCTCCGCCGGGGCGACCGGGCCGAGCCGAGCCACCAGGTCGAACACCGGCGGCAGGGTCCAGGTCGACCGGTCGACGACCGCGTCCACGGTCGGCGGCAACACCCGGGCCAGGTTGCCGGCCAGCCCGCCACCGGTCACGTGCGCGTACGCGTGCACCTCGGTCGCCGCGGCCAGCGCCAGGCAGTCCTTCGCGTAGATCCTGGTCGGCTCCAGCAGCTCCTCGCCGAGCGTCCGGCCGAGCTCGGGCACGGGCTCGGTCAGCGACCGCCCCCGGACCACGCGCCGCACCAGCGAGTAGCCGTTGGAGTGCAGCCCCGACGAGGCGAGCGCCACGACCGCGTCGCCGCCTCGGACCCGGTCCGGGCCGAGCAGCCCGTCCGCCTCGACCACGCCGACCGCGGTCGCGGCCAGGTCGTACGCGTCGGGCTCCATGAGGTCGGCGTGCTCGGCGGTCTCCCCGCCGACCAGCGCGCAGCCGGCCAGCGTGCAGCCCTCGGCGACGCCGCGGACGATCTCGGCGATCCGCTCCGGGACCACCCGCCCGCAGGCGATGTAGTCCTGCAGGAACAGCGGCTCCGCGCCGCAGACGACGAGGTCGTCGGCGACCATCGCGACCAGGTCCTGCCCGATCGTGCCGTGCCGGCCGAGCACCTGCGCGATCGCGATCTTGGTACCGACGCCGTCGGTGCTGGAGGCCAGCAGCGGGCGGCGCCACCGGCCCGGCTCGATCGCGAACAGCCCGGCGAACCCGCCGAGCCCGCCGACCACCTCCGGCCGCCGGGTCCGGGCCACCGCGGACCGCATCAGCTCGACGGCCCGCTCGCCAGCGTCGATGTCGACGCCGGCCTGCGCGTACGAGATCTCCGGTCCGGTCACCGGGAGGCCGGATCGATGAGCCCCAGGCCCAACTCCTCGAGCGTGTCGCCGGACGGGCCGGGCGAGCCCGCGGTGACCGACCGCTCGATGCCCTCCAGCACGTGCTTGCCGACCAGCTCGGGTGCCGGCAGCGGGATCGGGTAGTTGCCGTCGAAGCAGGCGGTGCACAGCCGGGACGCCGGCTGCTCGCTCGCCCCGACGAGGCCGTCCAGTGAGACGTAGCCGAGCGAGTCGGCGCCGATCGAGCGGCGCACGCCCTCGACGTCCAGCCCGTTGGCGATCAGCTCGGCCCGGCTGGCGAAGTCGATGCCGTAGAAGCAGGGCCACTTCACCGGCGGCGAGGAGATCCGGACGTGCACCTCGAGCGCGCCGGACTCGCGCAGCATCCGGACCAGCGCCCGCTGGGTGTTGCCGCGCACGATCGAGTCGTCGACGACGACGATCCGCTTGCCGCGCAGTACGTCCCGCAGCGGGTTGAGCTTGAGCCGGATGCCGAGCTGCCGGATCGTCTGCGAGGGCTGGATGAACGTGCGACCCACGTACGAGTTCTTGACCAGGCCGAGCCCGTACGGGATGCCGGACTGCTCGGCGAAGCCGATCGCGGCCGGGGTGCCCGACTCGGGCACCGGGATCACCAGGTCGGCCTCGGCCGGGTGCTCGCGGGCCAGCCGGCGGCCGACCTCCACTCTGGCCGCCTGCACGTTCCGGCCGGCGATCGTGGTGTCCGGCCGGGCCAGGTAGGCGTACTCGAACAAGCAGCCCTTGGGCGTCGGCTGGGCGAACCGCTCCGAGCGCAGCCCGTCGTCGTCGATCGAGATCAGCTCGCCCGGCTCGACCTCGCGGACGAACGAGGCCCCGACGATGTCCAGCGCGGCCGTCTCGCTCGCCACCACCCAGCCGCGGTCCAGTCGGCCGAGCACCAGCGGGCGCACGCCGTAGCCGTCACGGGCCGCGTAGAGCGTGTGCTCGTCCATGAACACCAGCGAGAACGCGCCGCGCAGCGTCGGCAGCACGGTCACCGCGGTCGCCTCCACCGACAGGTCCGGGTATGCGGTGAGCAGGCCGGTGATGAGGTCGGAGTCGGTGGTGACGCTGGCGTCGGTGACCCCGAGCTTGGCCGCCCGCTCGGCGAGCTCGGCGGTGTTGACCAGGTTGCCGTTGTGGCCGAGCGCGATGCCCGTCCCGGTCCGCGTCGTGCGGAACGTGGGCTGCGCGTTCTCCCAGGTGGACGATCCGGTCGTGGAGTAGCGGCAGTGCCCGATCGCGATGTGGCCGCGCAGGCTGTCCAGCGTGGGCTCGTCGAAGACCTGGGCGACCAGGCCGAGGTCCTTGTAGACGACGAGCGCCGAGCCGTCGCTGACGGCGATCCCGGCCGCCTCCTGGCCGCGGTGCTGCAAGGCGTAGAGGCCGTAGTAGGTGAGCTTGGCGACGTCCTCGCCGGGAGCCCAGACGCCGAACACGCCGCACTCCTCCCGAGGTGGCGACTCCTCCGGCACGTCGCTCACTCTACCGGCCGAATCGGGACGGGGCCGGCGTGACGCCCCGCGCACGGGTCCCGAGCACGGCAGCCCAGAAGCCGCGGCCGACCGCTTGGGGGGATGCGGCCGGCCGCGGGGCCATCACGGTACCTCTGAGTACGGTTCGACGCCCACCTCGCCGACCGGCGGCACTGCTCAGAACAGCGGCAGCCAGCCGGTCAGATCGGCCCGCTCACCGCTGGCCCGGACGGCCCCGCTGGTCACGGCCTCGTGCCAGTCCAGCCGGCCGGCGGCGAGCCGGATCCAGGTCGGCGGGTCCGTCTCCACCACGTTCGGCGGGGTGCCCCGGGTGTGCCGCGGGCCCGCCACGCACTGCACCGCCGCGTACGGCGGGATCCGCAGTTCCAGCGACCGGCCCGGGGCGCGGGTGGCCAGCAGGTCGGCGCAGGCCTGGGTGACCAGCCGCAGCGCCGGCCGGTCCAGCTCCACCGCGACCCGCTCGGGCAGCGAGCGGGACAGGTCGTCGGCGTGCACGACCATCTCGATCGCCCGGGTGACCAGCCAGTCGGCCGGGCTGAGCGGTCCGCGCAGGCCGGCGACAGCGCGGGTCGCCGGCGGGTCGGCCACGGCCGCGGCCGCGGCCTCGCGCTCGGCGTACAGGCCGGCGAGGACGTCGGCCGGGTCGCGGCCGGCGGTGCCGGACAGCTCCCGTGCGAGCACCTCCGGCCCGGCGGCCGCGTACGCGGCGACGTAGCGGTCGATGCCGATCGGCTTGTCCGGGCTCGGGTCGGCCAGCACGGTGTGCGTCGCCCGCAGCGACATGGCCAGGTGCTGGGCCAGCTCGGCGACAGTCCAGCCGGGCAGCACGGACGGCGTGCGCCAGGCGGACGGCGGCAGGCCGGACAGCCAGGCCGCGATCAGGTCGGCCTGGGCGATCACCGCCCGACCGGCCTGCCCGGGGTCGACCCGCCTCGCCACCGCTAGTCGAACAGCGCCGGGAGGGTGGACTCGGAGGCGGTGCGCAGGTCGGCCAGCGGGACGCTGAGCACGTCGACGACGGTGAGCGTCGGCTGCTCGGTCACCTCGCCCAGCGCCAGGCAGGGCACGCCGTGCTCGTCGGCCAGCTCGGCCAGCCGGTCGAGGTCGTCCTCGGCCACGCTGACCACGGCCCGGGCGGTCGACTCGCTGAACAGCGCGACGAACGGGTCGCCGTCCACCGCGACCGTCGCGCCCCGGTCCCGGCGCAGGCAGCACTCCACCAGCGCCTGCGCCAGCCCGCCGTCGGACAGGTCGTGCGCGCTGCGCAGCGGCGCGGTCCGCAGCACCCGGGCCAGCGCCTGCTCCGCGGCCAGGTCGACCAGCGGCGGGCTGCCGCCGAGGTGCCCGTGCTCCGCGAACGCCCACTCCGAGCCGCCGAAGTGCTCGCCGGTCGCGCCGAGCAGCACGACCACGTCGCCAGGCTCGGCGAAGCCCATCGGCGTGCGGCGGCCGACGTCGTCGAGCAGGCCCAGCACGCCGACCACCGGCGTCGGCAGGATCGGTGTCGCCCCGGTCTGGTTGTAGAAGCTGACGTTGCCCCCGGTCACTGGCGTGCCGAGCTGCCGGCAGCCGTCGGCGAGACCGCGCACGGCTTCGCTGAACTGCCACATCACACCGGGGTCCTCGGGGCTGCCGAAGTTGAGGCAGTTGGTCACCGCGATCGGCTCGGCCCCGGTCGCGGCCACGTTCCGGTACGCCTCGGCCAGCGCCAGCTGCGCCCCCGCGTACGGGTCGAGGCGGGTGAAGCGGCCGTTGCCGTCGGTGGCGATCGCCACGCCGCGGCCGGTCGCCTCGTCGATGCGCACCACGCCGGCGTCCTCGGGCTGCGCCAGCACGGTGTTGCCCTGGACGTACCGGTCGTACTGGTCGGTGACCCAGGCCCGGCTGCACAGGCCGGGGGACGCCACCATCCGCAGCAGCAGCGCCCGGAGGTCGTCTGGTCGCGGCAGGCGATCAGGGCCGTCGGCGACCAGACCGTCCTGATCGGACGGACGCCCGATCAGGCGGTGGTAGACCGGGCCCTCGTGCGCGACCGTCCGCGGCGGCACGTCGACGATCCGCCGTCCGTGCCAGTCGACCTCCAGCCGGCCGGTCGCGGTGACCTCGCCGAGCACGGTCGCCAGCACGTCCCAGCGCGCGCAGACGGCGAGGAACTCGGCCACCCGCCCGGGCGCGACGATCGCGCACATCCGCTCCTGCGACTCGCTGGCCAGCACCTCCTCCGGGCTCATCGACGGCTCCCGCAGCGGCACCCGCTCGAGGTCGACGTGCATGCCGCCGTCGCCGGCGCTGGCCAGCTCGGTCAGCGCGCAGGACAGCCCGGCGCCGCCGAGGTCGGAGATGCCGGCGACCAGGCCCGCCGCGTACAGCTCGAGGCAGCACTCGATGAGCACCTTCTCCGCGAACGGGTCGCCGACCTGGACGCTCGGCCGCTTGCTCTGCCGCGCGTCGTCGAAGGTCGCGCTGGCCAGCACGGACACGCCGCCGATGCCGTCCCGCCCGGTCTTCGCGCCGAACAGGACGACCTTGTTGCCGACCCCGGTGGCCGCCGCCTGCTGGATGTCGCCGGTCCGCAGCACGCCGACGCAGAGCGCGTTGACCAGCGGGTTGCCGAGGTAACTCGGGTCGAAGACGACCTCGCCGCCGACGTTCGGCAGGCCGAGGCAGTTGCCGTAGCCGCCGATGCCGGCAACCACACCCGGCAGCACCCGCGCGGTGTCCGGAGCGTCGGCCGGGCCGAACCGCAACGGGTCCATCACCGCGACCGGACGGGCACCCATCGCCAGGATGTCCCGGACGATCCCGCCGACCCCGGTCGCCGCACCCTGGTACGGCTCCACGTACGACGGGTGGTTGTGCGACTCGACCTTGAACGTGACCGCCCAGCCGTCGCCGGCGTCGACCACGCCGGCGTTCGCGCCGATGCCGGCCAGCAGCCGGTCGGTGCGCGGCGCCTGCTCGCCGAACTGGCGCAGGTGCACCTTGCTCGACTTGTACGAGCAGTGCTCGCTCCACATGACCGAGTAGACGGCCAGCTCGGCCGCGGTCGGGCGGCGGCCGAGGATGTCCCGGATCCGGTCGTACTCGTCCGGGGCCAGGCCGAGGTCCGCGTACGGCTGGGGCTCGTCCGGAGTGTCCGCGGCCCGCTCGACCGTGTCGATCACGCGGACACCAGCGAGGTCAGGATCGAGGTGAAGAAGCCCAGGCCGTCGGCGCTCGGGCCGGTCAGCGGGTCGACCGCGTGCTCGGGGTGCGGCATCAGGCCGACCACGGTGCCGGCGGCGTTGGCGATGCCGGCGATGTCGCGGGCCGAGCCGTTGGGGTTGCCGCCGAGGTAGCGGGCAACGACCCGGCCCTCGGCCTCGAGCTCGTCCAGCGTGCGGTCGTCGGCGACGAAGCCGCCCTCACCGTTCTTGATCGGGATCACGACGTCCTGGCCGGCCCGGTACGCCGCGGTCCAGGCGGTGCGCGCCTCGATCCGCAGCCGCTGGTCACGGCAGACGAACCGGCGCACGTCGTTGCGGATCAGCGCGCCCGGCAGCAGGTGCGACTCGCAGAGCACCTGGAACCCGTTGCAGATGCCGAGCACCGGCAGGCCGTCCCGGGCGCCGGCCACGATCGGGCCCAGCACCGGAGCGAACCGGGCGATCGCGCCGCAGCGCAGGTAGTCCCCGTACGAGAAGCCGCCCGGCAGCACCACCGCGTCGGCGCCGTGCAGGTCGGCGTCGGCGTGCCAGAGCCGCACCGGCTCCGCGCCGGCCAGCGCGACCGCGCGCACCGCGTCCCGGTCGTCGAGGCTGCCCGGGAACGTCACCACCCCCACCCTCAGCACGGAGGCCATGGTACGGGGATCCGGTGCGGCAGGATCGGGGTCGTGGTGGAGTCCGCGCTGGCCTCGGTCGTCGGATCCGAGCACGTGCTGACCGACCCGGACCTGCGGGCGTCCGCCGAAGTGGATTGGACCGGGCGGTGGCGGGGAGTGGCGCGGGCAGTGGTGCGGCCGGGTGCGCCGGGCGAGGTGGCGGGGGTGCTGGCGGCCTGCGCGGAGGCGGGGGTGCCGGTGGTGCCGCAGGGCGGCAACACCGGGCTGGTCGGCGGCGGGGTGCCGGCCGGGGTCGACGGCGCGGTCGTGCTCTCCACCCGGCGGCTGTCCGGGCTTGCGCCGGTCGCCGCCGACGGCACCGTGGTCGCGGGCGCCGGCGCGACCGTCGCCGCGGTGCAGGCGCACGCCGCCGCGGCCGGCTGGCAGTTCGGCCTGGACTGGGCGGCCCGCGACTCGGCCACCGTCGGCGGAGCGATCGCCACGAACGCCGGCGGCCTCCGGGTGCTGCGCTGGGGACCCGCCCGCGCGCAGCTTGTCGGCGCCGAGCTCGCGCTGGCCGGTGGCGACCTGCTGTCCCGTGTGGACGGTCCGGTCAAGGACTCCACCGGCTTCGACCTGTCCGGACTGCTCTGCGGCAGCGAGGGCACGCTCGGGGTGCTGACCCGGGTGCGGCTGCGGCTGGTGCCACCGCTGCCGGCCACCCGGGCGGTCGCGCTGGTGGGCGTGCCGGGGGTGGCCGCCGCGATCGCTCTGCTCGGCGCGGTCCGCCGGGCCGGCGCGGACCTGGCCGCGGCCGAGCTGATCGGCGACACCGCGCTCGGCGTGCTCGACCTGCCGGCCCCGCTACCCGACCCCTGGCCCGCGTACGTGCTGCTCGAGATCGCCGGCGGCGCGGACGACCTCGCCGGGATGCTCGCGCCGGCCCTCGACGAGGGCGACGCGGTGCTCGCCGCCGAGCCCGGCGACCGGGCCCGGCTCTGGCGCTACCGGGAGGACATCACCGAGTCGATCTCCCGGGCCGGCGTGCCGGTCAAGCTCGACGTGTCGGTGCCGCTGGGCCGGTTGGCCGAGATCTGGGCCGCGCTGCCCGGGACGGCCGGCGCCCGGACCGTCCTGTTCGGACACCTCGCCGAGGGCAACGTGCACGTCAACCTGCTCGACGTGGCGCCGGCCGAGGAGCCCGCGGCCGTCGACCGGGTGCTCCGGCTGGTGGCCGGCGCCGGCGGCTCGATCAGCGCCGAGCACGGCATCGGCCGGGCCAAGACGCGCTGGCTGCACCTGACCCGCTCCCCGGCCGAGCTGGCCGCGATGCGCGCGGTGAAGGACGCGCTCGACCCGACCGGAATCCTCAACCCAGGGGTGATCCTGACCTAGGCCCTCGGGCGGATCGTGAAGTCCTCGATGACCGGGTTGGCCAGCAGGGTCTCGGCGATCTGGGCGACCACCGACTCGTCGGTGCCGTCGGCGACGTCGAGCTCGAAGTGCTTGCCCTGCCGGACGCCGGTCACGCCGGTGTAGCCGAGCCGGCCAAGGGCCCCGAGGATCGCCTGACCCTGCGGGTCAAGGATCTCCGGCTTCAGCGTCACGTCGACGACCACCCGCGGCACGGCGCGACCCTAGCCGACGAGCCGGGTCAGGGCCGCGACGAAGTCGTCGACGTCCTGGTCGGTGGTGGCGAACGAGGTCATCCAGCGCACCTCGCCGGTGGTCTCGTCCCAGACGTAGAACGGATACTCCGCCTGCAGCGGCTCGGTCACCCCGGGCGGCAGGATCGCGAACACCGCGTTCGCCTCGACCGGCCGGGTGATCTTCACCCCGGCGACGTCCGCCGCCTTCTCCGCCAACCGGGCCGCCGTCGCGTTCGCCTGCGAGGCGTTGCGCCGCCACAGGTCGTCGGACAGCAACGCGATGAACTGCGCCGCCGCATACCGCATCTTCGACGCAAGCTGCATCCCCTGCTTGCGCCGGAACAGCATGTCGGCGCCGAGGTCCGGCCGCAGCACGACGACCGCCTCGGCGCCGAGGCCGCCGTTCTTCGTACCGCCGAAGGACAGCACGTCGACCCCGCAGCCGGCGCTGGCTTCGCCGAGCGACACCCCGAGCGCGGCCGCGGCGTTGGCCAGCCGGGCTCCGTCCATGTGCACGAACAGGCCCCGCCCGTGCGCCCAGTCGGCCAGCTCCCTGACCTCGGCGAGCGAGTATCGGGTGCCGAGCTCGGTGGACTGGGTGATCGACAACGCCCGGACCTGCACGTGGTGCTCATCGCCGACGCCCCAGACCTGCATGTCGGCCGCCGCGACCGAGATCCGGCCGTCCACGGTCCCGGCGGGCAGCAGCTTGCAGCCGAGATGCCGTTCCGGCGCACCGCACTCGTCGGTGTGGATGTGCGCGGTGTCGGCGCACACCACCGCCTCGTACGAGCGCAGCAGCGTGCCGAGCGACAGCACGTTCGCCCCGGTGCCGTTGAACACCAGGTGCGCCACGGAGTCCGGTCCGAAGTGCTCCGCGAACAGCCGCTTCGCCTCCGCCGTCCACGGATCGGCCCCGTAGCTCGCCGCGTCCCCGTCGTTCGCGGCCACGATCGCCGCCAGCACGTCCGGATGCACCGGCGCGTGGTTGTCGCTGCCGAAGGACTTCATGCACCGGGCCAATCTGCGAAGGACGACCCCGTGATCCGCTCGTACGCCTCGACGTACCGGGCCCGGGTCTGCTCGACGATCTCGGCCGGCAGCGGTGGCGGCTCGCCCTGCCGGTCCCAGTGCCCGGACAGCCAGTCGCGCACGAACTGCTTGTCGTACGAGGGCTGCGGCCGGCCGGGCTGCCAGCGGTCGGCCGGCCACCAGCGGGACGAGTCCGGGGTGAGCACCTCGTCCCCGAGGGTCAGCACCCCCTCAGTGTCCAGGCCGAACTCCAGCTTGGTGTCGGCCAGCAGGATGCCGCGTCCGGCCGCGATCCCGGCTGCCCGCCGGTAGACGGCCAGGGTCAGCTCCCGCAGCTGCGCCGCCCGGTCCGGCCCGACGGCCGCCTCGACCTCGCCGAAGGTCATCGCCTCGTCGTGCGCGCCGACCGGCGCCTTGGTGGTCGGCGTGAAGACCGGCTCGGGCAGCCGCGACCCGTCCACCAGCCCGGGCGGCAGCGGGACGCCGCAGACGGCGCCGGTCTCCCGGTAGGACCCCAGCCCGGAGCCGGTCAGGTAGCCGCGGGCGACGCACTCCACCGGCAGCATCTCCAGCCGGCGCACCAGCATCGCCCGGCCCCGCCACTCGGCCGGGATGGCCGGGTCGTCGACCGCTACCAGGTGGTGCGGCACCAGGTCGGACAGCCGCTCGAACCACCACACCGACAGCGCGGTGAGCACCCGGCCCTTGTCCGGGATCGGCGTCGGCAGCACGTGGTCGTACGCGGAGATGCGGTCGCTTGCGACGACGAGCAGCAGCCCGTCGGGCGCCGCGTACATGTCCCGGACCTTGCCCGCCGCGAGGTGCTCCAGGCCGGTCACCCAGGCAGTGTGTCACGCGGCCGGAGGCCGGCCGCCGGAGCGGTCAGCGCAGCGCGGCGAGCCGGTCGAAGACCGGGCCGAGGTTGGCCACGTACCGCTCCGGGCGCATCACCTCGTCCAGCCCCGCCTCGTCCAGCTTCACCCCGGCGGCCGCCGCGTGCGCCAGCAGCGTCTCCCGGAACGGCGCGCCGCCCTGCCAGGTCTCCATCGCCGCCGCCTGCGTCAGCGCGTACGCGTCCTCCCGGGACAGGCCGGACCGGACCAGGTCGAGCAGCACCGCCGAGGTGTAGACCAGCCCGCGGGTCGACTCCAGGTTCGCCCGCATCCGTTCGGCGTCCACGACCATGCCCTCGACCAGCCGGCGGGTCAGGTTCAGCAGGTAGTCGGTGGCGATCGCGGCGTCCGGCAGCGCGACCCGCTCGGTCGAGGAGTGTGAGATGTCCCGCTCGTGCCAGAGCGGGATCCCTTCGGTCACCGGCGTCACGTACGACCGCACGATCCGGGCCAGGCCGGCGATCCGCTCGGACATGATCGGGTTCTTCTTGTGCGGCATCGCGCTGGAGCCCTTCTGCCCCGCGCGGAACGGCTCGGCCAGCTCCCGCACCTCGGTGCGCTGGCCGTGCCGCACCTCGAGCCCGACCGCCTCGCAGACCGTGACCATGATCGCCAGCACCGACACCCACTCGGCGATCCCGTCCCGCATGACCACCTGGGTGGCCACGTCGGCCGGGCGCAGGCCGAGCGAGCGCGCGACCGCGGCCTCCAGCCCGGGATCCACCGACGAGTAGGTCCCCACCGCGCCGGAGATCTTGGCCACCGCGACCGCCTCCCGGGCCCGCCGCAGCCGGTCGCGCGAGCGGGCCAGCCCGAACGCGAAGTCGGCCAGCCGGTGCCCGAACACGTCGGGCTCCGCGTGGATGCCGTGGGTGCGGCCGACGCGCAGCGTGTGCCGGTGCTCGAGGCCCCGCGCCCGCAGCGCCGCGACCAGCGCGTCCGCCTTCGCCAGCAGCACGTCGCAGGCCTCGACCAGCTGCACCGCGAGCGCGGTGTCGAGCAGGTCGGACGAGGTCAGCCCGAAGTGCACGTACGCGGCGGCCTCGCGCGGGCTGGTGTTGTCGGCCCAGGCGGACAGGAACGCGATCACGTCGTGCTGGGTGACCTCCTCGATCTCGGCGACCGCGGCCGGGGTCGGCGGCGGCGCGTCGCGGACGGGCTGCACCGCCCAGGCCGGCACCGTGCCGGCCTCGGCGTGCGCGGCCAGCACCTGGCGCTCGACCCGGCACCACAGCTCGTACTTGTGAGCCTCGCTCCAGACCGCGCCCATCTCCGGCAACGTGTAGCGCTCGATCACGCCACCCAGTCTTCCAGCAGGTAGGGGAGGCCGCGGATCGACGGGGTAGGCCACACTGGCCAGACGACGCCCGACTCCGAACCCGAGGATGGCCCGTGGACAGGTCCACCCGCGCCTCCGACCCGGCCCGATCGCCGGGTGACGCGGCCCCGCCCCCGAGCGACGCGGCCACGTCGCCGGCCGACGCGGCCACGCCGCCGGCCGACCGTGCGACGCGCCCGTCCGGCGCGGCCGGCGGAGAGACCGAGACGCCTCCGAGCGAGAGCGAGACCGCGCGCGACACGGCGGAGTCCGCCGCGGCCGAGGAGGAGAACACCACCGGGCTCACCGGCGCGCCGGACCCGGCCACCGACACGGCGGACCAGGCGGCCGCCCGGGACCGCGCGGACTGGGAGGCGGCCCGGCGCGAGCAGGGCCGGCTGGCCCGGGTCCGCTCGATCGACACCGCGGTGGTGCCGCCCGGCATCCGGGCCGCCGCCGCCTGGTCGTGGCGGATCCTCGCGATCCTGCTCGCCGCGTACATCGTGCTCGTCGCGCTCGCCCGGGTCCGGGTGGTGGTCATCCCGCTGGCGATCGCGCTGCTGCTGTCCGCGCTGCTCCAGCCGCTCGCGGCAGTGCTGTCCAAGCGCGGCGTGCCGCCGGCGCTGGCCACCGCGATCACCCTGCTGTCCGGGTTCATCGGGATCGGCCTGCTTGTCTGGCTGGTCGAGGAGCAGTTCCGCAACGGCCTCGGCGACCTGACGACGCAGATCAACGGCGGCATCGACAAGGTCCAGGACTGGCTGATCAACGGCCCGCTCGGGCTGTCCCAGGACCAGATCAACCAGTACGTCGACAGCGCCAGACGATCCCTGTCGAACAACCGGGCCGAGCTGACCAGCGGCGCCCTCGGCGCGGCCAGCACGGTCGGCGAGATCATCACCGGCGCGCTGCTGACCCTGTTCGCGACGATCTTCTTCATCAAGGACGGGCGGAAGATCTGGACCTGGATCGTCCGGCTCTTCCCGCGCGGCAGCCGGGAGCGGATCGCCGGCGCCGGCGAGCGGGCCTGGCGCACGCTGATCAGCTACGTGCACGCGACCCTGGCGGTGGCCTTCGTCGACGCGTTCTTCATCGGGCTCGGCGCCGCGCTGCTCGGCGTCCCGCTGGCCCTGCCGCTGGCCGTGATCGTGTTCCTGTTCTCGTTCATCCCGATCATCGGCGCGACCCTGTCCGGGCTGATCGCGGTGCTCATCGCCCTGGTCGCCGAGGGCCCGATCAAGGCGCTCATCCTGCTCGGCATCGTGGTGGCGGTGCAGCAGCTCGAGGGACACATCCTGCAGCCGCTGCTGCTCGGCCGGGCGGTGAAGGTGCACCCGCTGGCGATCGTGTTCGGCATCGCCACCGGGACCCTGCTCGCCGGCATCATCGGAGCGCTGCTCGCGGTGCCGATCGTGGCCGTGGTCGCCACGGTCTCCGGCTACCTGTCGCACGGCGACACCGAGCTGGTCCCGACCGAACCTCCGGACGAGCAGACCCTCGGCGGCACGGCCCCGGCCGGCTGACTCACCGCCAGCGGGTGAGGACCTTGCACTTCGTGCCGGGTGGGGTGGGCACGACCGTCGGGAGGACGGTGCCGTCCGGGGTGACCCAGCAGGTCTGCAGTCGCCTGGCCTCGTCGGCGGCGCTGGTCGGCGGCGCGGGACCGACCAACGGACGGCCCGCGGCGTCGTAAAGCTGGTAGCTGATGTCGGAACCGAGCTCGTCGCCCGGAACGGACAGCGAGATCTCGAACGTGCCGTTGACCGCCGGCACGGTGACCGCTGCGCTGCCGTGGCGGACCCGGATCGTCGCCACCGAGCTCGCAACCCTGCCCTCGGCGCTGTAGACCCCTGGACCCTTGTCGTACGGGACGAGGCCGTCGGTGATCGACCAGTCCACCTCGATCGGTCCGGCCAACCACCGGGTAGACCCGTTCGTACCGTGGACCCTCCAGTCGCCCTCGGTCGCGTGCAGGCAGCTGATGTACGTCTTCGGGCCGTAGAGCAGGTAACGCATACCCCACGGCGACTTGATCGCGTTGTACAGCTGGAGTCCTGACCGGGTCTCCCCGCCGTCGTAGCCCGCCGAGCAGAGCTCGACGATCCGCTCGGTCTGACTCGGCGAGATGCCGGGGACGGTCGGCGGAGCGGTGGTCGGCGTGGGGTGCACCGCGGTCGGTGCGGCCGAACTCGGTCCGAGCAGCGCCGACCCGGCGACGAGGACCGCGACGGCGGCCACCGCGGCGCCGGCCACGGTGAGCAGCGAACGCCGGCGACGGGCCCGTCGTGCGGCGGCCAGCACGTCCGAGGTGCCGCCGGTCGGCGCCGGCCCGGCCGCCACCATCCGGTCGAAGGCGTCACGCAGATCCTGCTCGGTCATCACTGCTCGCCCCCGATCTGGTTCGGCTGGGGTTGGGACGGCTGCAGGCTTGCCCGTACGGCGGCCAGCCCGCGGGCGGAGGCGCTCTTCACGGTGCCCTCGCTGATGCCGAGCACCTCGGCGGTGGCGCGCACGTCGAGGTCGCACCAGTAGCGCAGGACGAGCACGGCGCGCTGGCGCGGCGGCAACCCACGCAGCATCGCCTCCAGCGAGAGCCGCTCGTCCACCGCCGCCGGCAGGTCGCCCGCCGCCGGCGCGTCCGGTGGGTTCGCGGCCGACCGCTCGCGGCGCCACGGCCGGCGCCGCTCGTCCAGGTATGCGCGCACCAGCACTTGCCGGGCGTACGCGTCGATGCTGCGGATCCGGTCGATCCGCCGCCAGACGAGGTAGAGCCTGGTGAGCGCGGTCTGGGTGAGGTCGTCGGCGGAGTGCCAGTCGCCGCAGAGCAGGTACGCGGTGCCGCGCAACGCCATCCGACGTCCCTCGACGTAGGCGGCGAAGTCCCGCTCCCAGTCCTCCACGCTGGTTACACGGAACGACCCGGTGGCGACGTTCCGGCGATGTCGGTGCGGAAGTGGCCACCGTCCAGGTGGATCTTGCCGAGCAGCGTGTACGCCGAGTCGCGGGCGGCGGCCAGCGTGTCGCCGATCGCGACGACGTCGACCACCCGACCGCCGGCGGACACGACCGCGCCGTCGTCCCGGCGCCGGGTGCCGGCGTGCAGCACGCCCGGCAGGTCGGCGCCGGTGAGCACGTCCCCGCCGCGGGGGTGGCCCGGGTAGCCGAGCGCGGCCAGCACCACGGTGACCGCGTAGCCGTCCCGCCAGCGCAGTGGCGGGTGGTCGGCCAGCGTCCCGGTGGCGGCCGCGCGCAGCAGCCCGGCCAGCGGCGTCTCCAGCAGCGCCAGCACGACCTGGGTCTCCGGGTCGCCGAAGCGGGCGTTGAACTCGACCACCCGCGGGCCGCGGGCGGTCAGCGCCAGCCCGGTGTAGAGCAACCCCGCGAACGGCGTGCCCCGCGCGGCCAGCTCGGCCAGCGTCGGCCGGACCACGCTCGCCAGCACGTCGTCGACCAGCCCGGGAGGCGCCCAGTCCAGCGGCGCGTACGCCCCCATCCCACCGGTGTTGGGACCGGTGTCGCCGTCGCCGACCCGCTTGAAGTCCTGCGCCGGCAGCAGCGGCAGCACCGCCGACCCGTCGGTCACGCAGAACAGCGATACCTCGGGGCCGGCCAGGAACTCCTCGATCACCACGGTCCCGCAGGCCTCGGCGTGGGCCAGCGCGGCGGCCCGGTCGGTGGTCACCAGCACGCCCTTGCCGGCGGCCAGCCCGTCGTCCTTGACCACGTGCGGCGGGCCGAACCCGTCCAGCGCCGCCGCGGCCTCGGCCGGCGTCGAGCAGGTCCGGGACGCGGCGGTCGGCACCCCGGCCGCTGCCATCACGTCCTTGGCGAACGCCTTCGAGCCCTCGATCCGGGCCGCCGCGGCACTCGGGCCGAAGCAGGCGATCCCGGCCGCCCGCACCGCGTCGGCCGCGCCCGCGACCAGCGGGACCTCGGGCCCGATCACCACAAGGTCGGCCCGGACGTCGCCGGCCAGCGCGGCGACCGCGGCCGGGTCGCCGACGGCCAGCGGCCGCTGCTCGGCGACCATCGCGGTGCCGGCATTGCCGGGTGCGCAGACCAGCGCGGTGACCGCGGGGTCGGCCGCGAGCGCCAGGCACAGCGCATGCTCGCGGGCACCGCTGCCGACGACCAGAACCCGCACGGCCGCGAGGGTACCGGCCCTCGGACACGCGGACGGGCGGCGCCATCCGGCGCCGCCCGTCCCTCAGGAGTGGACTAGAAGAGGTTCTTCGCCTTGGCGATGGTCTCCCACAGGCCGTACAGCAGCGGGATGCCGACCAGCGCCCAGCCGAAGACCAGCCGTACCTGCGTCGTCATCAGACTGTCTCCCTCTCGGTCGGGGTCGTGCCTGCCGGCACCTCGGCGTCGGCCTTCTCCCAGAAGTGGGAGGCGACCGGCCGGATGAGCAGGTTGGCGATGAAGCCGACGGCCAGGATGGCGATCATCGTGTAGAGCGCCGGGCGGTACGCGTCGACGGTCAGCTTGCCCGGCGTGCCCTTGGCGTCCAGGAAGCCGTTGATGATCAGCGGGCCGGCCACGCCGGCGGCCGACCAGGCGGTGAGCAACCGGCCGTGGATCGCGCCGACCTGGAACGTGCCGAACAGGTCACGCAGGTAGGCCGGGACGGTCGAGAACCCGCCGCCGTAGAACGAGATGATCAGCATGGCCAGCAGCACGAACACCCAGGTCGCGTTGTGCCCGAATGTGGCCAGCCCCAGGTAGGCCAGGATGCCGACGCCCAGGTAGATCATGTACATCGGCTTGCGGCCGATGTAGTCGGACGTCGAGGACCAGACGAACCGGCCAGCCATGTTGGCCAGCGACAGGATGCCGACGAAGCCGCCGGCCGCGGCGACCGTCACGGTCGAGACGCCGCCGTTGTTGCGGAAGAAGTCCTGGATCATCGGCGAGGCCTGCTCGAGGATGCCGATGCCCGCGGTCACGTTGCAGAACAGAACCAGCCACAGGAAGTAGAACTGCGGGGTCTTGATCGCGTTGCCGGCCGAGACGTTGCTGGTGGTGACCAGCGGCTTGGCCTTGAGCGTCGCCGGGTCGAAGCCCTCCGGCCGCCAGCCTTCGGGTGGCACCTTGATGTTGAAGACACCGTACATCATCACGATGAAGTAGATGATGCCGAGGGTGACGAACAGCATCGCCACCGCCGACCCGCTCGGCACCGACGACGCCACCGACGGGTTGTAGTCAGGGTCGTACCAGGACATCAGCTGCTGGGACAGCGGGCTGGCGATCAGCGCGCCACCGCCGAAGCCCATGATGGCCAGGCCGGTGGCCATGCCCGGCCGGTCCGGGAACCACTTGATCAGCGTGGACACCGGCGAGATGTAGCCGATGCCGAGCCCGATGCCGCCAATGAAGCCGTAGCCGAGGTAGAGCAGCCACAGCTGCTTCGTGGCGATGCCGAGGGCACCGACCAGGAAACCGGCCGCCCAGAAGCAGGCGGCCGTGAACATCGACTTGCGCGGGCCGACCCGCTCGACCCAGGTACCCATCACGGCGGCGGACAGTCCGAGCATTACGATCGCGATCGAGAACACGATGCCGATCGCGGTGAGCCCGGTGCCGAAGTTCTTGACCAGCCCGGTCTTGTAGACGCTGGTCGCGTAAGCCTGGCCGATACACAGGTGGATGGCCAGGGCGGCTGGTGGAACCAGCCAGCGGTTGAAGCCGGGACCCGCGATGCTGCGTTCCCGGTCGAGGAAGGAGGCCATGCGCGAGCTCCTCAACAGCGGCGAAACCGGCTGTGACCGCCGGCACAACACCTACACGTATCGGATTCCCGGTCGGATCAGCACCACGAGGCGCCGAACGGCGTTAGTTGCGCGGCGAACGGTCAGTCCACCAACGCCGAGTTCACCAAGGCCCGCAACTGTGGCCGGATCGGGTACGTCGCCGACGGGATCAGCTGGGTCATGAAGACCGCGGTGATCCGCTCGACTGGATCGACCCAGAACGCGGTCGAGGCCAACCCGCCCCAGGAATACTCGCCCGGCGACGTGAGGACCTCGGTCCGCACCGGGTCGACCGACACCGAGAAGCCGAGCCCGAAGCCCACCCCCTCGAACGCGTCCTGCGGGCTCATCGGCCGGCCGATGGTCGGGATGTCGACGTTGCCGGGCAGGTGGTTGCGGGTCATGTAGTCGACCGTCCGGCTGCCCAGCAGCCGCACCCCGTCCAGCTCGCCCCGGCCCAGCAGCATGCGGGTGAAGCGCAGGTAGTCGGCCGTGGTGGAGACCAGCCCGCCGCCGCCGGAAAGGAACGTGACCGGGCCGCGCGGGTCGGTGGTGAAGTCGTCCTTGCGGATCGGCGTCTGGCCGGCCTTGCCGGTCACGTACAGGCCGGCGAACCGGTCGGCCTTCTCCGCCGGCACGGTGAACGCGGTGTCGACCATGTCGAGCGGGCCGGTGATGTGCTCGGCGAAGAACCGGTCAAGCGGCATCCCGGACACGACCTCGACCACCCGGCCGAGCACGTCGGTGGACACGCCGTAGTTCCACCCGGTGCCCGGCTGGAACAGCAGCGGCACCGTCGCCCACCGCGCCACGGCGTCGGCCAGCGAGAAGTCGTCCGGCGGGAAGAACTCGACGTCCATCAGCCGGTGCATCTCGTCCATCGGGTGCTGGTGCAGGAAGCCGTACGTCATGCCGGAGGTGTGGGTGAGCAGGTGCCAGACCCGGATCGGCTCGGCCGGCACGGTGCCCGGGTTGAGCGCGGAACCGAGTTGGTAGACGCGGGCATCGGCGAACTCGGGCAGGATCTCCGCGATCGGCTGGCGCAGCGCCAGCGAGCCCTGCTCGTAGAGCATCATCGCCGCCACCGAGGTCAGCGGCTTGGTCATCGAGTAGATCCGCCAGATCGTGTCCGGCTCGACCGGAAGCCCGGCCTCCCGGTCGCGCAGCCCGTACGTGCTGTGGTGGACGAGCTTGCCGTCCCGGGTGATCGCGACCTGCCAGCCGGCGAGCAGCCCGTCGTCGACGTACCGGGCGAAGTGCCGGTCGAGGCGGTCGAGGCGGTCCGGCGCGAAGCCGGCCTTCTCCGGTTCGAGCTCGATGTCCATGTAGCGGACGCTAATTACTGTCGGCGCCGGCTGGTAGACCCTGTTCGTGGATGTCACGATCGAGCCGGCCGCGGCGGATCGCTGGGACGACGTCCTGGCCGTGTTCGGCACCCGCGGCGACCCGGCCCGCTGCTGGTGTGCCTACCTGCTGCGGCCGAGGGTCGACTATCAGGACCGGGCCGGCAACCGCGAGCACCTGCGCGCGGTCGTCGCCGGCCCGACGCCGCCCGGCCTGCTGGCCTACTGCGGGGACACGCCCGTCGGCTGGGTGGCCGCCGCGCCGCGGTCGCTGTTCGGCCCGCGGCTGGAGCGCTCGCCCGCGCTGCGGCCGCTGCCGTACGAGGGGACGGTGTGGTCGGTGCTGTGCTTCGTGGTGCCCCGGGCCCACCGGCAGCACGGCGTCGCGCACGCGCTGCTGGCCGGCGCGGTCGACCAGGCCCGGTCGGCCGGAGCGGCCGCGATCGAGGGCGTGCCGCGGGACGACACGACCGGCAAGCGCTGGCCCAACCCGGTGGCCTACACCGGGACGGCGTCGATGTTCCTGCGGGCCGGCTTCACCGAGGTCGACCGCCGCCGCGACGACCGGGTGGTCTACCGGTTGGTCCTATGAGCGTGCGCGAGGGTCTGCCCCGGGAGCGGGCGGAGTGAGGCTGCGGTCGGAGTGGGACCGGGAGATCTTCCGGCTGGGGGTGCCGGCGTTCGGGGCGCTCATCGCCGAGCCGGTCTACGTGCTGTCCGACACGGCGATCGTGGGTCACCTCGGCACCCCGCAGCTGGCCGGGCTCGCGGTCGCGGCGGCGATCCTGGTCACCGGTTACTCGATCTTCATCTTCCTGGCGTACGGGACTACCGCCGCCGTGGCACGGCTGTTCGGCGCCGGCGACCAGCGGGAGGCGACGCACCAGGCGGTGCAGGGCGTCTGGCTCGCGGTCGCGGTGTCGGTGCCGGTGACGGTGGCCGGGCTGGTGCTCGCCGGCCCGCTGGTGGGCCTGTTCGGCGCGTCCGGGTCGGCCGCCGGCTACGCCGAGACCTACCTGCGGATCAGCGCGCTCGGCATCCCCGCCGTCCTGATGACGTACGCGGCGGTCGGCTGGCTGCGCGGGCGACAGGACACGGCGACGCCGCTGGTGGTCGCGATCGGCTCGGCCGCGGTCAACCTGGTGCTCGAGATCGTGCTCATCATCGGTCTCGGCTACGGGGTGGGCGCGTCGGCGGCGTCCACCGTGCTCGTGCAGTGGGCGGCGGTCGCGGTCTACCTGGCCGGCCTCGGCCGGCAGGCCGCGGTCCTGCGTGTGGGGCTGCGCCCGGTCGGGCGGGCGGTCGGCCGGCTGGCCCGGGTCGGCCTCGACCTGCTGATCCGCACCGTCGCGCTGCGGCTGGCGCTGGCCGCGGCGACCGCGGTGGCGGCCCGGCTCGGCCCGGCCCAGGTCGGCGCGCACCAGATCGCCTTCGAGCTGTGGAACACCCTCGCCCTGGCCCTCGACGCGGTCGCGATCGCAGCGCAGGCCCTCGTCGGCCGGTTGCTCGGGGCCGGCGACGCGGTGGCGGCGCGGGCGGCGACGCGCCGGATGATCGACCTCGGGCTGGTCTTCGGCGTCGCCGTCGGGCTCGGCCTGCTGGCGCTGCGGGACGTGTTGCCGCACGCGTTCACCGACGACCCGCAGGTCGTGCAGCTGACCTCGTTCGTGCTGCTGTTCGCGGCCGTGCTGCAGCCGGTCAACGCCGTCGTGTTCGTGCTGGACGGCGTCCTCATGGGCGCCGGCGACATGCGCTACCTCGCGGTGTCGATGGTGATCTCGGCCGGCCTGTTCCTGGTGCTGGCCGCGATCCTGGTCGCCACCGGTGCCGGGCTCGGCTGGCTGTGGACGTCGATCGCGGTGCTCATGCTCGCCCGGCTGGCCACCCTGGTCGCCCGGCTGCGCACCGACGCGTGGCTGGTCACCGGCGCAATCCGGTAGACGGTGCCGCGATGATCTCGGCATGACCGCGGTCATCTCGCACACGACGATCGACGCCACCGACGCATATGCCCAGTCGCTGTTCTGGGAGAAGGTGCTCGGCTTCGCCCAGGATCCGGACGACCCGAACGAGCCCGGCCACGAGGAGTGCATGATCTTCTCCCCGGACGGTCGGACCCGGGTCCTGTTCATCGAGGTGCCGGAGAAGAAGCAGGTCAAGAACCGGGTGCACTTCGACCTGGTGCCGGCCGACGGCACCAGGGACGAGGAGGCGGCCCGGCTGGTCTCGGTCGGCGCCACGGTGGTGGACGACCTGCGCCGGCCGGACGGCAGCGGCTGGGTCGTGCTCGCCGACCCCGAGGGCAACGAGTTCTGCATCCTGCGCTCGGAGGCCGAACGCGCGGCCGCCCGCGGCTAATCACCCATTCGCCCCGTCCGGCGGTGGTCGGGCGCCTACGGTCGGTGCATGTCGGAACAGACCATGCTCGAACTGGTGCAGCACGCGCTGACCGGGTGGGGCATCGAGGACACCGTGCACACGGTCGGGCAGTTCGAGCCGCGCGGCACCACTGCCGGGACCGTCGTCGGCGGGACGGTCGGCTCGTCGATCGGCGACGTCGTCGGCGGGTCGGTCGGCGACGCGATCGGCTTCGGCGTGGGCATGATGGGCGGCCGGGCGGCCAGCCGGGCGTCCACCGGGCTGCCCGCGCACCTGCTCGTCGCGGTCTCCGACACGATGGTCTACGGCATGACGATGCGCAGCAGGCGCAAGGAGCCAGAAGAGCTGCTGTTCGCGCTGTCGCGGTCCACGGTCACCGCGAAGGTGCACCAGCGGGTCAACGTCCGGGTGCTGGAGCTGATCCGGGACGACACCGGCGCCCGCATCGAGCTGGAAGGCAGCCGGATCCCGGTCACCCACAGCCACAACGTGATCACCGCACTGACGAAGAGCTAGACGAGGTCCCGGAGGGCGAGGGTCTGGTCGCGGCCGGGACCGACGCCGATCGCCGAGACCGGGCACCGGGACAGCTCCTCCACCCGCCGCACGTACGCCTGCGCGTTCGGCGGCAGGTCGGCGAAGGTCTTGGCGTCCTCCAGCGGCTCGAACCAGCCGTCGAGGTGCTCGTACACCGGGGTGGCCCGGACCAGCTCGGCCTGGGTCATCGGCATCTCCTCCACCCGCTCGCCGTCGACCTCGTACGCGACGCAGACCGGCACCCGGTCCAGCCCGGACAGCACGTCGAGCTTGGTGAGGAACAGGTCGGTGAGCCCGTTGACGCGGGTCGCATACCGGGCGATGACCGAGTCGAACCAGCCGCACCGGCGCAGCCGCCCGGTGGTCACCCCGACCTCGCCGCCGGCCTTGCGCAGGAACTCGCCGTAGTCGTCGAACAGCTCGGTGGGGAACGGCCCCTCGCCGACCCTGGTCGTGTACGCCTTGAGGATCCCGATGACCCGGCTGATCCGGGTCGGTCCGATCCCCGAGCCGGCCGCCGCGCCGCCCGCGGTCGGCGAGGACGACGTGACGAACGGGTAGGTGCCGTGGTCGACGTCGAGCAGCGTGCCCTGCGAGCCCTCGAGCAGCAGAGTCGCGCCGTCGGCGAGGGCCCGGTCCAGCAACAGCCTGGTGTCCGCGATGCGCGGCCTGAGCCGCTCCGCGTAGCCGACGTACTCGCGCCAGATCGTGTCCACGTCCAGCGCCCGCCGGTTGTAGACCTTGACCAGCACCTGGTTGCGCTCGCCGAGCGCGGTCTCCAGCTTGGCCCGGAACGCCTGCGGGTCGAGCAGGTCCTGCACCCGGATGCCCATCCGCGCGACCTTGTCCCCGTACGCCGGCCCGATGCCGCGGCCGGTGGTGCCGATCCTCGACTTGCCCAGATACCTTTCGGTCACTTTGTCCAGCGCCCGGTGGTACGGCATGATCAGGTGCGCGTCGGCGGAGATCACCAGCCCGCTGGTGTCCACGCCCCTCGCCTCCAGCGCGTCGAGCTCCTCGATCAGCACCGCGGGGTCGATCACCACGCCGTTGCCGATCACGCAGGTCACGCCGGGGGTGAGGATCCCCGACGGGAGCAGGTGCAGCGCGTAGTGCTCGCCGTCCGGGGTGACGACCGTGTGGCCCGCGTTGTTGCCGCCCTGGTAGCGGACGACGTACTGGACCTGCTCGCCGAGCAGGTCGGTCGCCTTGCCCTTGCCCTCGTCGCCCCACTGGGCCCCGACGAGCACGATCGCGGGCATTGGAACTCCTGGGTCAGGGACCTCGGACGGCAGCAGCCTAGCCTTGGCAGCATGCCCTCGCTCCCGTCGCCGGAACGCCTGGTACGCACGGTCGTCGACCAGGCCGGGGCGGGTGTCAGGCTGGCCCGGCAGCAGGCCGAGGCGATGGCCGCACTGCCCGGCGCGTTGATGTCGCTGACCCGGGCGGTGGGCTCGCTGGACGTGACGATCCGGGACGCGCAGGCGACGGTGGCGCGGCTGCAGCGGGTCGGCGAACGGCTGGAGGGGATCCTCGACGAGGTCGAGCAGCCGGTGAAGGACCTCGCGCCCGGACTGCGCCGGGTCGGCGACGTGCTCGACGACCCGGTCGTCAGCGACCTTCCGGACACCGTGCGCCGGGTCCGGGAGGACCTGCTGCCGCTGGTGGCGAGCCTGCGCGGCGGCGCCGACGTGCTGGACCGGTTCGCCGGGGCGCGCTCGCTGCTCGGCGGGTTACGCCGGCTGCCACCCGACCCGCCGCACACCCCACCCGTGATCGAGGGCGACGACCCAGCCGGTCCCGCCCCGTCCGTGGACACGGACGTTCCGCCGGCGGTCGGGGGCGAGTCGGGCTAGTCGCCGAGTGCGGTGGCGGCGGTGGGGTCGGAGTCGCGCAGGAAGTCCCGGCAGCGGGTCGCCTCGTCGGTCTCGCCGATCGCGGCCGCTGCCCGGCCGAGCGCGTGCAGGCTGCGCAGGAAGCCGCGGTTGGGCTCGTGCGCCCACGGGATCGGGCCGTGCCCACGCCAGCCCGCCCGGCGCAGCGCGTCCAGCCCGCGGTGATAGCCGACCCGGGCATATGCGTACGACTCGACGACGTTGCCGGCCGTGAACGCGCGGTCGGCCAGCGCCGCCCAGGCCGCCGACGACGTCGGCACCCGTGCGGCCACCTCGGCCGGGTCCTGTCCGTCGGCGAGCGCGGTCGCCCCGGGGTCGACCGGCAGTTCGGTCCCGGGCGGCTGGGCAAGCAGGTCCTTCGGCACGGGCGCGAGCTTAGGCCCAGGCCGGGTGCTCAGGCGCTGACCGACGTCCCGGCCGAGAGCAGGTCCTCGCAGGCGGTGACGACGCGCGTCGCCATGCCGCCCTCGGCCGCCTTCAGGTAGCTGCGCGGGTCGTACGCCTTCTTGTTGCCGACCTCGCCGTCGATCTTGAGCACGCCGTCGTAGTTGCTGAACATGTGGCCGGCGACCGGGCGGGTGAACGCGTACTGCGTGTCGGTGTCGACGTTCATCTTCACCACGCCGTACGAGACGGCCTCGCGGATCTCCTCCAGCGCCGAGCCGGAGCCGCCGTGGAAGACCAGGTCGAAGGGCCGCCGTCGGCCGATCTTCTCGCCGACCTCGTCCTGGATCTGCTTGAGGATCTCGGGCCGGAGCTTCACGTTGCCCGGCTTGTAGACGCCGTGCACGTTGCCGAACGTGGCAGCCAGCAGGTAACGGCCCTTCTCGCCGAAGCCGAGCGCCTCGACCGTGCGCATCGCGTCCTCCGGCGTGCTGTAGAGCTTCTCGTTCATCTCGCCGACGACGCCGTCCTCCTCGCCGCCGACCACGCCGATCTCGATCTCCAGGACGACCTTCGTCCGCGCGCAGAGGTCCAGCAGGTCGGTGGCGATCTGCAGGTTCTCGGTCAGGTCGACGGCGGAGCCATCCCACATGTGGGACTGGAACAGCGGGTTGCCGCCGTCCCGGACGCGCTGCTC
Organism: Mycobacteriales bacterium; assembly: GCA_036558285.1. Taxonomy (GTDB): domain Bacteria; phylum Actinomycetota; class Actinomycetes; order Mycobacteriales; family CADCTP01; genus CADCTP01. The sequence goes on along the minus strand of DATBFW010000109.1, from coordinate 16,941 downwards.
CGAGATCGCCAACAGCGGCCGTACGTACGTGTCCAGCTTGTTCTTCGGGCAGTGGTCGGTGTGCAGCGCGATGTTGACCGGATATCGGTCGGCGACCACGTGGGCGAACTCGGCGAGCGCAACCGCGCCGGTGACCATGTCCTTCACCCCGATGCCGGACGCGAACTCGGCGCCGCCGGTGGAGACCTGGATGATCCCGTCGCTGCCGGCGTCGGCGAAGCCCTTGATCGCGGCGTTCACCGTCTCCGACGAGGTGATGTTGATCGCCGGGTACGCGAAGCCCTCGGCCTTCGCCCGGTCGAGCATCTGGGCGTAGACCTCTGGGGTGGCGATGGGCATGTCCGTCCTCCGACGCTGCGGGATTCCTGTTGCGGGGAGTATCCCGCACCGCCCGGGTGAAATACCCGGGCACCGGTCGTAGGTTGCGCCGGTATCCGAGCGAGGAGGCATCGATGCCGAAGGCCGTCTGGAACGGCGAGGTCATTGCCCAGAGCGACGACACCGTGATCGTGGAGGGAAACCACTACTTCCCGCGCGAGTCGGTCCGCGCGGAGTTCCTCCGCGACTCCGACACGCACTCGATCTGCCCGTGGAAGGGCACCGCGAGCTACCAGTCGCTCGAGGTCGACGGAAAGGTCAACGAGGACGCGCTCTGGTACTACCCCGAGCCGAAGGACGCGGCCAAGCAGATCACCGACCGCGTCGCGTTCTGGAAGGGCGTCGACGTCAGCGCCTGAGTTCGCTGGGCGCGGACATTGTTGGCCCGGGTGAGGGCGCACCGGCAGGGTGGGCCGCATGCGACTGCTCGTACTCGGCGGCACCAGGTTCCTCGGCCGCGGCATCGTCGACGCCGCGCTGGCGAACGGTGACCAGGTCACGACGTTCACCCGGGGCAAGTCCGGCGAGCCGCCGGACGGCGTCGAGGCGCTGCACGGCGACCGGAACACGCCCGACGGGATGGACGTGCTGCGCGGCCGCGAGTGGGACGCGGTCGTCGACACCTGTGGCTTCGTCCCGACCGTCGTCGGCCGCGGGGCCGCGCTGCTGGCCGACTCGGTCGGCCACTACGTCTTCGTCTCCTCGCTGAACGCCTACCCGTCGTTCGGCGACGAGCCGATCCGGGACGACAGCCCGGTGTACGACTGCGCGCCGGACGCCGGCTCGCCGGACGGCGAGTTCGACCTGGAGCAGTACGGCCCGTTCAAGGTCGGCTCCGAGCGGGCGGTCGACCAGCACTTCGCCGGCCGGTCGGCGCACCTGCGGGCCGGGCTGATCATCGGCCCGTACGACGCCAGCGGCCGGTTCCCGTACTGGGTGGGCCGGATGGCGCGGGACGGCGAGGTGCTCGCGCCGGGCCGGCCGGACATCGAGATCCGGCTGGTGGACGCGCGTGACCTGGGCGCCTGGGCGGTGGAGGTGGCCCGCAGCCGGACCACCGGCGCGTACGTGGCGACCGGGCCGGCCGGGCAGGTCACGTTCGGCGGGATGCTCGACGCCGCGGCGGCGGCCGCCGGCACCAGCCCGGAGGTGACCTGGGTGGACGACGAGTGGCTGGTCGAGCAGGGCGTGACGCCCTGGTCGGAGCTGCCGCTGTGGCTGCCGCCGAGCGCAGCGGCGTACCCGTGGGACCAGGACACCACCGCCGCCGAGCGGGCCGGCCTGCGCACTCGCGCGATCGCCGAGTCCGCCCGCGACACGCTCGGCTGGCTGCGCGCCGGCGGTGCCGACGAGCCCGGCAACCCGCGCACCGGCAAGGCCGGCCTCGACCCCGTCCGCGAGCAGGAGCTCCTGCGGTCCTGGAAGGCCGGTCAGGGCTGAGGGGTGTAGTCCGCGCGGACGTCGAGCTCGACGGCGTCCCAGGACTTGCGGGCGGCGATCAGCACCGGGTCCCAGACCGGCGCGAACGGCGGCGCGTACGAGAGGTCGAGGCCGGAGACCTCCTCCACGGTCATCCGGTTCCAGATCGCCGTGGCGAGCACGTCGATCCGCTTCGCCGCGCCCTCTTCGCCGACGATCTGCGCGCCCAGCAGCCGACCCGACCGCTTCTCCGCGATCATCTTGATCGTGATCGGCCGGGCGCCCGGGAAGTAGCCGGCGCGGGTGGTCGACCGGGTCAGCGTCGAGACGTACCGCAGGCCGGCCCGGTCGGCCTCGTCCTCGCGCAGCCCGGTCCTGGCCACCTCCAGGCTGCACACCCGGGTGACCGCGGTGCCGACCACCCCGGGGAACGTCGCGTACCCGCCGCCGATGTTGATGCCCGCCACCCGACCCTGCTTGTTCGCGTGCGTGCCGAGTGCGACGTGCACCGGCGCCGAGGAGACCAGGTTGACCGTCTGCACGCAGTCGCCGGCCGCCCAGACGTTGCCGTGCGACGCGGTCCGCATCCGCTTGTCGGTGACGATCCCACCGGTGACGCCGATCTTCACCCCGGCGTCCCGGGCCAGCGCGGTGTTGGGCCGCACGCCGAGCCCGAGCACGACCACGTCGGCCGGGATCTCCCGCTCGGCGGTGACCACGCCGATCGCCTCGCCGCCGGCGCCGGTGCGGATCTCGGTGACCTCCTCGTCGCTGAGCAGGCTGATGCCGAGGGTGCGTACCGCGTCCGCGACCAGCTCGCCGACGTCCGGGTCCAGCGTGGACATCGGCTGCGGTGCCGCCTCGACGACGGTCACGTCGAGTCCGCGCTCGACGAACGCCTCGGCCATCTCCAACCCGATGTAGCCGCCACCGACCACGACCGCGCGGCGGGCGCCGTTCCCGGCGACCGCGGCCCGCACCGCCTCGCCGTCGTCCAGCGTCTGCACCCCGTACACGCCGGGTGCGCCGATGCCGGGGATGTCCGGGCGGACCGGCACCGCGCCGGTGCCGAGCACCAGCTGGTCGAAGCGCAGCGGGTAGTCGTGGCCGGACTCGTGGTCGTGCACGGTCACGACGCCGGCGTCCAGGTCGAGGCCGACCGCCTCCTGCCGCAGCCTGACCTCGATGTCCTGCTTGCGGAACTCGTCGACCGTGCGGGCGACCAGCGCGTCGACGGAGTGCACCAGGCCGCCGATCCAGTACGGGATGCCGCAGGCCGAGTAGGACGCGTGCCGGCCGCGGTCGAGCGCGATGATCTCCAGCGAGTCCGCGCCGCGGCGCCGGCGGGCCTGGGACGCGGCGGTCATGCCGCCCGCGTCCGCGCCGACGACGACCAACCGCTCCCGGCTCACCTGGGACTCTCCATGCGTCGATCGTGCCAGGCCGCGCCGGCCGCACACTTACGCTGGCCGGGATGCCGCACCTCGCCGACCTCGACGCGCTCGGTGCCGCGGCCGTCTACCTGGTGGTCATCGGCTTCGTGTTCGCCGAGTGCGCCCTGCTCGTCGGGTTCTTCCTGCCGGGCGACACGCTGCTGTTCGCCGGCGGGCTGGTCGCGGCCGACGCGGTGCGCGGGGTCGAGGTCGGCTGGCTGATGGCCGGAGTGCTGGTCGCGGCGGTCGTCGGCGAGACGGTCGGCTACCTGTTCGGCGCCCGGATGGGGCTGCCGATGCTGCACCGCGGCCGCGGCCGGGTGGTCACCCCGCAGCGGGTGGCCAGGGCCGAGGCGTTCACCGAACGGTACGGCGTGCTGGCGATCATCTCCGCCCGGTGGATCCCGTGGGTGCGTACCTTCGCGCCGCTGGTGGCCGGCGCCACCCGGATGACCTGGCCGAGGTTCCTGGTCGGCAACGTCGTCGGCGCGCTGTGCTGGGCGCCGACGCTGGTGCTGGTCGGCTACCTGGCCGCGTCGCTGCCCTGGCTGCGGCACACCGCGCTGGCGGTGGCGGTGGCCGCGGTCGCGACGATGACCCTGGTCGGCGGAATCCGCTGGTGGCGGGCGCGGCGGCCGGACGGACAACGGCTGGAAACAGACGGCCGGTAGCCTGTTCCGGGTGCAGAACCTCGCGCTCCTGCCGAACGCCATCGACCCCGACCACCTGCTCAGCTCGTTCGGGCTGCTGGGTCTGCTGATCATCATCTTCGCCGAGTGCGGGCTGCTCGTCGGGTTCTTCCTGCCCGGTGACACATTGCTGTTCAGCGCGGGTCTGCTGACCGCGACCGGCAAGCTCGACGTGCCGTTCTGGATGCTGCTGCTGCTGGTGCCGATCGCGGCGATCGTCGGCAACCTGGTCGGCTACTGGATCGGCTACAAGGCCGGACCGGCGGTGTTCAACAAGCCCGACTCGCGGCTGTTCCGGCAGGAGTACGTGGACCGCTCGCACGACTTCTTCGAGCGCTACGGCGCGCGCACGATCGTGCTGGCCCGGTTCGTCCCGATCGTCCGGACGTTCGCGACCGTGATGGCCGGCGCGAGCCGGATGCGCTTCCGCACGTACGCGATCTACAGCGTGATCGGCGGCGTGCTCTGGGGGGCCGGCGTGCTCGCGCTGGGCTACTACCTCGGGCACATCCCGTTCGTCCGGGACACTCTCGAGCCGCTGATCGAGCCGATCCTCATCGCGGTGGTGGTGCTCTCGATGGTGCCGGCCGCGATCGAGCTGCTGCGCTCCCGGCGGCGGCGCGGCGGGATGAGCTCGGCCCCGCTGCGGGACGAGCCGATCGGGCCGGACGGCACCGTCCAGGACGAGGTCCGGCCGGTCTCCGGCGGCCGGCATCGCGTCGACTGACCCGGTCGGGGGACCATGAGGGACATGACCGATCGGCAGCCGGCCGAGTGCTGGCTCACGGACATGGACGGCGTCCTCGTGCACGAGGGCATACCGGTCCCCGGCGCCCAGGACTTCATCCAGGCGCTGGAGAAGTCGGGCAAGCGCTACCTGGTGCTCACCAACAACTCCATCTACACCCCGCGTGACCTGCACGCGCGGCTGCGTACGTCCGGGATCGACGTCCCGCCGAGCGCGATCTGGACCTCGGCGCTGGCGACCGCGCAGTTCCTCGACTCGCAGCGGCCGGAGGGCACCGCGTACACGATCGGCGAGGCCGGGCTGACCACGGCGCTGCACGAGATCGGCTACACGCTGACCGACTCCGACCCGGACTATGTGGTGCTCGGGGAGACCCGCAGCTACTCGTTCACGGCGATCACCCGGGCGATCCGGCTCGTCGACGGCGGCGCCCGGTTCATCGCGACGAACCCGGACCCGACCGGCCCGTCCACCGAGGGGGCCCTTCCGGCGACCGGCGCGGTCGCCGCGCTGATCACCCGGGCCACCGGCGTCGAGCCGTACTTCGTGGGCAAGCCGAACCCGCTGATGATGCGCTCGGCGCTGAACAACGTCGGCGGGCACAGCGAGACGACCGCGATGATCGGCGACCGGATGGACACCGACATCGTCGCCGGCATGGAGGCCGGTCTGGAGACCGTGCTGGTGCTGTCCGGGGTGACGACCCGCGGCATGATCGACCGCTTCCCGTACCGGCCGAGCCGGGTGGTCGACTCGATCGCCGACCTGGTCGACGAGATCCACTAGGGCGCCGGGCGCCACATCCGGAAGAACGGCGTGCCGTCGGGCAGGTGGACCTCGAACGGGTCCATGTCCCGGTAGCCGACCCGGCGGTAGAGCCGGACGTTGTCCCAATTCGTCGCCTCCAGGTAGGCCGGGACGCCCGCCCGGTCGAGCTCCGCGTGGGTCCGGCGCATCAACCCGCCGCCCAGCCCGGCGCCCTGCCGGGACGGGTGCACGGCCAAAAACGCCAGGTGCCAGTGCGGCCGCTGCGGATGGTGAGCGGCAAGCAGCGCGCCCGATCTCGTCGAAGTGCGGCCGGTACGGGCCGGCGAACGCGGTCAGTCGCTTGTCGAAATCGGCCGGCTCCGGGACCGGGCGGGTGTAGTCGAACCAGACCGCGGTGGCGGCCGGGCCGTCGGTGCCGTCGACCACGTCGACCCGGCCGTGCTCGGCCGCGACCTCGGTGATCATCGTGAAGAACTCGGCCAGCACCGGGACGCGGTCCGCCGGTGAGGGCACCAGGTAAATGTTGGCGCCGAGCTCGTTGAAGGAGACCGCGATCAGCTGCCCGAGCGCGGCGATCTCCCCGGCACCGGCCGGGCGAATGGTCGGCTCGGTCACCCTGCCTCCCGATCGATGCCGTCAGCGGATACGTCCGGTTACCGTACCGCTGCGGCCAGTTTGGCGTATTCCTCGCTCAGCGCCGGTTGCTGGTAGTGCGCGTTGAGGCCGGACGGGTTCGGCAGCACCCAGAGCGGGACGCCGGCCAGGTCCTCCGGCTGCGGGCCGATCACGGCCTTGGGCCGCCGGAACGCGACCCGGTACGCGCTGATCCCGAGCACCGCGACGCTGCGCGGGCGCCAGCGCTCGACGGTCGCGAGCAGTCGCGGGACGCCGGCGCGGATCTCCTCGTCGCTGAGCTCGTCGGCGCGGGCGGTGGCCCGGTTGACCAGGTTGGTCACGCCGATCCCGGCCCGCAGCAGGTCGTCGGTCTGCTCGGGGCGCAGCTTCCGGTCGGTGAGACCGGACTCGTACAGGGTGAGCCACAGCCGGTTCGTGGGCCGGCCGAAGTGCAGGCCGGACCAGCCGGACCACAGCCCAGGGTTGATGCCGACCAGCAGCACCCGCAAGTCCTCTCGGACCAGGTCCGGGATCACCGTTCCGTACGCGCCGGCCAGCTCGGCCTTGGTCGGAGTCGTGGGCACCGGTCAGCCGAGGTGGTCGCCCAGCCAGCCGAGCAGCTCCTGGTACGCGGCTGCCGCGGCGGTCGGGCTGTAGCGCGGGCCGGTGTCGTTGAACAAGGCGTGGCCGGCGTCCGGGAAGGTGACGATCTCGTGGGTCAGGCCGGCCGACTCCAGCGCCCTGGTGGCCGCGTCGCGGGTGGCGTTGACCCTGCCGTCCTGCTCGCCGTACACGCCGAGGACCGCGGCGTTGCGGGAGCCGGAGAAGTCGGCGCCGTCCGGCAGCGGGCCGTAGAACGGGGCGGCCGCGGCCAGCCGCGGCTCGCCGGCGGCCAGCAGCGGCGCGGCCGCGGCGACGGCCACCCCGAGCAGGCCGAGCCGGCGAGTCGCCTCCCGCCGGCCGATGACGCCGTCGGAGTAGTTCTCGACAACCTCGCCCGTCAGATACGCACCGAACTGGGTCACCGCCCCATCGTGCCGCAGCGCCCGGCCCTACGCTGCCGGCGACGATCGAGGCGTACGTCGAGCTCGGGGTCGCGCCGGCTAGGAGTTGTCCCTGATGTAGGTGTCGGGGTCCTTGTCCTCGATGGGGACGCCGGTGACGTTGGTGGCCTCGTAGCCGACGAAGGCGACCGCGATGCGGTGGCGGGTGTCGAGGTCGACGTAGCGGCGGAAGTCGGCGAGGCCCTCGTGCTCCTCCTCGCCCATGTGCTCGTCGTTGGCCTTGCGGGCGGCGGTGACGCCCGCCCACCACCCGTCGGTGCCGACCTCGTGCCGGCTCGCCTCGAGGATGCCGTCCCTGATGTCGTTGTGGTCGCCGATCGCGTCCTTGGTCTCCTCGGCTTCCTCGTCCTCGTGCCGCCGCTCGCCCAGCTTCAGCAGCTCCGGGTAGAAGTAGATCTCCTCGGCCTGCGCGTGCACCTCCAGCATCGCCGACAGCCGCGTCCACAACGCCCCGAGCGTCTCGGTGTCGGCCCGGTCGACCTCGTCGAGCAGGGCGAACATCCGCCGCTGCTCATGATGGTCAGCAAGAATCACCTCGGTGATGTCCACCCGGTCATCCTCCCCCAGCGGCGACCCAGGCGTAGAGGGCGATCGCCACCGAGGTGGCGAGGTTGTAGGAGGAGACGCGGTCGCGGATCGGGATGGCGACCAGGCGGGTGGCCCGAGCGCGGACCTCGGCGGACAGGCCGTGGCGTTCGGAGCCGAAGGCGAGCACCGCGTCGGCGGGAAGCCGGACGGTGCGCAGGTCGTCGCCGGCCGGGTCGAAGCCGACGACCGCGGGCGGCAGCGCGGTGATCCGGCGGACCGGCACGGCGTAGTGCAGCCCGGCCGCGGCCCGGACGACCGTCGGGTGCCAGGGGTCGACGGTGCCGGTGGTGAGCACGGCCCTCGCCCCGAACCCGGCCGCCACCCGGACCACCGCGCCGAGGTTGCCGAGGTGCCGCGGGTTGTCCAGCAGGACCGTCGGACCGTCCCCGGCCGGCACCGACTCCGGCCGCCGCGCCAGCCCGACCAGCTCGACCCGAGCGCCGGCCAGCCGGACGACCTCCTCGACCGGCACCTGCTCGACGTCGACCGCCACGTCGGGCGCGATCGCGGCGATCAGCCGCAGCGCCGAGGCCGGGTCCGCCGAGACCACCCGGTCCAGCCGGGCGCCGAACCGCACCGCGTGCTTGACCGCGTGCACCCCGCTCAGCACGACCGGATCGGGCGGCACGCTAGGCGAGGCCCAGGTCGACGAGGTCGTACGCGGACCGGTAGGCGAGACCGGCCGCGCGGATCGCCTCCCCGGCACCGCGGTCGACGACCACCGCCACCCCGGCGACCTCCGCCCCGGCCTCGCGCAGCGCGTCGACCGCTGTCAGCACCGACGAGCCGGTCGTCGAGGTGTCCTCCAGCGCGAGCACGCGCCGACCGGTCACGTCCGGCCCCTCGATGCGCCGCTGCAGCCCGTGCGCCTTGCCTTCCTTGCGCACGATGAACGCGTCGATCGGCTGGCCCGCGGACGCGGCCGAGGCGTGCAGCATCGCCGTCGCCACCGGGTCGGCGCCGAGGGTCAGCCCGCCCACCGCCTCGTACGACCAGTCCGCGGTGAGGTCGAGCATCACCCGACCGATCAGCGGCCCGCCGACGTGGTGCAGCGCCAGCCGGCGCAGGTCGAGATACCAGTCGGCCTCCCGGCCGGACGACAGCGTGACCCGCCCGCGAACCACGGCCAGCTCGGTGATCAGGGTGCGGAGCTGGTCCCGATGCGTCACGACTGGCAACCATAGGACCCGAGCGCGCTTACCCGCCGGTAGGGTGCGGGGCAGGCACACCGGTAGGAGGAGGTCACCGTGGACTTCCGGGACAGCCCCGATGAAGCCGCGTTCCGGACCGAGCTGCGGTCCTGGCTGGCCGGCGAGCTCCCGCCGGACTGGCGCGACCGGCAGCCGCACGTCGGCCGGTGGGACTTCGCCGCCGCCCGGCAGTGGACCCGGAAGCTCTTCGACGCCGGCTACGCCGGGCTGACCTGGCCGACCGAGTTCGGCGGCAAGGGCTTCCCGCCGACGTACCAGGCGATCTACCTGGAGGAGATGGCCAGGGTCGACGCGCCCGACCACATCGGCGTGATCGGCCTTGGCATGGCAGGGCCGACGATCATCGCGCACGGCACGCCCGAGCAGAAGGCGATCCACCTGCGCGGCATCCTGTCCGGCGAGACGATCTTCTGCCAGGGCTTCTCCGAGCCGGGTTCGGGCTCGGACCTGGCCAGCGTGCGGACCCGCTCGGTGCGCGAGGGCGACGAGTTCGTCGTCACCGGACAGAAGGTCTGGTCCTCGTACGCGCACGTGGCCGACTGGTGCATCCTGCTGACCCGGTCCGACCCGGGCTCGGAGAAGCACCGCGGGCTGACCTACCTGCTGGTGGACATGCACTCGGACGGCGTCGACGTCCGGCCGCTGCGGCAGATCACCGGCGACCCCGAGTTCAACGAGATCTTCCTCACCGACGTCCGGGTCCCGGTGGCCAACGTGGTCGGCGAGATCGGCGGCGGCTGGCGCGTCGCGATGACCACGCTGCTGCACGAGCGCGGCACTCTCGGCTTCGCGCTCACCGCCCGGCTGGAGTCGTTGTTCGGCCGGCTGGTCACCACCGCGCACAAGACCGGCGCCGCCGGCGACCCGCTGGTCCGCGACCGCATCGCGGACCTGTACGTCGACCTGCAGGGCCTGCGCTACACGAACTACCGCGCGCTCACCGCGCTGGTGAAGACCGGCGTGCCCGGCCCGGAGGGGTCGGTGGCCAAGCTGCACTGGTCGGAGACCAACCAGCGGCTGACCAAGCTGGCAATCGAGCTGCTCGGCCAGGACGGCCAGCTCGACGGCGACGGCGGCTTCTGGAACGGCTACTGGCAATACCAGCAGCTGCGCAGCCGCGGGAACACCATCGAGGCCGGCACCTCCGAGATCCTCCGCGGCATCATCGCCGAGCGCGTGCTCGGCCTGCCCCGGTCCCGCTGACCGCACCGTCGCGATAGGAGCGTCCACAGTGGACTTCGCCTTCTCCGAGGAGCAGGAGATGCTGCGGTCGGCGGCCCGCGACTGGCTGTCCGACCGCTACCCGATCGACCGGGTGGTCGCGCTCGCCGACGGCGAGGGCTGGGACCCCGGGGTGTGGAAGGAGCTGACCGAGCTCGGCTGGCTCGACCCCGACCTCGGCCTGCTCGAGCACGCGGTCCTGGCCGAGGAGTCCGGCTACGCGCTGCTGCCGGCGCCGTGGTTCTCCTCGGTCGAGCTGGCCGGCGCGGCGGTCGGCGCGCCGCCGTCGAAGCCGGCGACGCTGGCCTGGGCCGACGACGCGGCCCGGACCCTGCGGGACGCGGAGACCACGGTGGCCTGCCGCGCGGACGACGACGTGGACGGCTGGCGGCTGACCGGCCTCAAGCGGGCGGTGCCCGACCTGGCCGTGGTGGCGACCGCGGTGGTGGCGGCCCGGGAGCACGACCGGGTCGCGCTGTTCCGGGTCGACCTCGCCGACCACCCGGAGACCGTGCACCCGCTGTCCACAGAGGATCGGACCCGGCGGCTGGGCGAGCTGCGGCTGGACGGCACGCCGGCCGAGCGGCTCGACGTCGACGCCGGCGTGGCGCTGCGCACGGTCCGCCGGACGGCGCTGGCCCTGCTCGCCTGCGAGGCCACCGGGGTCGCGCAGCGGGCACTCGACCTCGCCGTGGACTACGCGAAGACCCGCACCCAGTTCGACCGGCCGATCGGCTCGTTCCAGGGCGTGTCGTACCGCCTGGCCGACGTCTACATGGGGCTCGCGCTGGCCCGGTCGCTGGCATACCGGGCGGCCTGGTGCGTCTCGGTGGACGACCCGGCCCAGGACGAGGCGGTCGCGTCGGCGACGGTCGCGGCGGCCCGGGCCGCGGTCGGCGGCTGCGAGAACGCGATCCAGGCGATGGGCGGCATCGGCTTCACCTGGGATCACCCGCTGCACCGCTACTACAAGCGGGCGCAGTGGATCGCCGGCTTCGACGGCTCGCCCACCCGGCACCGGGCCGAGCTGGCCGACCTGGTGCTGGGCTGAGCCGCCGGCTCAGAGCGTCCGGCGCCGGAACCGCTCGGTGACCAGCCGGTTCACTGACGGCGGCACCAGCCGGGACGCCGCGACGATCACCTTGTACTGCCCGCCCGGGACGCTGAGCACCTTGCCGGCCCGGTGGTCGCGCAGCGCGGTCGCCACCACGCTCCCGGCGTCCAGCCACATGAAGTCCGGCACCCTGGTCATGTCCAGCCCGGCCCGGCCGTGGAACTCGGTCCGGACGAACCCCGGCGCGACCGCGGACACGTGCACGCCGGTGCCGGCGAGCTGACCGGACAGCGACTCGGCGAACGCCGTCGCCCACGCCTTGCTGGCCCCGTACGAGCCGCGGACCGTCGGCGCGAAGCCGGACACCGACGAGACCACGACGATGTCGCCGCGGCCGCGGGGCACCATCGCGCCGAGCGCGGCGTGCGACAGCCGCAGCACCGCCGTGCAGTTGAGGTGGAACATCCGCTCCTGGTCGGCCAGCGGCGTCTCCCAGAACCTGCCGGCCAACCCGATCCCGGCGCTGTTCACCAGCAAGTCGACCGGACGGTCCACATCGGACAGTCGAGTGCGGACGGCGGTGGTGTCAGCCTCGACCGCCAGATCGGCCGGCAGCACCTCGACTCCGATCCCGTACGCGGACCGCAGCGCGGCCGCGGTGCCCTCCAGCCGGTCCACGTCCCGAGCCACGACGACGAGGTCCTGCCCCTCGGCCGCGAGCTGCCGGGCGAACGCGGCGCCGATGCCGGAGCTGGCCCCGGTGACCAGCGCGGTCACGCCGCCACCGCCGGGCCGGCCCGGAACAGGTTCGCCGGGTCCCACTCGGCCTTGATCTCCGCCAGCCGCCGCCTCGTCCCGGCCGGCCAGACCTCGTCGGTGTGCTCGGTCGGCGTGCTGACCCCGTACAGGAAGCCGAGCGAGCGCCCGAGCGTCTCGTCCGCCACCACGTCGAAGATCTCGGCCAGCGCCGGCCTGATCTCGTCCAGGGGCAGCTCGCCCATGCCCGACGCGATCATGCGCAGCACGTACGCCGCGTCCCGGTACGGCACCGCGCCGCCGCCGGTACGCAGCGCCCCGCCGAGCTGGCGCAGGTCGGCGACCAGCGGCACCCTGGCGTTCGGGCCGGCCAGCTGCACCACCCGGCGCAGCCCGAGCTCGGTCAGCCCGGACACCATCGCGTTGGAGCCGTAGTAGCCGTGCGGGAAGTCGGGCTCGGCGTAGATCGAGCCGCTCTCGGCGTACGGCAGCTCGCGCAGGCCGCCGAGCAGCACCGGACCTGCGTCGTGCCAGGGGGCGACCAGCTTCTCGCCCTCGGCGGCGGGGCCGGCGTACGCGAACCGGACGTGCACGACCTGCCGGCCGCGGATCGGCTCCGGCAGCGCGTCCACCGGCGGCAGCGGGATCATCCCGATCGACGTGGTGAGCCGGTCCGGCAGGTCGTCGGTCCACTCCCGATACTGCTCGAACAGGCCCGGGGCGAACTCGGCGTCGAAGTACAGCCCGCCGCCGTAGATCGTCCCGTACGGCGCCAGCGCGATCTCCATGCCGGTGACCACGCCGACCGCGTCCCGACCGCCGCGCAGCGCCCAGAACAAGTCCCCGTCGGTGACGTGGCGCAGCTCGCCGTCCGCGGTCACGACGTCGAACGCGCGCACCGAGTCGGACGCGTAGCCGACCGTACGGGCCAGCACGCCGACCCCGCCGCCGACCGTGTAACCGACCGCGCCGACGCTCGGCGCCGAGCCGCTCGGCGGCGCCAGGCCGTGCGGGGCGGCGGCCTCCGCCACCTCCTGCCAGACCGACCCGGCCGGCACGTACGCGGTCCGGGCGGCGGCGTCCACCGTGACCCCGGTCAGCTCGCCGGTGTTGATCAGCACGCCGCCGTCCAGCGGCACCTGGAGACCGTGCCCGGTGGCCTGGACCGCCACCGGCAGCCCCTCCTTCGCCGCGTAAGCGATCGCGTCCTGCACGTCCTTCGCCGAGCGCACCACCGCGACCAGCGCCGGCTCGTGCCGGAACGCGGTCTGCATGCCGCTGCGCGCGTCCTCGAAACCCTTGTCGGTGCGATCGATCATCTCCACGCATCGAACGTAGCCCCGTACCGCGGCCGCGGTACGGGCACGGCCGGCCGGCGGCCGACGCGGCCGTGCGTCGCGGCGTTCTACCGTGGCCGGCATGGGACTGCGGCGTGGCGAGGTGCTCGGCGCCGTCGTGGTCGCGGCCATCCAGGTCGGCGGAACAGCCGGCGCCGCGCACAACCACGCCCCGACCGGCCGCCCGTACGAGCCGCTTGCCTGGGTGCTGCTGGTGCTGTCCGCCGCCGGGCTGCTGCTGCGCCGCCGGTCCGCGGTGGCGGCGCTGGTCGCGACCGCGGTGCCCGTCTGGGTCTACCTCGCGCTCGGCTACCCGGGCGGCCCGGTGTACCTCGCCATGATCGGCGCGCTGATCGGGGCGCTCGTCCGCGGCCAGCGGGTGGCGGCCTGGGTCGCGCTGGCGGTCGGCTACCCCCTGTTCGTCTGGGTCGCGCCGCTGGTCGCCGGCCAGCCGCCGCCGCAGCCGGCCACCGCCGTCGGCACGGCGGCCTGGCTGGTCGCCTGCGCCGCGGTCGTCGAGCTGGTGACGTCCCGGCGGGAGCGCGCGGTCGAGTTCCGCCGTACCCGGGCGGAGGAGTCGCGGCGGCGGGCCGGCGAGCAGCGAATGGCGATCGCCCGGGAACTGCACGACGTGCTCGCGCACCACATCTCGCTGATCAGCGTGCAGGCCGGGGTTGCGCTGCACCTCATGGACGAGCAGCCGGAGCAGGCCCGTACCGCGTTGACGGCGATCCGCCAGGCCAGCCGGGAATCGCTGGGCGAGCTGCGCTCGGTGCTCGAGCTGCTCCGGCACGGCGAGGAGGGCGCGCCGCGGGCGCCGGCCCCGGGACTGGAGGCGCTGGACGCGCTGGTCGAGCGGACCTCGGCGGCCGGGCTGCCGGTGACGGTCGAGGTGACCGGCACCGCCCGCCCGCTGCCCGCCGCGGTCGGGCTGGCCGCGTACCGGATCGTGCAGGAGGCGCTGACCAACGTGACCCGGCACGCCGGCCGGCCGGCGACCGCGACCGTCCGGCTCGACTACGCACCCGACCAGCTGACCGTCGAGGTGACCGACGACGGCCCCGGCGCCGTCGACACCTCCGGCACCGGGTCGGGCCTGCTCGGCATGGCCGAGCGGGCGGCCGCGCTCGGCGGGCAGCTCGAGGCCGGCCCGCGCCCGGGCGGCGGCTTCCGGGTGGCGGCCCGGCTGCCGGTGCGGGAGCGGGTGCCGGCGTGATCACGGTGCTGCTGGCCGACGACCAGGCGCTGGTCCGGGCCGGCTTCCGGGCGCTGCTCGACTCGCAGGACGACCTGACCGTCGTCGGCGAGGCCGCCGACGGCGCCGCCGCGGTGCGCCTGGCCGGCGAGCTGGTCCCGGACGTCGTGCTGATGGACATCCGGATGCCGGTCGAGGACGGGCTGTCGGCGACCCGGCGGATCGTCGCCGACCCGGCGCTGGACGGCGTCCGCGTCGTCGTGCTCACCACGTTCGAGCTGGACGAGTACGTCTTCGCGGCGATCCGCAACGGCGCGTCCGGCTTCCTGGTCAAGGACACCGAGCCGGTCGACCTGCTGCGCGCGGTCCGGTCGGTGGCCGCCGGCGACGCGCTCCTCTCGCCGGGGGTGACCCGGCGGCTGATCGAGGAGTTCGCGCTGCGCTCGCGGGAGCCGGCCGCGGTCGGCCAGCTGGCGCCGCTGACCGAGCGGGAGCGCGAGGTGCTCGGCCTGGTCGGCGAGGGGCTGACCAACGACGAGATCGCGACCCGCTGGGTGGTCAGCCCGGCGACCGTGAAGACGCACGTGAACCGGGCGATGGCGAAGCTCGGCGCGCGGGACCGGGCCCAGCTGGTGATCGTCGCGTACGAGACCGGGCTTGTCCGGCCCGGCTGGAGCTAGAACCTCACCCTGACGTTCCTCGAACACTCGTCCGGGACGCTTGGCCGCATGTCGGACGTGTCCCTGTTGCTGCGGCGCACCGGGTTCGGCACCACCGGCGCCGAGATCGAGGCGGCGGCCAGGCGCGGGTACGAGGCGACCGTCGAGTCGCTGCTGCATCCCGCGACCGATGCCGGTGCGACGGCGACCCCGCCGCCGGACCTGTCCGGCGAGCCGGCCCGGCCGCCCGCGCCGGACGACAAGGACGCCCGCAAGGCGTATGCGCAGCAGCTGCGGTCACGGTCGGCGGCGCTGACCCTGTGGTGGCTGGACCGGATGGTGCGGGCCCAGCATCCGCTGGTCGAGCGGCTCACGTTCAGCTGGCACGGGCACTGGGCCACCTCCATCCAGAAGGTGCGCAGCCCGGCGATGATGCTGCGGCAGAACCAGACGCTGCGCTCGCTCGGCCGCGGCGACTTCCGCGAGCTGGCCCGGGCGATGGTGCGCGACCCGGCCCTGCTGGTCTGGCTGGACGGCCAGAAGAACAAGAAGGGCAAGCCGAACGAGAACCTCGCCCGCGAGCTCATGGAGCTGTTCACGCTCGGCGTCGGGCACTACGCGGAGACCGACGTGCGGGAGGCCGCGCGGGCGCTCACCGGCTGGCGGGTCGACCGGGCACACGCGACCGCCGCGCCGATGCCCCGGCAGCACGACGACGGCAGCAAGACCGTGCTCGGCGTGACCGGCGACCTCGACGACCGGTCGCTGGTCGACCTGCTCACCGCCCGGCCGGAGTCCGCGGCCTTCGTGGCCACCAGGCTCTGGACCCGGCACGGCTCGGCCACGCTGCCGCCGGAGGTGCTGCGCCGGCTGGTCGCCGCGTACGGGCCGGGGCGGGACGTGACCGCGCTGCTGCGGGCGATGTTCCTGGACCCGGCGTTCCGGGCCGACCGGTCGTCCCTGGTCGCCGCCCCGGTCGAGTACGTCGTCGGTGTCCACCGTGCGCTGCACGTGCCGGTCCCGCGCGACGGCCGGCCAGGCCGCGCGCTGCTCGGCACGCTCAACGCCCTCGGCCAGCTGCCGTTCCGGCCGCCGAGCGTCGGCGGCTGGCCGGGCGGGATCGCCTGGCTGTCGACCGCGGCCACCCGGGAACGGCTGACGTTCGCCGCGGCGATGGCCCGCACGGCGGACCTCGACGCGGTCGCCGGCAGCACGGACCGGCCCGAGGCGGCCGCGCACCTGCTCGGCGTCGACGCCTGGACCGACCGCACGCTGGCCGCGCTCAAGGACGCGGCCGCCGACCCCGTCCGGCTGGTCACCCTCGCGCTGGTCAGCCCCGAATACCTGGTCCGGTGAGGTTGTCGTGGACACGTTGACCCGTCGCACGTTCCTGCTCGCGTCCGGGGTGACCGGCGCGGCCGCGCTGGCCGCCGGCGCCGGCACGGTCGGCTGGCGGGAGATCGCCGGCCGGGCCAAGGCCGACCCGCTGCCGGCGGACGCGAACGTCCTCGTCCTGGTCACCCTCTACGGCGGCAACGACGGCCTCGGCACCGTCGTGCCCTACGCGGACGGCGCCTACCATGACGCCCGCCCCGACCTCGCGTACGGCGCGGGCGAGGTGCTCGCGCTCGACGGCCAGCTCGGCCTCAACCCGGCGATGAAGGGCTTCAAGTCGCTGTGGGACGCGAAGCGGCTGGCGATCGTGCGCGGAGTCGGCTACCCGAAGCCGGACCACAGCCACTTCCGCTCGATGGACATCTGGCAGAGCGGCTCGCCCGACCACCCGGCCAACACCGGCTGGATCGG
>DATBFW010000108.1:0-2479 GCA_036558285.1 Mycobacteriales bacterium | reverse complement strand
CTGCTCGACCCGGTGGCGTAACGTCCTTCCTGGCGGCCACAGCGGTCCGCACCCGGATGTTTCCGGCTCATCCCCGAAGGGGTGCGGATGGATGTAACCGAGCCCGTGGTCCGTACGGCCGCCGGGCAGGTACGCGGGCGGACGGAGAACGGCGTGGCCGTTTTCCGCGGCATCCCGTTTGCCGAGCCCCCGGTCGGGTCCCTGCGGTTCGCCGCCCCGCAGCCGGCCCGGCCGTGGGATGGCGTGCGGGAGGCGGACATGTTCGGGCCGCCCCCGCCGCAGTCCGCGTTCATGCTCGGGCCGACGGCGCCGGTCGCGCCCGGCGCCGACCCCGGCGACTGGCTGACCGTCAACGTGTTCTCGCCGGACCCGGGCGCGGCCGGGCTCCCGGTCATGGTCTGGATCTACGGCGGGGGCTACCGGTTCGGCGTCTCCAGCCAGGTCGTCTACGACGGCACAGCGCTGGCCCGGCAGAACGTGGTGGTAGTGACCTTCAACCACCGGGTCGGCGTGGAGGGCTACGCCTTTCTGCCCGGTGTCCCGGCCAACCGGGGGCTACTCGACCAGGTGGCGGCGCTGCGCTGGGTCAGGGAGAACATCGCCGCGTTCGGCGGCGACCCGGACCAGGTGACGGTGTTCGGCGAGTCGTCCGGCGCCGGGGCGATCGCGTCGCTGCTGGTCATGCCCCTGGCGGCCGGCCTGTTCCGGCGCGCGATCGCGCAGAGCGTGCCCGGCACGTTCTTCTCGCCTGAGCTGGCCGCCGACGTCACCGCTGCCATCGCGGCCGAAGCCGGGCTGCCGCCGGCCACCGAGGCGTTCGCCGCCGCCGACCCGGCCTGGCTGACCGCCGCCTCGGACGCGGTGAACCCCGCGGACCACCAGGACCGGTGGGGGCCGGCGGGCCGCACCGGCGTGTCGTTCTCGCCGGTCGTGGACGGCGAGGTGCTGCCCGCGGCGCCGTGGCAGGCGCTCGCGGCCGGCGCCGGGCGAGGCGTCGACCTGGTCGCCGGGCACAACCGGGATGAGTACCGGCTGTTCACCGCGCTGAACGGGCAGCGCGGGAAGATCACCGAGGAGGTGGCCAGCGACACGCTGCGCGGGCTCGCTGGCGGCCGAGCGGGCGAGGCCGCCTACCGCGAGGCCTATCCGGACGCGGACGCAGAGAGGCTGTTCGAGCTGGTCAACTCCGACTGGCTGTTCCGGATGCCGACCTTGCACCTGGCTCAGGCGCACGCCGCGGCCGGCGGGAAGACCTTCCTCTTCCAGGTCAGCTTCGAGGCCACGGAGGGGGACTTCGGTGCCTGCCACGGCATCGTGCTGCCGCTGGTGTTCGGCGTGTACTCCGGCCTCGGGGAGTTCCTGTTCGGCCCCGAGCCGCCGGCCAGCGCGGTGGCGCTCGGCGACCTGATGCGCTCGCAGTGGGCCGCGTTCGCCGCGGGCGGCGACCCCGGCTGGCCGTCGTACTCGCCGGGCCGCCGGCTGACCCGCATATTCGACGACCCGCCGGACGTCGGTCCCTATCCGGAACTGGCGTCCCTGCACCTGTGGGACCAGCACCGGTTCGGCGTGCTCGACCTGCGGCCCTGACGCCCCCCGCCGGTCACGATAGGCTCCCAGGGTGCCGATATACGCGCTGGGCGAGTACGAGCCGGAGATCCACGAGACCGCCTTCGTCCACCCCGACGCCGTGGTCATCGGCCGGGTCAGCATCGGGCCCGAGGCGTCCGTCTGGCCGTGCGCCGTGCTGCGCGGCGACCACGGCCGGATCGAGGTCGGCGCGCGGACGTCGGTGCAGGACGGGACCGTGGTGCACTGCACCCACGAGTGGCCGACGCTGATCGGCGCGGACTGCGTGGTCGGGCACAACGCGCACCTGGAGGGCTGCGTGGTCGGGGACGGCTGCCTGATCGGCTCCGGCTCGATCACCCTGAACCGGGTCACGGTCGGGGCCGGCGCGATCGTGGCCGCGGCCTGCCTGGTGCCGGAGGGCTTCGAGGTGCCCCCGGCCGCGCTGGTGGCCGGCGTGCCCGCGAAGATCAAGAGGACCGGGGTGCCGGCCGGCTACGCCACGGAGTCGGTCCGGACCTACGTCGAGTCCGGCCGCGTCCACCGGGCCGGCCTGCGGCGCCTCGACCGGTCGTAAGTTCCTCATGATCGACGGCATGACGGTCACCGACGCCCACATGCACGTGCCCCGGCTGAGCACGGTGTCGCCCGCCTGGATCCGGTGGGCGGCCGACTTCGGCAAGGACTCCGGCTGGCAGAGCGTGTTCGGCCCGGACGGCGATCCGGTTCCAGCCCAGGTGGACGCCATGCTGCAGGCCGAAGGCGTCGACACCGCGCTGCTGTTCGCCGAGTACAGCCCGCGGACGACCGGGATCCAGCCGATCGAGGACCTGCTGCCGCTGGTCGAGCACAACCCGGGCCGGTTCCGCCTGGTGGCCAACGTGAACCCGGCCGTGCACGCCGACCCGGCCGC
>DATBFW010000107.1:0-10607 GCA_036558285.1 Mycobacteriales bacterium | reverse complement strand
GGCCGTCCGCTTTGGCGTCGACCGAGACCTGGTGGTGCGTGGCCGCGGGACTCGGCGGCTCGCCGATCTCGCTCGGCGCCGCACGATCTGATTGTGCCGAGCCGGCCTGGGCAGGGTCCGCCGGTCCCGGGCCGGACGCCGCCGCTGAACCGGACCGCGCGACGCCAGCTGGACCGGACCCGTCGGGCACCGCATCACCGGTGCCCGGAGCGGACCGTGCCGCCGACCCGGGCGCATCACCGGCACGGGTAGCGCCGTCCGGACCAGACCCGACCGGAGCCGCGGAATCCGATCCCCCCGAACCCGCGGCTCCGGACTGGGCCGCCGCCGCAGGACCCGACTGCGCCGGAACCACAGGACCGGACTGCGCCTGACCACTCGTGCCCGGGTGAACCTCGGTCGCGGGGCCGAGCTGGCCCTGCGCCGCCGGAGGGCTGGCCGCCGGGCTGGGGTGGGGCGCGGTTGCGGGTCCGTCGGATCCCGCGGTGGGGTGGGCGGGAAGCGAGGCGGGGGGTGGTGCGGCGGGTTGGTGGTCGGGGGTGGGATGGGGCGGCACGGACGCCGGTTGGATGCCGAACTCCTGATGCAGCTTGGCCCAGAACCCGTCCCGCAGCGCCCGCCGCGCCTCCTCGTACGGACGGAGCGAGCGGCTGATCTCCTCCTCCGCCTCGACCAGCAACTCCTTGTCGATGACGGTCGGCAACACCGGCCCGGGCAGCAGGTCGGCGACGTTCTCCCGGCCGCGGGTGAGCAGCCAGCGGGCGGCGATCCGGGCGCCGATCTGCTCCATCTCGGGGCGCTCCGGGCCGGGACGGTCGGGCGGCCCCGACGCGACGGCGACCGGCTTCGGCGGCGGCGCGCTCAGCTTCCGCGCCGCGAACACGTCGGCCGGGGTCGGGACGGCATGCCGCTCCTCCCGTGGCTCGGCCGCGACCGCCGCCACGCCCTCGACCACGCCCGGCTCCAGCTCCACGTACGGCCGGCAGAACTCGGCGTCGAGCTGGTCGACGGTGTCCGCCTCCCAGACCAGCCGCTCGGCCTGGTTCACCCCGTACGGCGGCTCGACGCCCCAGACGTGCACCCGCACCCCGTACGCCTGCGCCGCCTCGACCGCGGGCACCATGTCCTCGTCGCCCGCGATGAGCACGACGTCGCTCACTGCGCGGTGCTTCGCGAGCAGCTCGAGGTCCTGCCGCAGCTGCGCGTCGACGCCCTTCTGCTGGCCGGCCGAGTTGAGGTTGCCGAGCCTGACCTTGACGTTCGGCAGCGCGGCGATCTGCCGCTGCTCGACCGTGTGCACCCGGTCGCGGGCCGCGTCGTACCAGTACATCCGCAGCAGCCCGCCGGGCGTGGTGCGGTCGGCCCGGGCCATCAGGGCACCGATCAGCGGCTCGGCCGCGACCCGGAACTCCCGCCGCGACGTGCGGCCGAGGACCAGCTGGCCGACGGACGCGTAGAGATAGCCCGCGTCCACCAGCACGGCGTGCCGGCCGACGTCCGGAACGACGTCGGACACTGCCCCTCCTGACACCCCAGACCACGCCGGGTGACCACCCGGACCCGCAGCCTACCCCGACGCGACAGTGCGGCACCGGCGCCGCGACGGAGGGCGCCCGCCGGCCTGGGCGCACGGGGGGACGCCGAGGTCACGACGGGCGCCGGTCCGCACCGGTCCGCCGCACGGCGAGGGATCCGGACATCCGTAGTCTGACTGTCCCAGACGGACCGCATCATGTACAGGAAGCGGCAGAGGATCACTCTGCGTGTTCGTTGCGGCGTTCAGAGGTCGAGCAGGGCTTCCAGGCCCACTGTCAACCCTGGCCGGGACGGAACGGACCGGACGGCGAGCAGCACGCCCGGCATGAACGAGACCCGGTCGTACGAGTCGTGCCGCAGGGTCAGCGTCTCCCCCGTCGTGCCGAGCAGCACCTCTTGGTGCGCCACCAGCCCGGACAGCCGCACCGAATGCACCGGCACGCCGTCGACCCGCGCCCCGCGTGCACCGTCCAGCGCGGTCGTGGTCGCGTCCGGCACCGCGCCCAGACCGGCCTCGGCCCTGGCCGCCGCGACCAGCGAGGCTGTCCTGGCCGCGGTGCCGCTCGGCGCATCGACCTTGTTCGGGTGGTGCAGCTCGATGATCTCGACCGACTCGAAGAACCGGGCCGCGATCGTCGCGAACCGCATCATCAGCACCGCGCCGACGGCGAAGTTGGGCGCGACGATCACGCCGACCCCGGGCGCCTCCTCCACCCAGCGCCGCACCGTGGCCAGCCGCTCGGCGTCGAAGCCGGTGGTGCCGACGACGCAGTGGATTCCCTGGTCGATGCACCAGCGGATGTTGTCCAGCACGACCGCCGGCGAGGTGAAGTCGACGACGACCTGCGCGCCGGCGTCGGCCACCCCGAACAGCCAGTCCCCCGCCTCCACCATCGCGACCAGGTCGAGGTCCTCGGCGGCGTCGACCGCCCGGCAGGTCTCGCTGCCCATCCGGCCGCGGGCACCGAGCACGCCGACCCGCAACGGCTCCTTCGGCGGGGTTTCGGTCATGCGGGCACCCTAGTGGACCCCGCGAGTGCGCCCGCTCGGGTGGCTCAGTCGAGAGTGTCGGCGAAGTCCGCCGCCCCGAACGGGCCGACCACGGCCAGGCACTGCGGGCGGCGCAGCACGTCGGCCGCGACCTCGCGGCAGTCGTCCGGGGTGACCGCGTCGACCCGGGCCAGCACCTGGTCGACGGTGAGCACCTCGCCGTAGGAGAGCTCGCCCTTGCCGATCCGGGACATCCGCGAGCCCATGTCCTCCAGGCCCAGCACCAGCCCGCCGCGGGACTGGCCCCGGCCGCGGGTGACCTCGGCGTCGGTGATGCCGTGCTCGGCCACGTCCGCGAGCTGCTCCCGGACCAACGCGAGCACCTCCGGCACCTTCGCCGGATGGCAGCCGACCGAGACGCCGAACTGGCCGGCGCCGGCGTGCTGGGTGGTGAACGAGTAGACCGAGTAGGCCAGGCCGCGCTTCTCCCGGATCTCCTGGAACAGCCGCGAGCTCATCCCGCCGCCGAGCGCGTTGTTGAGCACGCCGAGCGCGAACCGGCGCTCGTCGCCGCGGGCCAGCGCGGTGCCGCCGAGGATGAGGTGGGCCTGCTCGGTCGGCCGTTCCACGGCGCCGATCCGGCGCGCCGGGCTGCGGCCGGGACGGGACCCGGACCGCGGCGGCAGCGGAGCCGCGGCGGGGTCCAGCCGGCCGGCGAAGGCCGCCCGGACGAGCCGGACCACGGTGGGGTGGTCGATCGCGCCGGCGACCGCGACCACCATGTTCTCCGGCTTGTAGCGGCGGCGGTAGTAGCCGGCGATCCGGTCCCGGGTCAGCGTCTCGATCGTGGTGACGTCGCCGATCACCGGCCGGCCGAGCGGGGTCGGACCGAACACCGACTCCCCGAAGACGTCGCCGACGAGGTCGGACGGGTCGTCGTCGCGCATGGCGATCTCTTCGAGGATCACCCCGCGCTCGGCCTCGACGTCCGGCTCGGCGACCACCGCGTCGGTGACCACGTCGCAGATCAGGTCGATCGCCATCGGCAGGTCGTCGCCGAGCACGTGCGCGTAGTAGCAGGTGTGCTCGCGCGAGGTGAACGCGTTGAGGTCGCCGCCGACCGCGTCCACCGCGACCGCGATGTCCAGCGCGGAGCGGGTCGAGGTGCCCTTGAACAGCAGGTGCTCGAGGAAATGTGAGGCGCCGGCCAGCGCGGGCGTCTCGTCGCGGGAGCCCACGCCGACCCACACGCCGACCGCCGCGGACCGGGCACCGGGCACCTGCTCGGTGACGACGCGCAGCCCGCCGGGCAGCACGGTCCGGCGGATCACCTCGCCGCCTGAGCCGGTGCCGAGCACGGTCGTCCGCGCCCGCGTCACCCAGCCACCCCCGACCGGCCCGCGGGCGCGGACAGCGCCGAGGGCGGCGGGAAAGAGGCCGCCCCGGCCCGCGTACGGGCCGGGGCGCAGTCCTGCGTCACGCTCAGCTGCCGACGCCGGCCGGCTCGGTCGCCGGCGCGGTCGCCGCCTCCTCCCGCACCGGGATGAGGCTGATCTTGCCGCGGTTGTCGATGTCGGTGATCTCGACCTGCAGCTTGTCGCCGACCTTGACCACGTCCTCGACCTTGCCGATCCGCTTGCCGTTGCCGAGCTTGCTGATGTGCACCAGCCCGTCCCGGCCGGGCAGCAGCGAGACGAACGCCCCGAACGCGGCGGTCTTCACCACGGTGCCGAGGAACCGCTCGCCGATCTTCGGCAGCTGCGGGTTGGCGATCGCGTTGATCCGGTCGACCGCCGCCTGCGCGGACGGCCCGTCGGCGGCACCGACGTAGATCGTGCCGTCGTCCTCGATCGAGATCTCCGCGCCGGTCTCGTCCTGGATCGCGTTGATGATCTTGCCCTTCGGCCCGATCACCTCGCCGATCTTGTCGACCGGGATCTTCACCGTCGTCACCCGAGGCGCGTACGGCGACATCTCGTCCGGCTCGTCGATGGCCTCGTTCATCACGTCGAGGATGTGCAGCCGGGCGTCCCGGGCCTGGGTCAGCGCCTGGGCCAGCACGTCCGACGGGATCCCGTCGAGCTTCGTGTCCAGCTGCAGCGCGGTGACGAACTGCCGGGTGCCGGCGACCTTGAAGTCCATGTCGCCGTACGCGTCCTCGGCGCCGAGGATGTCGGTCAGCGCCAGGTAGTGCGTGCTGCCCTCGACCTCGTCGGAGACCAGGCCCATCGCGATGCCGGCCACCGGCGCCTTCAGCGGGACGCCCGCGTTGAGCAGCGACAGCGTCGACGCGCACACCGAGCCCATCGAGGTCGACCCGTTGGAGCCGAGGGCCTCGGAGACCTGTCGGATCGCGTACGGGAACTCCTCGCGGGACGGCAGCACCGGGATCAGCGCCCGCTCGGCGAGCGCACCGTGGCCGATCTCGCGCCGCTTCGGCGAGCCGACCCGGCCGGTCTCACCCGTCGAGTACGGCGGCATGTTGTAGTTGTGCATGTAGCGGCGGCTCTTCACCGGCGAGAGCGTGTCCAGCTTCTGCTCCATGCCGAGCATGTTGAGCGTGGTGACGCCGAGGATCTGCGTCTCGCCGCGCTCGAACAGCGCCGAGCCGTGCGTCCGGGGCAGCACGTCGACCTCGGCCGACAGCTGCCGGATGTCCGTCGGGCCGCGCCCGTCGATGCGGACCTTGTCGCGCAGGATGCGCTGCCGGACGAGCTTCTTGGTCAGCGACCGGAACGCCGCCGACGCCTCGCCCTCGCGGCCGGCGAACTCGTCGTTGCCGGCGACGGCCTCGACCGCCGCGGACTTGATCCGGTCCAGCTCGCCCTCGCGCTCCTGCTTGCCGGCGATGGTCAGCGCCTGCGCCAGCTCGCCGGCGACGGCCTGCTCGACCAGCGCGTACACGTCGTCGCCGTAGTCGACGAACCTCGGGAACTCGGCGACCGGCTTGGCGGCCGCCGCGGCCAGCTCGGACTGGGCCCGGCACAGCTCCCGGATGAACGGCTTGGCCGCCTCCAGGCCCTGCGCGACGATCTCCTCGGTCGGCGCGGTGGCGCCGCCGGCGATGAGCTCGACGACCTTGTCGGTCGCCTCGGCCTCGACCATCATCACGGCGACATCGGTGTCGGCACCGTCGCCGACGACCCGGCCGGCCACGACCATGTCGAAGGTCGCGTCCTCGACCTCGGCGTGGGTCGGGAAGCCGACCCACTGGCCGTCGATGAGCGCCACCCGGGTCGCCCCGATGGGGCCGGAGAACGGCAGCCCGGACAGCTGCGTGGACATCGATGCCGCGTTGATCGCGACCACGTCGTAGAGGTGGTCGGGGTGCAGCGACAGGACCGTGATGACGACCTGCACCTCGTTGCGCAGGCCCTTGACGAACGTCGGCCGCAGCGGGCGGTCGATCAGCCGGCAGGTGAGGATCGCGTCCTCGCTCGGCCGCCCCTCACGGCGGAAGAACGAGCCAGGGATCCGCCCCGCCGCGTACATCTTCTCCTCGACGTCCACGGTCAGCGGGAAGAAGTCGAGGTGCTCCTTCGGGTGCTTGGACGCCGTGGTGGCCGACAGCAGCATCGTCTCGTCGTCGAGGTAGGCGACGGCGGACCCGGCGGCCTGCTTGGCCAGCCGGCCGGTCTCGAAGCGGATGCTGCGGGTGCCGAACTTGCCGTTGTCGATGGTCGCAACGGACTCGTGAATGGTGCTTTCCGACACTTCTCGTGTGCCCTCTTTCTTGCTACGTCCGGGCCGGACGCGCGACGCGGTGGGAATCCCAGCCGGTCTTCGATGGGAGCGCCCGGGCTTGCTGTCCCGGGGGCCACTACCGAGGACCGACGTGTCGTTCTCACGCCGACGCTCCGGCACGGAACTCTGGTCCCGTACGGCGGCCGCCGTACGAGGAAGGGGAGTGGCTTTGACGGCCACTCCCCTCTCGGTGCTACCGGCGCAGACCCAGTCGCTCGATCAGCGACCGGTAGCGGGTGATGTCAGTCTTTGCCAGGTATTGCAGCAGCCGGCGGCGGCGGCCGACCAGCAGGAGCAGGCCCCGGCGGCTGTGGTGGTCGTGCTTGTGGGTGCGCAGGTGTTCGGTCAGGTCCGCGATCCGCCGGGACAGCATCGCCACCTGGACCTCGGGAGATCCGGTGTCGCCTGCTGCCGTGGCGTAGTCCGCCATGATCTGCTTCTTCACGTCGCTGGCCAGGGCCACGCCGCAACTCCTCGTCGTCTCAGGTGTGTGCCCCGGTAGTCGTCACGGAGGCAGACTTCACACCGCACCCGGTGGTGCGTGACCCACAGGATAGCATCCGCGCAGGTCTTGGACTTAACGCAGCAGCTCCCGGGCCTGTTCCACGTCGCGGCCCATCTGCTCGACGAGCGCATCGACGGAGTCGAACTTCACCATCCCGCGCAGCCGCTCGACGAACTCGACGCCGAGCTCC
This sequence comes from Mycobacteriales bacterium, assembly GCA_036558285.1. Lineage (GTDB taxonomy): Bacteria > Actinomycetota > Actinomycetes > Mycobacteriales > CADCTP01 > CADCTP01. Next base: position 3,642 of record DATBFW010000107.1, on the reverse strand, counting down.
ACGCCGTAGATGTCCTCGTCGAAGTCGAGGATGTACGCCTCGACGGTGCGCTGCCTGCCCTCGAACGTCGGGTTGGTGCCGACCGAGATCGCCGCCGGCAGCCGCTTGCGGTGCAGCACCGCCCAGCCCGCGTAGATCCCGTCGGCCGGGATCGCGACGTGCCGGTCGGTGCGTACGTTGGCGGTCGGGAAGCCGAGCTGCTTGCCCCGGCCCTCCCCGCGGACCACGATGCCGTCGATCCGGTGCGGCCGGCCGAGCGCCTTGGCCGCCTGGCCGACGTCGCCGGCGTCGATGCTGGAACGGACGAACGTGGAAGACAGCGTCACGTCGTCGTCGCGCAGCATCCCCACCCCTTCGGTCGAGAACCCGAATCTGGTGCCCAGCGTACGCAACAGCTCGAGATCGCCGGCCGCCTTGTGACCGAAGCGGAAGTTCTCCCCCACCACCACCGCGGCGGCGTGCAGCCGCTCGACGAGGACCACGTGCACGAACTCGTCCGCCGGCAGCCGGCTGAACTCGGTGCTGAACGGCAGCACACAGAACGCGTCCACGCCCAGCTCCTCGACCAGCTCGGCCTTGCGCCACACCGGGGTGAGCACCGGCGGGTGGCTGCCCGGTCGGACCACCTCGCTCGGGTGCGGGTCGAAGGTCACCACCACCAGCGGCAGCCCGAGCTCGCGGGCGCGGGTCAGCCCGCGGCCGATCAGGGCCTGGTGGCCGCGGTGGACGCCGTCGAAGACGCCGATGGTCACCACGCATCGACCCCAGCCCGACGGCGTGTCGTCGATCCCCCGCCAGCGCAGCACCCTTGCTCCTCCCGCTCCTCCGGCTCGCCGGCTGAGCGTAGCCGGGGCGGGGTTCACGCACCCGCGCTACGCCGGCCGGAAGACGACGATCGGGCGGGCGACGCCGGCGCGGTCCTCGACCAGGGCGACGGCGTGGCCGTCCGGGTCGAACGCCCCGTACGGACCGGGCCGGCCGAGCGGGTCGAGCCGGCCGCCGTGCCGCAGCCGGTCGGTCTCGGCCGGGGTCAGCTCGCGGCGGGGGAAGGCGGCGGCGACCGCCGCGTCCAGCGGGATCGGCACCGGGTCGGCCCGCTCGGCCAGCTCCGCCAGGGTGACCGCGTCGGCCAGCGTGAACGGACCGACCCGGGTCCGGCGCAGCGCGGTGAGGTGGCCGCCGGTGCCCAGCGCCCGGCCCAGGTCGCGGGCCAGCGCCCGCACGTACGTCCCGGACGAGCAGTCGACCTCCACGTCGAGGTCGAGCAGGTCGGCGGTCGGCCGGGACCAGCCGGCCAGCGCGAGGCGGGACACGGTCACCGTGCGGGCGGCCAGCTCGACCTGCTCGCCGGCCCGGACCCGGGCGTACGCGCGCCGACCGTCGATCTTGACCGCGGACACCGCGGACGGGACCTGCTCGATCACCCCGGTCAGCGCGGCCAGCCCGGCGGCGGCGTCCGCCTCGGTCACGGCGGCCGCCGAGGAGCCGCCGGTCACCTCACCCTCGGCGTCGTCGCTGACCGTGTCCTGGCCCAGCCGGATCGTCGCCGCGTACGCCTTGTCGGTCAGCGTGAGGTTGCCGAGCAGCTTGGTCGCCCGTTCGACGCCGAGCACCAGCACCCCGGTGGCCATCGGGTCGAGCGTGCCGGCGTGGCCGACCCGGCGGGTCCCGGCGATCCGCCGTACCCGGGCCACCACGTCGTGCGAGGTCAGCCCGGCCGGCTTGTCCACCACCACCAGCCCGCCCGGGCCGGGGCCGGGGTCGGTCATCCGGGCAGGGTGGGGGCGGCGGCCAGGGCCGCGCGGGCCGCGGCCACGGTGGCGTCGAGGTCGGCGTCGGAGCTGAAGCCGGCCGCGAACCGGTGCCCGCCGCCACCCAGCGCGACCGCCGCGGCGCTCACGTCGACCCGACCCTTCGACCGCATCGACACCGTCCAGCCGCCGTCCGCCGCCTGCTTGCAGACCATCGCGACCTCGGCCTCGGCCGCGGTGCGGACCAGGTCGATCACGCTCTCCGCCTGGTCGGCGCCGAGCCCGGCCGCGGCAAGCTCCGCGAGCCGCGTCTCGGTCCAGACCAGGCCGAGCCCACCCACCGCGTCCGGCTCGAGCCGGGCCCGGCCGAGCGCGGCGCCGACCATGCCGAGCCAGCCGGCAGGGTGGGTGTCCAGCAGCCGGCGGGTGATCAGATCGTGCCGGATGCCGGTCCGCAGCAGCCGGGCCGCCAGCTCGTGCGTCTCCGGCGTGGTCGAGGCGAACCGGAACGAGCCGGTGTCGGTGACCAGCCCCGCGTACAGGCAGGCGGCGATGTCCTGGTCGAGCTGGACGTCGAGCCGGCGGACCAGCTCCTCGGCGAGCACGGCCGTCGCCGCGGCGGCCGGGTCGACCAGGTGCAGCGTGCCGTAGCGGGTGTTGGAGGCGTGGTGGTCGACGACGAGCACCTCGGCCGCCGAGTCGACCAGCGGGGCCAGCGAGCCGAGCCGGTCGGCGCTGCCGGTGTCCAGCGTGACGAGCAGGGCCGGTGCGGTCGGCACCCGCTCCGGCGGCACCAGCAGGTCGACGCCCGGCAGCCCGCCCAGCGAGTCGGCCAGCTCGAACGGCGCGCTGAACGACGGCAGCGCCCGGGTGCCGCGCCGACGCAGCGCGTGCGCCAGCCCGAGCATGCTGCCGACGGCATCGGCGTCGGGGCTCACGTGGCAGGCGAGCACCACCTCGCCCCGGTCGGCCGCGAGCGCCGCGACCGCCTTGTCCCACTCCGCCTCGGTGGGCGGCCGGAGCCCGGTCACGAGTCGGAAGACTGCCCGGCCGGTGAGGCCGAGTCCACCTCGGTCACTGCGGCGGCGTCGTCGGTCTCGTCCAGGTAGTCGTGCTCGTGCCGGTACGGGTCGGGATCCCCGGCGTAGCTCGCGCCCTGCCGGACCTCGGCCAGCCCGGCGTCAGCGTCCCGGGCCACCGCGAGCAGCTCATCGATGCGGTCGGCCTGCTCGGGCACGGCGTCCGGGACGAACGCCAGCGTCGGGGTGAACTTGATCCCGGTCTGCCGGCCGACCTGGCTGCGCAGCACGCCGCGGGCACTGTCCAGCGCGGCGGCGCTGTCCGCGCGGGCGGCCTCGTCGCCGTACACGGTGTAGTAGAGCGTGGCATCCCGCAGGTCTGCGGTGACCCGGGCGTCGGTGATCGTCACCATGCCCAGCCTCGGGTCCTTCACCTGGTTCTCCAGCGTTGAGGCGACGATCTCGCGGATGCGCACCGCGAGTCGCCGCGCACGCGCCTGGTCGGCCACCGGAACTCCTCATGACTAGTCATCGGTGTCGCTGAACAACTGCCGGCGTACCTCGAGCAGCTGCACCTCGGGTCTGTCCGCTATCAACCGCTCGCATGCGTCGAGCAACTGGGCCACGTGGGCGGCGTCGGCGGCCACGGCGGCGACGCCGACCTGCGTCCTGCGATGCAGGTCGGCGTCGCCCACCTCGGCCGCGGCCACCGCGTAGCGCCGGCGCAGCTCGGCCACGATCGGCCGGACCACCGACCGCTTCTCCTTCAGCGACCTGACGTCGCCGAGGAGTAGGTCGGCCACCAGCGACCCGGTGAACAACCGCCCGTGACCGCCCTACTTCCGCGGCTTCTCGCGCAGCTCGTACGTCTC
>DATBFW010000106.1:0-1567 GCA_036558285.1 Mycobacteriales bacterium | reverse complement strand
GCCGGACAGCGGCGTCCTCGTGGCCGGGGACATGTGCTCAGACATCGAGATCCCGCTGCTGGACACGGTGGCGGACGATCCCCTCGGCGACTACCGCACCGGGCTGGGGCGGCTGGCGACCGTCTCTGGCGTACGCCAGGTCGTGCCCGGCCACGGCCATGTCGGGGACGCGGGCGAGCTCCGCAGGCGGCTCGCCCTGGACGCCGCCTACCTGGACGCCGTGTCGGCGGGCCAGCCGTACGACGACCCGCGGCTGACGGCGGACAGCCCAAAGTGGATCCGTTCCACGCACGAGGACCAGGTGCGCTACTTCAAGCGTTAGCTCCCTGCGGCCGCGACCGGCAGGAGCAGTGCCGACGGGTGCGCCGCGTCCAGGCCGATGTCGTACTGCGTCGGCACGAGGTCGGCCGCGGTCGCGTCGACCTGCCCGTTGCCCGGGTTGCGGGCGAAGCGCGGGAACGCTCCGCCGGCGACCTGGAGCCTGATCCGGTGCCCGCGGCCGAACCGGTGCGCCGCACCGAGCAGGCTCACCCGGACGGTCCCGGTCAGCGGGTCGGCCTCGGTGAGCCGGACGATGCCGTCGCAGATGTTGTACGACCGTCCGCGCGGGTCCACGTCGCACAGCCGCACGAACAGGTCCGCATACGGGTTGTCGCGGGTGACGGACAGCTCGGCCGCGACCTCGCCGATGACCTCGAGCGGCTCGTCCAGCGGATCGCTGCTGAACACCAGCACGTCCAGCCGGCGCTCGACGGCCTGGTTGTCCCGGCTCCCCGCGTTCGTGGCCATGATCGCGCCGCCCGGCGACGGCGTGGGGTCGGCCGGGTCGTAACGGAAGCCGGCGGCCGGCCCGTCCGCGGGCGGCCCGTCCGCGGGCGGCTCGGCCCCGGCCGGGTTAACCGGGCCGAGCGAGCCGTTCGCGCCCAGGTACCAGCGCTGCTTCGCGACGCCCGGCGGCGGCCAGCCGCCGATCTCGCGCCAGTCCCCCGCGCCTTCCCCACCGACCCAGACGCGCACCGGGTGGTCCGGCGGGCCGGGCCGTGAGCTCGTCCGGCCCGGCGCGGCGTAGCGGTCCAGCCAGGCCAGGCTCTCGGTGAGCGCGACGGCGCCCTGGCTGGTGATGTCCAGGTGGGCCCACGGGCCGACGAGCAGGCGGGTGGGCACGCCCCGGGCCGCGAGCGCCCGGTACTGCTCGAGGGTCTGCTCGATGAACAGGTCGTGCCAGCCGCCCACCAGCAGGACCGGGACCGTGACCCGCTCCAGCGCGGCGGCGCACTGCATCGGTCCCCAGAACGGGTCGGCCGCCTGCGGGTGCTCCAGCCATCTCTCCGACCAGGTCGGCTCGCGGCCGAGCAGGTCGCGGTAGCCGACCGCGACGGGCAGCCGGCCGAGCGCCGGGCGCAGCCGCCGGTCGGCCGTGGTCATGCGCGTCATCGCGCGCAGCATCCCGATGTTCTCCTGGTGCGCGACCAGGTCGCTCCACATCACGTAGTTGTACAGGTCGAAGGCGCCGTTACGGTACGCGGTCCGGCTGAAGTCGTGCGGGCCGACGTGCACCACCATGGCG
>DATBFW010000105.1:0-2562 GCA_036558285.1 Mycobacteriales bacterium | reverse complement strand
CGGGACCGGGACGGGGTGGTCCTGAGCGTGAAGTTCGGCGCCCTCCGCGGCCCCGACCTGGCCTATGTCGGGTTCGACGGCCGGCCGGTGGCGGTCCGCAACTTCCTCGCCTACAGCCTCCAGCGCCTGGGCACCGACCACGTCGACATCTACCGCCTCGGCCGCGTGGATCCCCAGGTCCCGATCGAGGAGACCGTTGGGGCGATCGGCGAGCTGATCACGGCCGGCTACGTCCGCCACGTCGGCCTGTCCGAGGCCGGCGCCGGGACGATCCGCCGCGCCAACGCCACCCACCCCGTGGCCGACCTCCAGATCGAGTACTCGCTGCTGTCCCGGGGGATCGAGGCCGAGATCCTGCCGACCTGCCGGGAGCTGGGTGTGGGCGTGACCGCCTACGGGGTGCTGTCGCGCGGGCTGCTCGGTGGCCGATATGCAGGCGGGCAGGCCGCCGCACCCGGGGACGTCCGCGGCCGCATGCCCCGCTTCCGCCCCGAGAACCTGGCCCGCAACCTCGCCCTGGTCGAGGCGCTCGGCTCGATCGCCGAGGCCAAGGGCGTGACCGTCGCCCAACTGGCGATCGCCTGGGTCCTGGCCCGCGGCTCCGACATCGTCCCGGTGGTCGGCACGACCAGGCGTGCTCGGCTCGCCGAGGCGGTCGAGGCGCTCGAGCTGGAGCTGAGCGAGGACGACCTGGCCGCGATCGAACGCGCGGCCCCGCCCGGGTCGGTGGCCGGTGACCGCTACGACGAGCGCCAGATGGCGATGCTGGACAGCGAGCAGGGCCGTCCCACCAGGGGCTGAGGCGACGGGTCGGCCCTCGGCCCCGACCGGGCCTCAGGGCTGACGGAACAGCAGCCGCCGCAGCGCCTCCTCCAGGGCCGCGCGCGGGTCGCCCGGGTCCGCGGGAGCCCGCCAGGCGACGACGGCGTCCGGCCGCACCAGCACCGCGCCGTCGGGGCCGAGGCCGTAGGTCCGGGCGAACCTGTCGCCCTTGTCGACCAGGTCGCCGTCCGGGGCCACGCGGTAGCCGCTCACCGGGCAGCCGAGCGCGGCGCCGGCCGGCGACGCGGCGTCCAGCCACCGCTGGCCGCCCGGCGCGGCCAGCAGGGCGAAGCCGCGGCCGATGACGTCGTGCACCGAGCCGGGGGCGCCGTCGATCTCCACCGGCAGGTGCGGCGCCCGCACGCCAACCCGCCCGGTCGGTGTGCGGGGGTTCTCCAGCGCGGCCCCGTCGTCCCCGTCGTCGGGAAGCAGGCCGGCCGACCGGTACACCGGGCCAAGCTCGATCGACGCGTCGTCCATCGGGTCGGCGAGGTTCTCCCGGGACAGCGTGGGGTCGACCCGCAGCACATAGCGGGTGTACGCCTGCTCGACGACGAGGTCGCACACCGGACGGCGCTCGGCGTCGTAGGTGTCCAGCAGCCCGGCGCCCGCGGTCCCGCCGACCACCGCGGCCAGCTTCCAGGCCAGGTTGTGCGCGTCGCCGATCCCGGTGTTGCCGCCGAAGCCGCCGGTGGGCGGCATGACGTGCGCGGCGTCCCCGGCCAGGAGCACTCTGCGGTCGCGGAAGCGCGAGGCGTGCGCCGCCGCGGCCGCCCAGCGCTGCATGTCGTCGATCTCGACAGGGATGTCGGCACGGCCGAGCGCCTTGCGGACCAGCGCGGTCGCCCACGCCGCATCCATGGTCTCGCCGACGGCGGTGTTCTTGGTGCCGTCCGGGTTGAGGGTGGAGAACACCGCGAGGAAGCCGGAGTCGCCGGTGATGGAGAACCGGAAGAACCCGAGCAGCTCCGGGTGGTTGACGTAGACCACGCTGAGGTTCCGGTCCCCGATGAGCTCGCGCAGGTCCGCGCGGAAGTAGATGGTGACGCAGTCGGCGAACGCCCCGCGCCCGGCCAGCTCGATGCCGCAGCGCGTGCGGACCGGGCTGTGCGCGCCGTCGGCGGCGACCAGGTAGCCGGCGCGGACGGTCTGGGTCGCGCCGCCGTCCCGGGGACGCAGGACCGCGGTGACCCCGTCGTCGTCCTGCTCGAAGGAGACCAGCTCGGTGGCATAGGCGTGCTCGGCGCCGCGCTCCTGGGCCGAACGGCGCAGCAGCGGCTCCAGCCCGATCTGGGTGATGAACAGCCGCGACGTGGGGCTCAGCGCCTCGACGCCCTCGTTGAAGTTCCGGAAGAAGAACTTCATCTCCGGGCTGGCCAGACGCTCCACCGAGACGATGGCGCCGTTCTGCAGGAACTCGTGCGCCGACGCGGACTCGATCTCCTCCTGCAGCCCCACACTGCGGAAGATCTCCATGGTCCGCTGGTGGAACGAGGCGGCCCGTGGGTGGACCGCGGTGCCGCGGTGCCGTTCGACCGGCAGGTGTGGCACCTTCTGGGTGGCCAGCAGCAACGACGTCGACAGCCCCACGAGGCTGCCTCCGACGATCAGCACGGGCACCTGGCGGTCGCTCATCGAGCCTCCCCTTCCGCGTCCCGCGTCACCGACATCCGCCCCGCGGCGCTGGTCACAGGCCGAGATCGGTGAGGCCGGGATGATCCGCGGGCCTTGGACCACCGC
>DATBFW010000104.1:0-21182 GCA_036558285.1 Mycobacteriales bacterium | reverse complement strand
CGGCGGAGGGGCCGGGATGGGCTCGGTCGCCGGCTCCGGCAGCCAGGCGGTCACGGCCCGTTCCCCGCTCCGGTGCCGGTGCCACCTGTGCCGCCGGTGCCGCCGCCGGTGCCGCCGCCGTTGCCACCACCGAAGCCGCCACCGGTCCGGCGCGGGAACGTGCCGCCGGGGAACTGGCCGCCGCCCGGGAACTGCCCGCCGCCGGGGAACTGCCGCCCCGTCCGCCCGTTCGTTCCGCCGGTGCCGGTTCCGGTCGGGACCGCGACGAGCACCTGCTCGCCCTCGGTGAGGCCGCTGAGCACCTGGGTCTGGCCGCCGGAGCTGAGCCCGGTCATGATCGTCCGGCGTACCTGCTTGCCGCCGTTCGGCACGAGCACGGTCGTCGCTCCGCTGGCCCGGTTGATCGCCAGGGTCGGCACCAGGAGCACATCGGACAGTTGCTTGTAGACGATCTGCAGGCTCGCGGTGGCGCCCGGGTAGACGCCGGACGGGCTGCCGGTCACCGCGACCACAACCGGGAACGACGCCACCCCGGACGTGGTGGTGGCGACGATGCCGACGGACGAGACGGTGCCGAAGACGTTCTGGGTCGCGTTGCCGACCGTGATGATCGCCTGGTTGCCGGCCTTGAGCTGGCCGACCTCGGTGGCGTCCACCGACGCCTGCACCTGGTACGAACCGGTGCTGACGAGGTGGATCGAGGACGAACCCGACCCGGACGACGAGCCGGAGCCGGAGCCGGAGCCAGACCCGGACGAGGACCCGGACCCAGAGCCGGGCCCAGAGCCGGACCCGGAGCCGGACCCGGAGCCGGACCCGGACGAGGACCCGGACCCGGTGCCGTTCCCGGCCCCGGAGGTCGACCCGGCGCCGGACGTGGAGCCCGATCCGGCGCCGGACGTTCCCAATCCCCCGACCTGCTGCCCGACCGCGTACCCGACCGCGGTCACCGTCCCGGCGAACGGGGCGGTGATCGTCGCCCCGGCCAGGTCGGTCGTCGCCGAGGTGACCTGCCCCTGCGCGACCGTGATCGACGCGGAGTCCGCGGCCAGCTGCGTGCTCGACGCCCCGGCCGCCTGGTCCGCGGCCAGCTTCGCCTGCGCGGTGGCCAGCGTCGCCTTCGCCGCGGCCACCTCGCTGGACAGGGTGGCCGAGTCGATCGCGGCCAGCCGCTGGTCCTTGCTCACCTTCTGCCCGGCCGTGACCCAGACCGCCGTGACCTGGCCGGCGGCCGGGAAGGTGAGATCCTCGGTGTCGGTCGCCTGGACCGTTCCGGACGCCGAGACGCTCTGCCGCAGGGTCCCGGTCGTGACGGTCGCGGACCGGTACGTGACCGCGGCGGCGGCCGAGCCGGACGGGCGCAGGAACGCCGCCCAGCCGGCGACACCGAGCACCACGATTACGGCGACCGCCGCCGCACCGATCGTCCTGCGACTCCGGCCGCGTACCACGAACGACACGTCCACCCCTGTCCGCCCCGACCGCGGTGCCACCGCCGTGGCAGCACCGGTCGGAACCTCGCGGCCGACGCTGTGCAGATGCTGTGCCCTCGGTAAGAACCGATTAGGAGTGGGATGTCCGTCACGACCACGCAGAGTGCGCATTTGGCCGAGCTTTGTTCAGTCGTTAGGAGGACGAGCGCGACGGGGTCGGGGCTTTAGCGTCCCTCATCCGCACACCGAGGATGGAGGGGATCCGAGTGCGCAGATCCTCGATCGCCGCGGCGGCCGTCGGCGCCGTCGTCCTGTCTCTCGCCGTCGGCTTCGGGCCCGCGGCCGCGGCCCCGGCGCCCGGCGCGACACCCGGCGCGGGGGCGTCCACACCGGACGCCGTCGCCGCCAAGGTGCCGTCGCTGGTGCGCCGGCTGGCGGCGAAGGTCCGCACCGAGCAGAGCCGCGGCGGCGGGACGACGCGCAGCGCGAAGGCTCGCCAGGATCTCGGTGGCGATCTCGTCGGCGTGGACGCCGGCGGCGCGCTCGACCTCCAGCTGCACGCCACCGCGGCCGTCGGATCGAGCCAGCTGGCCCAGCTGCGCGGGCTCGGCGTGAGGGTCGAGTCGTCCTCGGCGCAGTTCGCCGCGGTGCCCGGCGCCGCGCTGCCGCAGGCCGGCCTGGTGCACGCGGCCGTACCGGTGGACAAGCTCGACGCGGTGGCGGCGCTGCCCTGGGTGGCCGCGGTCCGCCCGGTGAGCCGGCCGCAGGTGGACGCCGGACCGATCACCAGCGAGGGCGTGGCCCTGCACCGGGCGGACGTGGCCCAGCGGATCGGCCTGACCGGGCGCGGTCAACGGGTCGGCGCGATGTCCGACGGCGTCACCAGCCTGGCCGAGTCGGTGGCCAAGGGCGAGCTGCCGCGGAACGTCAAGGTCATCGACCCCGGCGACGGGGACGAGGGCACCGGCATGCTCGAGATCGTCCACGACATGGCGCCGGGCGCGAAGCTGCTGTTCACCGGCACCGGCGAGACGCTCGAGGACCACGTCGGCGGCCTGCGGGCGCTCGCCGCGGCCGGCGCGAACCTCATCACCGAGGACCTGGCGTTCGACGACGAGCCGGCGTTCCAGCAGGGCCTGGCCGCCTCCACCGCCGAGGCGCTGGCGCGCTCCGGCGTCTTCGTGAGCTCCTCGGCCGGCAACCTCGGCGCCCGGCACACGCCGCGGGTGCGCGCGGTCGGCACCGGCCGCAGCCCGGACGACGTCAGCGACGCGACGTTCGGCACGGCCTGCGGGCCGGCACCGCACAACGCGGTGGCGGTCGCCGGCGGCACCGACAACTCCTTCGACATCCTGCTCGGGCAGGACGGCGTGCTGCTGGCGACACTGCAGTGGAGCGAACCGCGGGCGATCTTCCCGACCCCGGGGCGCGGCGGTTTCACCAACCTCAACCTCTACCTGCTGGACGAGACCGGCCGGTGCCTCGCGGTCAGCAACGCCGTCCAGGCCAACGGGGTCGGCGACACGATCGAGCAGGTGCTGTTCGACAGCGCGCCGCTCGGGGCGGCCAACCACTCGCTCAAGCTCGTCGTCGACGTGGCCGGCACGTCCTCGGCGGTGGCCCCGCCGCTGCTCGACCTGCGCTGGCGTACCGCGGTGAACGGGTCGCTGGCGATCGACACGCCCAGCCGGGCCGGCTCGCTCAACCCCGACTCCAACTACCTCGGCCTGGCCACCAGCGCCGGCGCGGCGCCGGCCAGCCAGTCGACCGACCCGAAGACGGTGCCACTGGAGACCTTCAGCGCCGGCGGCCCGGTGCAGGTCGGCTCGACCACCCAGTGCAGGCACGGTGCCGTGGGCCCGTGCAAGGGGGTGGCCGGGTCACGGTTCAAGACCGCGATCGCGCCGACCTGGACGGCCGCGGACGGAGTCTCGATCAGCGGGTCGGGCGGCTTCCCGGACCCGGACGTCTGCCCGGCGACGGCCAACGGGGTCTGCCTGTTCTTCGGCACCTCGGCGGCGGCACCGTCGGGGGTCGGGGTCGCGGCGGTGGTACGGCAGGAGCTCGGCGGCCGGCTGTCGCCGCGACTGCTGAACCTCGCGCTGGCCAAGCTGGCCGTCGACCGGGGCGACCCCGGTCGGGACAACCTGTGGGGCGCCGGGGTGCTGCGCGTGCTGCCGGTGTGAGCTGACCGGCGTGCGTCCCGCTCGCCGCTGCGGGACGCACGCCGGCGTCAGCCGACCGGGGTCGGTTCCCGGTCCCGGGTGGACATCAGGCTGAGCACGGTGACGACGGCGAGGATGCCGACGATCAGCGCGAGCGACAGCAGCGTCGGGATGGTCGGCACCGACGGCCAGACCGTGTGCGCCCAGTGCAGGACGAGCTTCACGCCGATCAGGCCGAGGATCGCGGCCAGGCCGTAGCCCAGGTACACCAGCCGGGACAGCGCCCCGGCCAGCAGGAAGTAGAGGGCGCGCAGGCCGAGCAGGGCGAACGCATTGGTCGCGAAGACCAGGTACGGGTCCTCGGTGATCCCGTACACGGCCGGTACGGAGTCGACGGCGAAGACCACGTCGGTGGCGAAGACGGCGACCACCACGACCGCGAGCGGGGTCAGCGCCCGCCGGCCGGCCTGCCGGACGATCAGCCGCGGGCCGGCGTAGTCGTGGGTGATCGGGAAGAACCGGCGCAGCAGGCGGACCGAGCGCATGTGCCCGACGTCGACCTCCTGGTCGTGGCCGGACCGGGCGTCCCGGAACACCTTGACGGCGGTGGCCACGAGGACCGCGCCGAAGACGAGGAACGTCGCGGTGAACGCGTCCAGTGCGGCGGCGCCGACGGCGATGAACACGCCCCGCAGGGCCAGCGCGCCGACGATCCCGTAGAGCAGCACCCGCTGCTGCAGTGCCGCCGGCACCGCGAACGCCGCCAGCAGCAGCATGAAGACGAACAGGTTGTCGACCGACAGCGACTTCTCGACCAGGTAGCCGGCGAGGAACTCGGTGCCGCGCTCCTGGCCGTACCGCCACCAGACCCAGCCGGCGAAGCCGAGCGGCAGCGCGATGTAGAACGACGACCACAACGCCGCCTCGCGGAGGGACACCTCGTGCGGGCGGCGGGTCAGCAGGAAGTCGACGGCGATCAGGCCGAGCACGGCGGCCAGGGTGATCGCCCACAACGTCGGCGTTCCTACGGTCATCTAACGGGTCCTCCTCGGTCAGGTCACGCTGGTCCTGGCCGAGGTCTTCTCCACCCTGGTCCGGCACGGACCGGGCCGCCGCCCGGGGACTCGCGTCCGTACTGTCCGGGTCGGCGCGCGGGAGTACTCCCCTCGCCGGCCTATATTCTAAAGCAGATCCCAAGATACGGCAACGTATCGATGACCATGGCTGCCCGTGCCCCGCTCGCCCGGCCGTAGCAGACTGACAGGCGTGTCCCGGCTCCCGCGCTCGCTGCACCCGGGGGCGTGGTGGCTGTGGGCCCTCGGGCTGGCGACGGCGGCCAGCCGGACCACCAATCCGCTGCTGCTCGCCCTGATCATCGCGGTGGCCGGGCTGGTCGTGGCCAGCCGACGCGGAGACGCGCCGTGGGCGTTCGCGTTCAAGTTCTACCTGTGGGCCGGGGTGATCGTGGCGCTGTCCCGGGTCCTGTTCCGGGTGCTGTTCGGCGGCGGTGACACCGGGCACGTGATCCTCTGGCTGCCCGAGATCCCGCTGCCGGGCAGCTTCGCCGGCATCCACCTGCTCGGCCCGGTGTCGGCCGAGTACCTGCTCGCGGGCCTGTACGACGGGATGCGGCTTGCCGCGATGCTGATCTGCGTCGGCGCCGCGAACGCGCTCGCCGACCCGAAACGGATGCTCAAGGCCGTCCCCGGCGCCCTCTACGAGGTGGGGACCGCGGTCGTGGTCGCGTTGTCGGTCGCGCCCCAGCTGGTGGAGAGCGTGCTGCGGGTTCGCCGCGCCCGCAGGCTGCGCGGCGGGCGGCAGCGCGGGCTGCGGGCGCTGCGCGGAATCGCCATGCCGGTGCTGGTCGACGCGCTCGACCGGTCGCTGGCGCTGGCCGCGGCGATGGACTCGCGCGGCTACGGCCGGGGCAGCGGCGCGACCCGGCCGGTCCGGCTGGGCACCGGCGCGCTGCTCATCGCCGGCCTGCTCGGCATCTGCGTGGGCGTCTACGGCCTGCTCGACGGCACCAGCCCCGGCTGGCTCGGGCTGCCGATGCTGCTGCTCGGCCTGCTGGTCGCCGGCTTCGGGCTGCCGCTGGCCGGGCGGCGGGTGCGACGCAGCGTCTACCGGCCGGATCCCTGGCGGCTGACCGAGACGCTGGTCGCCGCGAGCGGCCTGCTGCCGGCGGCCGTGCTGGTGCTCACCGCCCGGGTCGACCCCGGCAACCTCTACCCGTCGCTGGACCCGCTCGGCTGGCCCGGGCTGCCGCTCGGCGCCACGCTGGCCGTGCTCGTCGCCCTGGTGCCGGCCTGGCTGGCTCCGCCGCCGGTGTCCGTGCTCAGCCCGGCGCGGGCGGTGGCGGCGTGAGCGGCGGGGTGATCGGGTTCGAGGCGGTGACCGTCACGTACGAGGCCGCCCCGGCTCCCGTCCTGCGGGACTTCTCGCTCACCGTCGAGGAGGGCGAGCTGTGCCTGGTCGCCGGCCGCACCGGAGTCGGCAAGTCCACCGTGCTCGGCGCGATCAACGGCCTGGTGCCGCACTTCACCGGCGGCCGGCTGGCCGGCCGGGTCACCGTGGCCGGCCTGGACACCCGGACCGCGCCGCCGCGGGAGCTCGCGCACGTGGTCGGCGTGGTCGGCCAGGACCCGCTGTCCGGCTTCGTCACCGACACCGTCGAGGACGAGCTCGCGTACACGATGGAGCAGCTCGCGGTGCCGCCGGCCGCGATGCGCAAGCGGGTCGAGGAGACCCTCGACCTGCTCGGCGTCGCCGAGTTGCGCCGCCGTCCACTTCGGACACTCTCGGGCGGGCAGCAGCAGCGGGTGGCGATCGGCGCCGCCCTCACCGCGCACCCGGCCGTGCTGGTGCTGGACGAGCCGACGTCGGCGCTGGACCCGACCGCCGCCGAGGACGTGCTCGCCGCGATCACCCGGCTGGTCCACGACCTCGGCACGACGGTCGTCCTGGCCGAGCACCGGCTGGAGCGGGTCGTGCAGTACACCGACCGGCTGGTGCTGCTGACCGGCTCCGGGACCGCGGTCTCCGGGGCGCCGGCCGATGTGCTGGTGGACTCGCCGGTGGCGCCGCCGGTCGTCGAGCTGGGCCGGCTCGCCGGCTGGGCACCGTTGCCCCTGTCGGTACGGGACGCCCGCCGCCGGGCCGCGCCGCTGCGGTCCGCTTTGGAGGGAGCCGTCCCGCCGGTGCCGCCCGATCCGGCCGGCATGCCGGTGCTGACCGCCCGCGACGTCGTCGTCCGGTACGGCGTGGTGCTCGCCGTCCGCGAGGTCGACCTCGATCTGCCCGCGGGCGAGGTGATGGCGCTGATGGGCCGCAACGGCTCGGGCAAGTCCTCGTTGCTGTGGGCGCTGCAGGGAACCGGTGCCCGGCAGTCCGGCTCGGTGTCGGTCGGCGGCGTCGACCCGGCGCAGGTCCCGCCGCACCAGGCCCGCGGGCACGTCGGCCTGGTCCCGCAGACCCCGTCCGACCTGCTCTACCTGGACACGGTCGGCGCCGAGTGCGCTCAGGCCGACGCGGAGTCCGAGGCGGTGCCAGGGCACTGCCGCGCGCTGCTCGACCAGCTGGTGCCGGGCATCCCCGACGACCACCACCCGCGCGACCTGTCCGAGGGACAGCGGCTCGCGCTCGTGCTGGCGATCCAGCTCGCCGCGGCCCCGGCCGTCGTTCTGCTCGACGAGCCGACCCGCGGTCTCGACTACCCGGGCAAGGCGCGGCTGCGGGAACTGGTCCGCGCACTGGCCGCGGACGGTCGCGCGGTCGTGCTGGCGACGCACGACGTCGAGTTCGCCGCCGCGGCCGCCGACCGGGTGATGGTGATGGCCGAGGGCGAGGTGATCGCCGACGGCCGGACCGCCGAGGTGCTCGTCGCCTCCCCGGCGTTCGCGCCGCAGGTGGCCAAGGTGCTGGCGCCGCAGCCATGGCTGACCGTCGACCAGGTGGCGCAGGCGCTCACCGGGGCCCGGGCATGATCCCCGCCCTGCCGGTCCGGCTGCGGTCCCGGCTGGTGTTGCTGCTCGCGTCGGTGGCCGGGCTGGCGGTGTTCGTCTGGCCGCTGCTGATCTCGCCCGGCGCCGGCGTCGCCGGGCAGAGCGCGGACGCCCCGCTGGTGTTCCTGTTCACCCTGCCGGTGCTCGTGCTGATCGTGCTGACCGAGCTGGGCTCCGGCGGCATCGACGCGAAGGCCCTCGCGCTGCTCGGGGTGCTGTCCGCAATCAACGCGGCGCTGCGGCCGCTCGGTGCCGGCACGGCCGGCATCGAGACCGTGTTCTTCCTGCTCGTGCTGGCGGGCCGGGTGTTCGGGCCAGGCTTCGGCTTCGTGCTCGGCGCCACCTCGATGTTCGCCTCGGCTCTGCTGACCGCGGGCGTGGGCCCGTGGCTGCCGTTCCAGATGCTGGCCGCGTCCTGGGTCGGTCTCGGCGCCGGGCTGCTTCCCGGGGGCGTGCGAGGCAAGCGGGAGATCGCGATGCTGGCCGGCTACGGGGTCCTCGCCGCGTACGCCTACGGCCTGCTCCTGAACATGTCGTACTGGCCGTACGCGACCGGCCCGGGGACGGATCTGTCCTATGTGGCCGGTGCACCGGTGCTGGACAACCTGCACCGGTTCCTGGTCTTCACCATCGTGACCTCGACCGCCGGTTGGGACACCGGGCGGGCGCTGACCAACCTCGTCGCGATCGTGCTGCTCGGGCCGGCGGTGCTGGTCGCGCTGCGGCGCGCCGCCCGCCGGGCCGCCTTCGACGCCCCGGTCGAGTTCCACCCGGCGCGCCAGATGGGTGTGAGTTCCAGACGATCTGCCGGCTAGATCGGCGGGCCGGCGCGGCGGCGGCGGGCGATCAGGAAGCCGGCCAGGCCGAGGGCGGCGATCAGCGCGACCGCGAGCGAGAACGCGCCGACCGTCTTCGACGACGAGCTGGCCGGCTCCGTCGCGGCCGAGCCAGGCGGTCCGGAGTCCGACGTGGACGGTGCGGCGCCCGCGCCGGCCGAGGACGCGGAGGCGGCGTCCGTCGCGGTCGGACCGACCGAGGTGGACGGTGCGGCGGTGGTTCGCCGCGGGCTCGTGCCCGTCGTGCCCGGCGCGCCGCCCCGATCCGTACCGCGCGGTGCGGACGAGCCCGGCGCCGGTGGTGCACCGCCGCCGGGAGCCGACCCGCGTGGCGGGGCCGGCGGCTGCGCGGTCGGCTTCGGGGCCGGCCTGGTCGTCGGTTTCGGCGCCGGCGGTGGTGGTGGCGGCGCCGGGGCGGCCGGCGGCGCGATCCCCGGCCGCCGCCCGGCGCCGAACGCCCAGCCCTCCACCGTGCCCGGCTTGGGGTTGTATCCCCCGGCGCCCAGCGTGCTGTAGCTCCACGACCCGCCCCGGGCAGCGTGCCAGTACGACCAGTACGCCGTGGTGGGCGCACCGTTGCACGGGTTCGGCCGCGCGTCGATCTGGCAGACCAGGCCGATCTGCCGCGGCACGAACGTGTAGCCGTGCCCGGCGGCCGACAGCGCCGCGAGGCCGCTGCCCGGGTCGCCGCCGGCGCAGCCGGTCTGCACGCCGCCGCCGAGCGAGCCGAAGTCGACGACCACGGTGACCCCGGAGGAGCCGGAGCAGGCCGCGGCCTCGGCCGCCGGCGCCCCGACGACGAGCCCGGCCGCCACCACCAGCAACGCGCCGGCGCCGGCTACGGACCGCCGCCCGCGTCCCGACGGAACCGAGCCACACCGCCCGGCCCGCGGCGCCGCTCCGGCGGTCACGGCTTGGCCGGACGCCGGCGACCGAGGAACGCCAGCACCGCACCGGCAGCGAGCAGGCCGAGGCCGATCCAGACGACCGGGAGCGGGCTGGCGCCGGTGTTGGGCAGGGTGCCGCCGAAGGCGGCCGGCGACGTGCTCGGTGCCGGCACCGGTACGGCGGGCTGGCTGGTCGGCGCGGCCGTCGGCGTCGGCGACGGGGTCGGCGCCGGCGTGGCCGGGGCCGAGCTGGACGGCGGCGCCGCGCACGCCAGCTCCGGACCGGCCGGCTCGGCGCCGGTGCCGTCGAGCGTCAGCAGCCCCGCCCCGGACAGCCCGAGCAGCGCCTGCGTGGTGGCCCGCGGTGCGTTCGTCGCGTCGAACCCGGTGCCGTCGAAGGCAATAGCGCCGTGCCGCGCCGGCGGGGCCGCACACCCGGACTGGAGGCTGCGAAGGTAGGCCGCCGCCCGCCCGGCCGCGGCCGTCGAACCCGCCGTCCGCAACGCCTGCCCGGCAAGCCCGGTGCTGTTCGCATTGGGCGTGCCGCTGGCGACGTCGACGAACGAACCGTCCGCCCGCTGGACGCCGGCCAACCACCGGATCCCGGCCGCCGCGGCCGCGCCGTCACCCGCGGCGGCCAGCGCCTGCACTGCTAGCGCTGTCGTATCCGCGGCCGACGTGCACGTCGCATCGCCGAACTGCTGCGGGAATCCGCCGTCGGGACAGGCGGACCCGGCCAGGAACGACACCGCGGCCGGTGGCACCGAGCCGGCCCGGGCCAGCGTCAGCACCGCGTACGACTGCGAGAAGCCGTTGCTGAAGTCGCCGAACGCGGACTTGTCGCTGAACCGGCCGGACGCGGTGGCCCGGGCGCGCAACCGAGCCAGCACGTCCACCCGAGCGGACCCGAACGCGGTCGGGTCCATGCCCTGCACCTGCGCGGTGAGGGAGAGCTTGGCCAGCGCTCCGGCGTACGACTCGGCTGTCCCGTCGCCCACATACGACGCCAGGTTCGCCGGCTCGCCGATCCAGGCCATCGCGGCCTCGGCGGTGTCGCCCGCGACGCCCGCAGCGGCGAAGCCGAACACCGCGTCGAGGGTGAGCCCGGCGTCCGCGAAGGTCTGGCCGCTGGAGGTGGTCTCCAGGTGGTTGCCGTCCACGAACTGGCGGGCCAGCCAGCCGGCTGCGGCCGCGGCCGGGTCGTCGGTGGTCGGCGGTGCGGCCTGGGCAGGTGACGCGAGGACGGCGAACGCCGTCAGCGACGCGAGCAGCGCGGCCGAGGCGGCGGCGAGGACACGCCGCGTCGGAGCGGGCACGGACAGGGCCACCAGGGGCCGCCTTTCGGCACCGGGTCCGCGCGACGAGCCGAGGGGAGCCGGGACCGGGGAGCCGGGACGCTGCCGACTCGACGACCGCCGACGTCCCGGGCACCGTCCCGCAGACCTCGACGGGATGGGGGATGACGGCTCGGCCGTGGGTGATCGGGCTCGCCGACCTGACGGTCGGCCTACCGTTGCGGGTCAGCGCCGGAATCGGACCGGACTTCCCCCACGGACGGGCTATTCGATTGTCGGCCGTCAGCTTCCTGGTCGGCGCCGAGGCTGTCAAACGTCGAGGCTCAGACCCCAGGGACGCCGAGCCGGGCCAGCGGCGAGGAGCCGAGCCGGTCCAGCAGCGCCGCCGGGTCGTCGTACACGGCCTCCGCACCGCTGAGCTCGCCGACGCCGATGCCGCCGGAGAGCAGGGCAACGCACGGCAGGTGTGCCGATCGCGCCGACTCGACGTCCCAGACCGTGTCGCCGACCGCGACCGTGCGAGCCCGGTCGAGCCCGTGGTCGCGCATCGCCACCTCGAGCAGGTCGGGATGCGGCTTGCCCGCCTCGACGTCCGAGGACGTGGTGACGCCGGCCACCACGCCGTCCGGAGCGCCGATCGCCGGCAGCATCCAGTCCAGGTCGGCCTTCTTCGCGCTGGTGGCCAGCACGACCGTGAGCCCGAGCCCGGTGCACGCGACCAGCAGCTCGGCCGCCTGCGGGAACGGGGTGACCTGGTCGCGCAGCGCCGCGTACCGCTCCGAGTGCGCTCGTACGACCTCGTCGTCGACGGAGCCGAGCAGCCGCTCCACCAGCTCCTCGCTCGCGATGCCGATCGCCCGGTGCAACCGCCACATCGCGACCTCGTGCCCGGCGTCGCGGAACGCCTGCCACCACGCGAGCACGTGCAGATAGTTCGTGTCGAGCAGGGTGCCGTCGATGTCGAAGACGACCCCTGCGGGGTTGTTCGCCACGAGGCAATGAGTGCCCGGGTAACGGTATCGGCACACCCGCCCGGCAGCGGCGATCGGCCGGATACGGTGATCCGGTGGCGGCACCAGGGGGACGCGGACGCACCCGGCGTCCTGCCACGCTGGCCTCCCTCGCCGCCGAGCTGGGCATCTCCCGCACGACGGTGTCCAACGCGTACAACCGCCCGGACCAGCTGTCCCCGCAGCTGCGGCAGCGGATCCTGGAGGCGGCCCGACGGCTCGGCTACCCGGGGCCGGACCCGGTCGCGCGCAGCCTGCGCACCCGCAAGGCCGGCGCGATAGGTCTGATCTTCACGGAGGGTTTGTCCTATGCATTCCGGGACCCGGCGGCGGTCGCATTCCTGGAGGGCCTCGGGCTGGCTTGCGAGGCCGGCGGCACCGGGCTGCTGATGGTGCCGGCGGCGCCGGGCGACTCGACCGCGGCGCTCGTGTACGGGGCGGCGGTGGACGGGTTCGTCGTCTACTCGATGCCGGCCGGCGACCCGCACGTCGCCGCGGTGCTGGAGCGGCCGGTGCCGAGCGTCGTGGTGGACCAGCCGGTCGGACTGTCCGGTGTGGACTTCGTCGGGCTCGACGACCGCGGCGCGGCGGCCGAGCTGGGCCGGCACCTCGGCGAGCTCGGGCACCGCCGGGTCGGCGTGGTCGCCAACCGGCTCGGCACCGACCGCCACGACGGACTGGCCGATCTGGAACGGCAGGAGCACTGCCCATACGCGGTCGTCAAGGCGCGGTTGGCCGGCCTGGCCGACGGGCTGGCCGAGCACGGGGTGGACTGGGCCGACGTGCCGGTCGAGGAGCGGTTCGACAACTCCTCCGCGGCCGGCGAGTCGGCCGCGGGCGCGCTGCTGGACCGGCACCCCGAGCTCACCGCCGTCGCCTGCACCACCGACGTGTTCGCGCTGGCGACGCTCGCCGCGGCCGGCCGGCGCGGGATGCGGGCGCCGCGGGAGCTGTCGGTGACCGGCTTCGACGACGTGCCCGAGGCGTCGGCGGCGTCGCTGACCACGGTGCACCAGCCGATGCTGGAGAAGGGGCGGGTGGCCGGCCAGCTGCTGCTCGACGAGGGCGAACGGCCGGCCGCCCGGCACGTGCTGCTGTCGACGACGCTCGTCGTCCGCAACAGCACCGGCAAGCCCCGGGACTGACCGCCGGCTAGCTCACCTGGCAGTGGGCGAGCAACGTCGTGAGGCTGGACTTGTCCGGCGGGGTGACCGCCAGCTTGTAGCGTGTGGACACTCCGATCCACTGCACCGCGTAGGCGCACCGGAACGCGGCGCGCGGCAACCACTCGGCCGGCCCGCGGTCGCTCTTGCTCTCGTTGGCGTCGGCCGAGGTCGCGAGCAGGTTGGCCGGGTCGTTGGCGAACCGCTCCCGTTCGCCCTGCGGCCAGTCGCGGGCGCCGCGGGCCCAGGCCGCGCCGAGCGGGACGACGTGGTCGATCTGCACCGCGGTCGCGTGCGACTTGGTGAAGGTCACGCTGCGGCCGGTGTACGGGTCGGCGAGCACGCCGGCGATCACCGTGCACCGGCCGCGCAGCCGCACCTTCTCCAGGTCGCGGCGCAGGATGTCGTCCCGGGTGCCGCAACCGTTGCGGTCGACGTCGACCGACCAGGCCGGGCCGAAGTCCCGGGTGCGCTGGTAGCCGGCGTCGTGCGGGTCGGCCACGGTCAGCGTGGCCAGCTCGGCCTTCGCCCGGGCCACCGAGGCCGCCGGCACCGCAGCCGCCGGCGCGTTCCCGGTCGCCGCCGGCCCGCCCGGCGCTCCGACCGCTCCGTCCGGTAGGTCGAGCTCGGCGCAGCCCGTCACGGCCGCCAACCCGATCGCAAGGATCCCGACGATCCGACGCACGCACGCCCTCCACCGCCAGCCCCGTGCATCCTGTCCCTACCCGCACTGAGCCGGTCGCCAAGCCCCGATCCCCCGACCGCGTGAACCGGCCGTACCATCAGCACCGTCGCCGCCTTAGCTCAGTCGGCAGAGCGGCCGCCTTGTAAGCGGCAGGTCGTCGGTTCGATCCCGACAGGCGGCTCCACCCTGACCTGCACTAACGCGCGTGGCCAGCCGGCCCGGCGGTTGCTGGTCTCAGTCGATCCGCCGGCGTCCTCCTCCGAGGACGACCCGAGGATGACCCGGTAACCGCAGTCACCATCGAAGAGTTCTCCGTCGTCGCCGCGTGCCGTGATCAAGTAGTGCGAAACGATGCCGGTGAGGCGCATTCACATCGTGGGCGTGATGCTGGTACATGCGCCTATCGCTGGGGTTCCGGCCGCGATCTGCGTGCCCGCACGCATGACGGCGGTGCCATACGGGGCGCAGGATGTCGGCATGCGGTCGGGTCGCGCCGCGGTGGCCGCCGTCGCCGCCCTCGGGGTCGCGGCCTTCGTCGTCCTCTGCGCGGCCGACGGCACCGACCGTCCCCCCGCGTGGGTGCTCGCCCTGATCGCGCTGGCGGCCGCGATCCCCGTCGTCCTCGGGCTGGTATTGGCATGGCGACGACCGGATCTGATGGTGGGCGCATTGCTGGCCGCGTTCTCGACCGTGCCGCTCGCGGAGTTCGCGGTGCACGCCTGGGGAGCCACTGAGACGACGGCGCATCCGTGGCCAGGTGCGCACGTGGCCGCCGTGGTCGACGTGGGCGGGTGGATGTGGTTCTTCCTGCCGCCCGCGGTGCTCGCCGCCGTGTTCCCGGGCGGCCGGGTGCTGTCCCGCCGGAGGCGCTGGCTGCTGCTCGGCTGGCCGGTCGTCCTGGCCGCCTTCGGCTTCGGCGTGGCGCTGGACCCGTCGACGTACCGGGAGGGTGGCGGGACCGTTCCCGGACGGGCCCCCGCGTGGGCACCCGAGGCGGTCGGGACCGCGGTCGGGTTGCTGGCGCTCGCCGGGTTCGCGGCGTTGCTCGTCGGTTCCGCGGCCGCGATCCTGACGCGCTACCGCCACGGCGAGAGCCGCCTGCGCCGCCAGATCCGGTGGCTGGCGCTGAGCGCGTTCCTGCTGCCGCTGGCGCTGCTGACGACCTGGTTCTGTTACCTGCTCGGCGCACGGTCCGCAGCCCAAGTGGTCGTCGTCGTGGGCCTGCTCGTCGCGTACTTCGGCATGCCGGTGGGGACCGCGGTCGCCGTCCTGCGCCACGATCTGTACGACATCGACCGGCTACTGAGCCGTACGGTCTCCTACACGGTCCTCACCGCCGCGCTGTTCGTCGTGTTCGCGACGGTCGTTTTCACGGCCGGGCTGGTGCTGGGACGAGGTTCGGCGCCGGCGGTGGCGCTCGCGACGCTCTGCTGCGCGGTCATCTTCGCCCGGATCCGGCGGCGGGTCCAGGCCATGGTGGACCGCCGGTTCGACCGCGCCGGCGGGCAGGCCGTCGCCGAGGTCGTCGGCTTCGTCGACGCAGTGCGCGACGGGCGGGCGGCCCCCGAGCAGATCGAGTCGACGCTGCGGGCGGCGGTGGGCGATCCGGATCTGCGGGTGGCCTATCCGCTGCCGAACTCCGAAGGCGGCATGTCCTGGCTCGACGGCGCCGGGGACCGCGTTCCCGCACCGGCGGAACCGAGCCGGGAGATCCGCTCCGGTGGCCGGATGCTGGCCGTCGTCGGACTCGGGCGGCGCACGGCGGCCCGGCCGGCGATGCTGGCTGCGGTGCTCCGCGAAGCGCACCTCCCGCTGGAGCTGGCCCGCTCCCGGATCGAGGTGCGGTCCGCCCTCGCCGAGACCGAGGCGTCCCGCGCGCGACTCGTCCGGGCCGGGTACGAGGAACGCCGGCGGCTGGAGCGGGATCTGCACGACGGTGCGCAGCAGCGGCTGGTGGCGGTCGGACTGTCGCTGCGCCTCGCGCAGCGTCAGCTGGCACCGGGCGCAGCGTACGCGACTCTGGGGGAGGCGGTCGCGGCGCTGCAGGAGGCGGTGGCGGAACTACGCCGGATTTCCCAGGGAGTGCGTCCGAGCGGGCTCGACGACGGCCTGCCGGCCGCGCTGCGGACCCTGGTCCGCGCCAGCCCGGTCCCGATCGATCTGCGGGTGACCACCGATCGAGTGCAGGACGCCGTGGCTACCACGGCCTACTATGTCGCGGCGGAAGCGGTCGCGAATGCGCTCAAGCACGCGGGCTCGCAACGGCTACTGATCGAGGTGTCTCGCCACGGCGGGACGCTGTCGGTCTCGGTGTCCGACGACGGCTGCGGCGGCGCGAGCATCGTGCCGGGGCGGGGGCTGGGCGGGCTGGCCGACCGGGTGTCCGCGAGCGGCGGAACGCTGCACGTCCTCAGCCAGCCCGGTACCGGTACGACGGTGAAGGCGTTGCTGCCGTGCGCATCGTGATCGGCGAGGACTCGGCGCTCGTCCGCGAGGGGATGGCGAGGCTGCTCGCGGACGCCGGGCACGAGATCGTGGCGAAGGTGGGCGATGCGGCGGCCGTTGTCGCCGCGGTGCAGCGCTGGGATCCGGACCTGCTCATCACCGACATTCGCATGCCGCCGACGATGACCGACGACGGGGCGCGAGCCGCTCGCACCCTCCGCGCCCAGCGGCCGACGCTGCCGATCGTGCTGCTGTCCCAGCATGTCGAGACCACCCAGTCGCTCGAGCTGGTCGCCACCGGCAGCTTCGGCTACCTGCTCAAGGACCGGGTTCTCGACGTCGAGGACTTCCTGGACGATCTCACCCGGGTCGCCGCCGGCGGCTCCGCGCTCGACCCGGAGGTGGTCGCGTCCCTCGTGGTGCCGACCCGCGCCACAGATCCACTGGCGTCGCTGACCGAACGGGAGCTCGAAGTCCTGTCCCTGCTGGCCCAGGGACGATCGAACGCCGCGATCGCCCGACAGCTGTGGACGACGCGGCGCACGATCGAGACCCATGTCCGGCACGTGTTCGCCAAGCTAGGACTGCTCGACTCCGACTCCGACAGCCGGCGTGTGGTGGCCGTGCTCGTCTACCTTCGCAACCGCGGAGGTCGCTGAGCCGGACGCGGGAGCCTGCCACAGGACCACGCCGGCGGCGGCGAAGCCCGCGACGAGCAGGACCGAGCCGACCACCTCGATCCACCACAGCCCGAGCAACTCCGCGATCTTCAGGACGGACCAGGCCATCACCGCGAACGCCGCCCATGCCGGGATGCTGCGACTGCGGCGCAAAGCCAGGCCGAGCAGGAACGTCCCGACCAGGCTGCCCAGCGCGAACAGCAAGAAGTACCAGACGACCGACGCGCCGTTGAGGCTCTGGTCCAGCACCGCCGCGTAGTCGTCGAGGTTGGTGCCCCGCGCAGCCATCGCCAGCTCGAACCGGTCGCCGCTCACCATCGCGAAGTAGCAGATGTAGGCGGTGGATACGAGGAGGCCGCCGACCAGGCCGACGCGAGCGGCCCGGCGCTGGGTCAGGCGCATCGCGCCGAGGGTCGCCGGCACCATGAGCAGGGAGCCGATCATCGCCGTGACCATGCTGAAGCGCTCCAGGCCCGGGTATGCCAGCGCCAGCGCCAGCGCCGCCTTGCCGCTCTCGTCGGTCCCGCCGCTGCGGGTCTCCCACGCACCGGCGGCGTTCGCCAGCACGAAGAACGCGGGCGCCACGAGCATGGCCAGGGCCATGCCGCGCCGCCGGAACCCTGCCGTGCGGCTGGAATCAGGGTCGGTCGAGATCGTCATCGGAGTCCACTTCCGTTCGTCGAGGCGTCGGATGACACGCCTCGACAATGTCGATGCCCGCCCCGGAAAGCGTCAGTGCGAACACCGAGAAATCCCTGCGTGCGGACACGCCCGACCAGCCGTCGGGCTCGGCTGAGTTGGCGGGGACGGGATTCAGGTGTGGATGACGCGAATCAGGAGTCTGTCCCGGTCGGCCGTCCCGCCGCGGGTGGTGATGACATCGGGGAAACGGGCTCCGACGTGGCTTCTGTCATGGTTTGTCGGATGCGGGTTCACTCGCCGCGGGGGAGGCCACGGCGATGGGTTCGCGGTGACCATGTCGGTGGTCGGGGCGGGCGGCAGCCGCGTCGTCAGCCGACGGCGGCCGGAGAGGGGTGGCAGATGACCAGCCAGCCTGGCGGGGTCGCCCCGCCGATGGAGCCGGACGGGCAGCAGCAACAGCAGGCGGCCCGCCACGCGGAGGTCGCCCTGCGCTCGATGGGGCAGCCGAACTCGGTCGCCGGCGAGTTCGACTTCTGGAACGGCAGGTACGAGGGACGGCGCCTGTTCTCCGAACTGCTCGGCACCTTCTTCCTGGTCCTGGTCGCGGTCGGCGGCGGGATGGTCAGCGCCAAGTTCGGCGGCAACGCCGTCCCGTACGGGGCGAAGGTGGTCGCTCCGGCGCTGATGGTCGCCGCCATCATCCTGTTCATGGGCACGGTGTCCGGTGCCCACCTGAACCCGGCGGTCAGCATCGCCTTCGCGGCCCGCGGCGACTTCCCCTGGAAGCGGGTCCCCGCGTACATCGTGGCCCAGCTGCTCGGCGCCATCCTCGCCACGCTGCTCCTGTGGGGGCTGATCGGGAAGCAGGGCAGCGCGGGCCTGACCCTGCCCGGCGCCGGCATCTCGACGACCACGGCGATGCTGTGGGAGATCGTGCTGACCACCGGCCTGGTGAGCGTGATCCTGGGTACGGCGTCCGGCGCCCAGCAGATCGGGCCGCTGGCCGCCATCGGGGTGGGCAGCTACATCGCGCTAGCCGGGCTCTGGGGCTCGCCGGTGTCCGGAGCGTCGATGAACCCGGCCCGCTCCCTCGGCCCCGCCCTGGTGCTCGGCGACTGGACCTCCTGGTGGGCATACCTGGTCGGCCCCATCGTCGGAGGCCTCATCGCGGTCGGATTCGCCTTCGTCCTCCGAGGCTCCGGCGGTGGCCGCAGCGGCATCGCCGCGGCGCAAGGCACCATCGGGCAGGAGTGGCGCCCCGGTCCTCGGCAACACGCATGATCCCGGCCTGCGTGTAGGCGGAAACGGCGAGAGGCTCCGGTCCCCGTGGGAGTCGGGGCGGAGCCTCTCGCAGGTGGGGAGAGTCGTGTCAATCGGTCAGCGCTTGATCTCGAGGCGGCCGGACTTGTAGATGACCTCGACCTTCGCCCGGTCGAAGGTGCGGGTGAAGACGACGTCCGTGGTCGACGAGCCGAACACGTCCTTCGCCACCGCGCGCCAGCCGGCCGTCTCGTCCAGCGAGCGGAACGCCGTGGTGCCGGCGAACACGCACACCGTGCCGGCGATCATCGGCGTGCCGTCGCCGGCGGTGGCGTAGCGCGCCGGGATGGTGTCGCTGCCGGTGGGGCAGGTGAAACCGGGGGCGGCGGACGCAGCCGGCGCCTGCAGCAGCGTCGCACCCAGCGCACCGGCGGTGATCAGGGAGCTCAGGCCCAGCTTGACGGTCTTGTTCATCGGAAACTCCTCGTGTGGGGGTGGGTGGCTGGCCGGATCTGGAGGCTCCGTCAACCGCGCACTTGAAGTTTCCGCAGGTACACGGGCGATTCTTAAGTGGACGTTGGTCCTAAGACAGACCTCTTGGACGGAGGTCCTAGCACTCGCCGGCATGCGGACTGTCGCATGTGGACTCGCGGTCCGGCCGCGATCGGCGGGAGCCGAGCGGTCAGCTGCCCCGGGCGGCGAGCCAGTCGAGGGCCACGCCAGCCGAGCGCAGCACGGAGACGTGCCCGTCCGGCTGGCTGACGTGCAGCGACGCGGTCGGGCAGTGCTCGGCCAGCCAGACCGCGTGCGCGACCGGCGCCATCCGGTCCTCGCCACCGTGCAGCAGGAACAGCGGGACCTCGATCGCGGTCACGTCGAACCCCCACGGCGCGACCAGTGCCAGGTCGTCGTCGATCAGCGGGGCCGGGCCGCTCGCGAGCGCCGGCCGGACCACCTCCATGAACCAGGACCAGTCGCCGGCCAGCGCGTCCAGGTCCGCCTGGATGAAGCCGGGGTCGTCGTCCTCGTTGCTGGCCTCGTACCGCTGCTTGGCCTCGCGGCCGGCGAGCGCCGCGCGCAGCGCCCCCGCCGTCGCGTCCGACATCCCGGCGAACCAGTCCACGCCGGGCGTGCCGTACGGGACGTAGCCGGACACGCCGACCGCGGCCCGGACCCGGTCCGGCATCAGCGCGGCGCAGGCGAGCGTATGCGGCGCTCCGCCCGAGTGGCCGACGACCGCGAAGGAGTCGACGCCGAACGCGTCGGCGACTGCGGCCACGTCACCGGCGGCCGAGGCGATGTCCCGACCGGGGCGCGGGGTGGAGCCGCCGTACCCGGGGCGGTCGTAGCCGAGCCAGCGGATGCCGAGCGGCTCGGACAGCCCGAACAACGGCCGCGGCGGCGCTCCGACGTTCGGCGTGCCGTGCAGCCAGAACACCGGCAGCGAGCCGCTGCCGGTGTCGTAGGCGTGCAGCGTGCGCCCGTCGGGCAGCACGACGTCGGTCTCGGTCGCCACCCCGCGGACGGTAGTCGACCGCGCCCCGGTGGTCGGAGCCGGGGCGCGGTCGACGGTGAGAGTGGCAATGGGCGGATCGGCCCGGGCGGTGGGGACCGGAGCGGTCAAGGCCGGCCGTGGGGCCGGCGTGCAATCAGGCGGTGGCCGGGGACGCGGACGTCGTGGCCGGAGCTGTTGTGCCGGCGACGCGCCGCCGCCGGGACGGGACCATGTCCAGCCGGCCGCCGCGCATCGCCACCACCCAGCCGACGAGAATGACATTGGCGGCGAGGATCAGTCCGCTGCCGAGCCCGGCCGCCTTGACGTCCACCGCCATGGTCTGCCGCTGCTCGGACGTCCAACCGCTGTCGGAGTAGGGCGAG
The DNA here is from genome assembly GCA_036558285.1 of Mycobacteriales bacterium. Taxonomy (GTDB): domain Bacteria; phylum Actinomycetota; class Actinomycetes; order Mycobacteriales; family CADCTP01; genus CADCTP01. The sequence goes on along the minus strand of DATBFW010000104.1, from coordinate 799 downwards.
TTGGAGGTGGTGCCGGCCGAGCCGACGGCATCGTGCGCGTGACCATGCGTCAAGGCGGTCTGCTGCAGCTGTTGTGACTGCAGCCGGTAGTCGATCCCGGCGTTCACTACGGTGTGCACGATGCCGACCGCGGTTCCGGCTGCGACGATCAGCAGCGCGGTCGTCACGACCCGACGCCAGGACTGCATCGCCCGGCTGGTCAGTCCGTGCTTCTGGTGCGCCCGGGTGAACGCCCACATCACCGCCACGACGAAGATCGGCAGCATGATCGCTGTGTCCCGGGTCCAGCTCGCGAATGGGCTCTGCGCACGCTGGATGGCGCCGACCGCGCCCTGGATCGAGGTCACGATGAACCCGTCGGCGGCCGCCATGACGACGGCGAGCACGACGACGGTGACCCACGGGAGTGGGACCTTGCCGCGGAACGCGGCGAAGCGTACGAACGGCTCCTGCGCCGGCTCGGCCTCGGTGGTGGACACGGTCGTCATGGGGCTCACCTCGGTGACTGTGTGGGGATGTGGTGCGGTTGCGGGGGGTCGAGTTCGGTCGTGGTCCGGTGCCTGCCCTCGCGTCTCTCCCGCGAGGGCAGGCACCGAGCCTCTATCCGTACGTGCTGGTCACCAGGCTCCCTACGGCACGATCGTCCAGCCGAACATCATGGCGTGGTCCTCGTGCGCGAGGTTGTGGCAGTGCGCGACGTACGGTCCGACGAAGTCCCGGAATCCGCGGTAGATGATCGTGGACTCGGAGGGGTCGAGGGCCACGAGGTCTTCGCGGGAGATGTCGTCGGGGTGGCCGG
>DATBFW010000103.1:0-5577 GCA_036558285.1 Mycobacteriales bacterium | reverse complement strand
CCGCTAGGGCAGCCGGATGGCAACCGTTCCGGCACGGCGTATTACGCAGCGTCGCGTGGACTCCTCACCATGACGGGGAGGGGGCCGCAGATGAACGTCCATTCGGACGAGCGGCGCGTCATGCTGACCGCGCGGCTGCTGGGCCGGCTGTGGGTCGTCGTGGACGGTCAAGTGGTGGACACCGTGTCGAGCCGCCGGACCCGCAACGTGCTGGCCTACCTGCTCACCCACCGGGAGACTCCGGTGCCGCGGGACGTGCTGATGGACGTCTTCTGGGGCAACGCCCATCCCGAAGCCGCGCGCAACAGCGTGCACGTCGCGCTGAGCGGCGTTCGCCGGGCGCTGCGGGCCACCGGTGCCGAGCCGCTGCTGGAGCGCCGCCACGACACCTACCGGTTCGCCGACCACCTGGACGTCTGGGTCGACGTCGAGGCGTTCGAGCAGGCCAGCCGGCAGGGTCGGCGGGCCGAGGAGGCCGGTGACGCCGCCGGCGCGCTCGCCGCGTACGAGCGGGCCGGGCAGCTCTACGACGGCGACTTCCTCGCCGACGACCCGTACTCGCCCTGGGCCGGCGAGCTCCGGGAGACCCTGCGGGCGCAGGCCGACGACGTGGCCTGCCGGCTGGTCGCCCTCTACGGCCGGCTCGGCGACGACAGCTCGGCGGTGCTGGTCGGCCGGCGCGTGCTCGCCGGCGACCCGTGCAACGAGCCGGTGCACCGGCAGCTGATGGCCAGCTACGCTCGGGCCGGACAGCGGCACCTGGCGCTGCTGCAATACCAGCGGTGCCGGGAGGCGCTGTGGACGGCCTTCCGGATCCAGCCGGCGGTCGAGACCACCGTCCTGTACGAGTCGCTGCGCGGTCGTTTGCCGCAGACCGCGGCGGGGAACGCGAGGGATCGTGGAGACCTACCACGACCTGCTCTGCACGCCGAGCCCGGCCGGGCTCGCGTTCGAGTGTGAGCAGGGCTGCGGCCGGCTGCTCGTCGTCGACCGCGGCTCCGGGCGGATGACCGTCCTCGGCCGCGGCGACCCGTACGCGCTGCACCGAGGTGGCAGCCCGGACGTCGAGCTGTCGGTCCGCGTCGACAGGGCCTGACAGAGGCTGATGGCGGTCCCGCCGAGCGGGACCGCCACCGGCGGGGCTGGTGCTCAGCCGATGCGCAGCACCGGTCCCTCGACGATGCCCACGACGTCGGTGGTGGCGCCGAAGTTGCGGTGGGTCAGCACGGTGACCGTCTTGTAGACGCCGGAGGCCGGCGGCGCGGGGTTGTCCGGCAGCGTGTTGGCCGGGACCGTGATGTCGGCGCTGTAGTTCGTGGCGCCGGTCAGCGGGATCGTGACCGTCGGTCCGACCTGCTGCTCCGGGCCGGCGCCGATGGACTCGACGTACGCGGCGAGCTGCCACTCGCCGCCGAGCAGCAGCGCCGCGAGCGCGCTGATCTGCCAGTCGGCGTGCACGGTGAACGTCGCGCCGGCCTCGAGCACGGTGGCCGGGGCGCCGTTGTTGTCGAGCACGGTCGCGGTGACGGACCCCGGGCCCAGCAGGACGTTGGGGAACTGGATGTCGTTCATGGTGTGTGTCCTTCTCTCGATGTGGCACGAGTCGACCGGCGCCACCGTCGCCCGCCGCGCTTACCCGCGACCAAGCCAGCGCTTACCGGGCGGGCGCGGGTCGGGTAAGCGCTCGGCTTTGTCGGTGCGGCGCGGCAGGATGCCCGGCATGACTCAGGTATCGGTCCTGGACATCGCGATCTTCGACGCGCCCGACATCGAGAAGGAGGGCCGGTTCTACGCCGAGCTCACCGGCTGGGACGTGGTCCGGCAGGACGCCGAGCGGTTCGGCTTGCGCGCGCCCAACGGTCAGGAGATCGAGTTCCAGCGCGCGCCCGACCACCTGGCGCCGCAGTGGCCGGGGCAGGAGCGGCCGCAGCAGTTCCACCTCGACCTGCAGGTCACCGACACCGCGGCGCAGGCCGAGCGGGCGATCGGCCTCGGCGCCACCCACCTGCGCGACGGCGTCACCTGGATCACCATGGCCGACCCGGCCGGCCATCCGTTCGACCTGTGCCAGAAGGACGGCGTCGGGTCGGTGATGGACCTGTTCGCGGTGACGATCGACGCGCCGGACGCGTCGGCGCTGGCCCGGTTCTACGGCGACCTGACCGGCATGGACGTTGCCTACGACGGGCCGGAGGGCGCCATGCTCGCCGCCGACGGGCGCTACGTCATGTTCCAGCAGATCGGCGACGACTACCGGCCGCCGCGCTGGCCCGACCCGGCATACCCGCAGCAGGCCCACCTCGACCTGGCGGTCCGGGACATGGACGCCGCGGAGGCCGAGGCGATCAAGCTCGGCGCGGCCCGGCTCGACGCCGGCGGCGAGCACTTCCGTGTGTTCACCGACCCCGCGGGCCACCCCTTCTGCTTCGTCGACTGACCACTTTCCGCAGGCGTATCAGCGGGTCGGCCGGCCGGCTCTGTCGGGCAGGCGACACCATTGGTGCGGTCGACCCCGCCGGGGACCGACCAGGTCGATCGGGGGGACGCGATGCGCGAGCAGCTCCGGATGGCGCTGGTGCTCAACGGTGGGGTGAGCCTGGCGGTGTGGATGGGCGGGGTCGTGCACGAGCTCGACCTGCTGCGCCGCGCCTCCGCGGACGGGCTCGACCGGGCGCAGCAGCCCCGGCCGTACGACCAGCCGGTCTTCGACCGGTGGCGGGAGCTGAGCCGGGCCGGCGGTCGGCAGCGGACGGTGGTCGTCGACGTGATCGCCGGCACCAGCGCCGGCGGGATCAACGGCTCGCTGCTGGCCACGGCCGTCGCGAACAAGGGCTCGCTCGATCCGGACGAGGCCGACCCGACCGGCAAGCCCGGGCCGTGGCTGCGGGAGCAGTGGGCCGAGCTCGGCGCCCTGACACCCGGCCAGCTGCTGCCCGACCCGCCACCGGCCGAGCAGCCGCCGTCGGTGCTCAACGGCGCCCACTTCCTGACCCAGCTGCGCAGAGTCCTCGGTCGCCTCGGCTCCGGCGGCCTCGGTGATCCGGTCACGCTGTTCCTGACCTCGTCCGGGCTCGGTGCGCACAGCATCGTCGCGCGGGACGCGGCCGGCCAGGCGTTCAGCGTCGCCGACCACCGGTTCCTCTACCGCTTCTCCTGCGGGCGGCGCACGACGTACCACCCGGGCGGTGTGTACGTGCAGGAGCAGGTGTCGGACTTCGCCCGGGTGGACGACCTGGCCACGGCCTCGCGGGCGTCGGCGTCGTTCCCGGTGGCGTTCGCGCCGATCCAGGAGACGGCCGATCTCGACCAGCAGCCACCGCGGGTTCGTCCCTCGATCGACAAGCAGCAGGCATCGACCCCGTCCTGGCTGATGGACGGCGGCGTGCTCGACAACGCCCCGTTCGGCCCGGTGCTCGACGAGATCACCCGACGTCCGGTCCACGGGCCGTCCGACGAATACGTGAACAGCAGCCGGTACGTGCTCTACGTGGTGCCCTCCTCGGGTGGCACCGGCCCGGCACCGGCGACCGACGACACGCAGCCGGGCTGGAAGGCCGCGCTCAGCGCGGCGTTGCGCTACCCGTCCGAGGCCGACCTGCGCGGCGACGTCGACGAGCTCGAGCAGCTGCTGCTGGAGGCGGACGCGTCCTGGTCGGACACCCAGCGGCTGCAGGACACCTGCATCGCCGACCCGACCGAGGCCGGCCGGATCCGCCGCGCCGCAGCGGAGCTCGAGCCGGCGTACATCCGCGCCCGGGCCGCTGGTGGCCTGTGGGAGGCGATCACGCGCGCCAGTCCGGCGGGCACCACCGTGCTCGATGTCGCGGCCCCGATCAGCTCGCAGGACGTGACGGAGATCCTCGAGGCGCAGCCGCTCTGGCTGCCGCCGCTGGGCGCGGAGCCGGTGCAGCCGCTGCTCGCCGACGGGGGCATGCGGATCTGGCCCTGGGGCACCGGGCCGGCCGAGCGGGTGCTGCGGCTGATGCTGCGCTCGCACCGGACTCCGGGTGCGGCGGTGCCGGCGGACGTCGCGGACGACCTGGTCACGATCGACAAGGCGCTCGAGCGCGTGGTCGCGCTGCGGGATGCGCTCGGCGACGCGCTCGGCGCCGCCGAGCTGCCGCCGCCGGGCGAGCGGAAGGCATACACCGCGGCCGTCAACGGGATCTTCACCCGGCTGGACATCCCGGGCCAGCTCGGCGCGGCGATCGAGCCGGTCGCGGACGCGCGGCCGGACGAGCTGCGGACCGCGCTGGCCGTGGAGATCGTCTCCCGCTGCACGTCCGCGCGAGTGCCGCTGCAGCGCAGCGCGCCGTTCCGGTTCCTCCGCCTCGGCCCGGACATCGCGCTGCCCGTGCTGGACGAGACCGCGGCGCACGGGCCGGCGACCGAGCTCGGCGACCGGATCCTGTACGGCACGCAGGTGAACCACTTCGGCGCCTTCGGCGCCGTCGACTGGCGGCGCTGGGACTGGATGCTGGGCCGGCTGCACGGCGCCGCGCATCTCGGCCACCTGCTCGGTGCGGACGCCGAGTGGATCAAGAACACCCAGCTGGCCATCCTCGCCGCCGAGGGATCCTCGCTGCCCGAGTTCGTGACCGGTGTCGGCACGATGGCGGCGGACTTCCCGTCCGAGCCGGACGGTCGCGGCCGGGCGCTGATCACCATGCGGGACCAGTTGAGCAGGACCACCGAGGGCGAGAAAACGCTGCTCGGTCTCGGCGACCGGCTGGTCGACGTCTCGCCCGGGCTGTCCGCGCCGGTCGGGAAATGGGCGAAGGCCGTGCTGGAGCGGCAGTGGACCTCCGGCGCGACGCTCTACCGGTGGGCACGCTGGTTCACCGAGCCGGCTCGGACGGTGCTCTGGCAGCGGCTGGTCCACGACCCTCCCCAGCACCCGACCGCACGGCCGTGGCCGCTGGCGGGCTGGCTGGTCGCGGTGTGCGCGCTCGTCACGGCGGCCCTGGTCGCCGGCGCGGTGCTGACGTCCGGCGCCGTGGCCGTCGTGCTGGCCGTCCTCGGCGGGGTGGTGCTTGCGGTCACCGCCGTCCTGTTCGCCGCCCGGGTCTGGGTCGACCGCCGCCGCCGGCAGCTCGAGAACAGGGTGGCCAACGCGATCCCCGCGCTGCCGGCCAAGGGCGGCTGACCCTCGCTCGCGCCGCGCACATATCGCACATCCATGCGATGCCTCCCCGGCCCGGCCGACGGACGATCGGTCCGCAGCCGAGTGAGGAGAGCGCCATGGATGTCCACGCCCCCGCCGCGGCGGTTCCGGTCCGCGGACCGGCCCAAGCACCGGCTGATCCGCGGCAACACGATGACGCCGACGTTCACCCGCGGGCCGGGCGAGTCGGCCGGCTCGTTCGTGCTCGAGAGCGCCATGGACGAGCTGGCGCACGCGCTGGCGATCGACCCGGTCGAGTTGCGCGTCCGCGCGCACGCCGCCACCGACCCGCACGGCAACCCCTGGACCAGCGACGGGCTCGAGCAGTGCCTGCGCCGCGGCGCCGAGCGCTTCGGCTGGCCGCAGCGCAACCCAATGCCGCGCACCTCCCGCGACAGCGACCGACTGATCGG
>DATBFW010000102.1:0-17323 GCA_036558285.1 Mycobacteriales bacterium | reverse complement strand
TTCGCTCACTCGGAGATCCTGCTCGCCAGTTTGGCGGTGAAGCGACCGAAAGCCGGATCGAAGCAGCCAGGAGCAGCGGCGCTGAGCGCGGACACTGCCTGAGCCACCGCTTCCACCGACGGACGCACATCCCAAGGGTGCCACGCCGGCAGGTCTGCTCGTTCGGCACGCTCCGCGGCACGCGGGAGAAGTACCGTCCACTGTGGACCGCTTGGGGGCCAGCCCCGCAGCGGCACTGCCGCGAGGTCGCCGTCGGCGACCGTCAGGCGGGGGCGACGCGCGGCGGATCGGCGGGAGAGCCGCCGCGGTTGGCGGCCCGCCGGGCAGGTCCTCGTACAGCCAGACCTGCAGAGTGTGCGTGAGCTCCAGGAATGCCCACGACGCCAACGAGACGACGATGCCGACCCCGGCGGACAGCACGAGCAGGATCCCGTAGCGCCGGCTCCGGATGAGCGCCGGCGCATCGACCGGCGCGCTCGACGCGGCCGGTCCGGCGCTGCCGCGTACCGGGTCGTCTGCCCCGCCCATACGACCTCCCGACCGAGGCCTGGCTACGGCGACCGCGCGTCATCATGCGACCTGCTGGCCACCGGTGCGTCAGCCGCGATGGATGTCTGTCGACGACCCGGACGTCGCCCGACCGGCGGCGTCGTCGATCGCGTCGAGGTCGCGTACGGCGTAACGGTTGTGCTCCCACTCCTCCTCGAGGATCACGTGCAGGCAGGACAGGACGGTCTCCTGGCGGTCGGGCTCGTGCGGGTTCGCGCGCGTCGCGACTAGTTCCTGCGGCGTGATGGCGGCGAGGAAATCGCGCACCATGCCGACGCGGTCCGCGCGGGCCTCCAGCACCTCGGCGTACGACGGGGTGTCCGTGGCGAGGACCGACATGTCGAAGCCTTCCTTGCTGCCGGTGTCCACCAGGGCCAACGGGTGGAACGGCTGGTCGCGCCGCAGGATCGCTCGGCCCAGCCACATGTCGGTGGCCAGGACAAGGTGACGCAGCGTCTGCGCGAACGACCACTCGCCGGCCACCGATACGTCGACCGTGCCGGCCGGCATCGCCGCGACCCGGTCGAGCGTCGCCGCCCAGGTGCGCTCCAGCGCGGCCCAGGCGGCGCGCAGACCGTCCGGGTCCCCGGCGTACCGGTCGGCGCGGCCGGGAAAGCGGCGGTTGAGCTCGGCGTCGACGAACGGGAGCACGTCGACGCCGTTGACGCGCAGGAAGCCGTCGCCCTCGAACAGCCACGGTGAGTCGATCTCCGCCCGCTGCATCTCGACTCCGCGCATCACCACGCCGGACAGGTCAGCGCCGGCGAACCGGGCGCCACGAAGGTCCGCGCCGGCGAACCGGGTCCCACGGAGGTCCGCGCCGGCGAACCGGGTCCCACGGAGGTCCGCGCCGGCGAACTCCGCTCCCTGCAGGTCGTCGGACCGGGTGAACGTTGCCATGATCCTCCTTGTCACAGCGCCCGCTGCGCCATCGGACGTCAGCCCTACCGGGCCGGTCCGCCCGGGTCAACCGAGCCCTCCGGCGTCCCCGGCGGACATGCGTCGTCTTGCCCTGTAGTGGGGTACAGGGTTCAGGCTCGCCGGGTGCGAACGAGCGAGCTTGCCGCGCGGGCGGCGGTGAATCCTCAGACGTTGCGCTACTACGAGCGGCGAGGGTTGCTGGCGCCCCGGACCGCTCCGCGAGCGGCTACCGCTCGTATCCGCCGGACGCGTTGCGGCGGGTCCGCTTCATCAAGCGGGCCCAGGAACTCGGGTTCACCTTGACCGAGGTCGAGACGCTGCTGGACCTGTCCGGTGGCGGCCCGGACTCGTGCGACGCGGTCCGCGGGTTGGCGATGGAGAAGATCAGCGACCTGCGGCAACGCATCGCGGACATGGAGGCGTTGCAGGTCGGGCTGAGCCGCCTGGTGGCGACCTGTGACCTGCCCCGCGGGCAGCGGGAATGTCCCATCCTGCACGAGCTCGACGCCAATCCGGCCGGTCATGGACGTTGAGTTGTTGCTTGCTCCGCAGTGCCCGAACGCGGCCGTGGCCCGAACCGTGCTGACCGCGTGCCTGCGCCGGTTGGACCTCGACCTGCCGGTACGGGAGCAAGTGGGCGACTACCCCTCGCCGACCATCCTGGTCGACGGTGTCGACGTCATGACGGGCCGCCGCGGTACGCCGTCAGGGCAGGCGTGCCGGCTGGATCTGCCGACCGCGGAGCATCTCGTCGTGGCACTGCGCTCGCGAGCGACGTCATCAACGCGGGACAGCGCTGTCATGGTCATGGGGTGCTGCGTGACCGATCGTCATCAGACGTCGGCGCTCATGGCGGGGTGACGATTCGCAGCGCCAAAGGCAGACGGGGGATCCAGCTCCATGGCGATCACGGTTCGACGCGAGCGCGGTCAACGCCGCATCGACCGGGCCGGCCCCGATGATGTCCGGATACGGAACGGCGTGGCACTGGGCGGGGTCGGCGGGGCTCGCGAGCAGGCCGGCGCGAGGCCGCGGCGGCCGTGACCGCGGCGGTCCGCGGGTGTCACGATGCGCACGCAGAGTCAAAGGGGGGAACGATGAGCGCCCAGATCCCCGGATCCACCGCCCGGCTCGACCCCGCCGAGCGGACCGCACAGGGCAAGGCCGCCCGCCGGCTGGCCTCGCTCGACTCGCACGCCGAGTTCACGCCCGCGCCGGACCGCGACCCGGTCGGCCTGCTGCTGCGGCAGGACGAGACCCGGGTTCCCGACCTGGTGCCGGTACGGCACGGCCGGATGCTGGTGTCACCGTTCACGTTCTACCGCGGTGCCGCGCTGCCGATGGCGGCGGACCTTGCCACCACGCCGTGCTCGGGCCTGCGGGTGCAGCTGTGCGGAGACGCGCACCTGTCGAACTTCGGTGCGTTCGGCTCGCCGGAGCGGCGGCTGGTGTTCGATCTCAACGACTTCGACGAGACGCTGCCGGGACCGTTCGAATGGGACGTCAAGCGGCTGGTCGCGAGCATGTCCGTGGCCGGCCGGGAGAGCGGGTTCTCCGGCAAGCAGCGCCGCGCGCTCGCCGTCGCCACCGGCACCGCATACCGCGAGGCGATGCGGGAGTTCGCGCAGATGCCGGTCCTGCAGGTCTGGTATGCGCACATCGACGTCGAGGACGCGCTGGCCCGCTTCGGGTCGGACATGCCGAAGAAGGTCGTCCGCACGACCAAGTCGCAGATCGCCAAGGCCCGCACCCGGGACAACACCCAGGCGCTGGCCAAGCTGACCACGGTCGTGGACGGGCAGCGCATGATCGTCAGCGACCCGCCGCTGATCGTGCCGATCGAGGAGCTGGCCGGCGATGTCGACATCGACGCCACCTACCAGGGGATCCGCGACCTGCTGGACCCGTACTCGCGGCGGCTGCCGCCGGACCGGCGCGGCCTGCTGCGGCGGTTCAGGCTGGTCCGGATCGCCCGGAAGGTCGTGGGCGTGGGCAGCGTCGGCACCCAGGCATGGATCCTGCTGATGGACCCGGACGATGGGCTCGAACCCCTGCTGCTGCAGGCGAAGCAGGCCAGCGAGTCGGTGCTGGCGGCGTACGCCGGCGCCAGCGAGTACGCCAACCACGGGGAGCGGGTGGTCACCGGGCAGCGGCAGATGCAGGCGACCGGCGACATCTTCCTCGGCTGGCAGCGGGTGGAGGCCGGCGGCGAGTCGGTGGACTACTACATCCGGCAGCTGCGGGACTGGAAGTACGCGGTGGACGTCGGCCGGTTCGATCCTGACGGGCTGACCGGCTACGGCCGGTTGTGCGCCTGGACGCTCGCCCGGGCGCACGCCAGGACCGGCGACCGGATGGCCATCGCCGGCTACCTCGGGAAGTCGGACCGTTTCGAGCGCGCGGTGGCCGAGTTCGCCGAGGCGTACGCGGACCAGACCGAGCGGGACCACGCCGCCCTCGAGGAGGCGGTCGACTCGGGCCGCATCACCGCCGTACGGGGGGTCTGACCGGTCAGAACTGCGCGTCGTACTGGGACGGGTCGATCCGGGCCTCGACCACCAGCGGACGGGACAGCGACGCCAGGTCCCGCAGGGACTTCTCCAGCTCGGCGGTGTCGGCGGCGCGGACCCCGTCGCAGTCCATCGACTCGGCCAGCTTGACCAGGTCGACGTCCTCGATCCGGGTCGCGGTGCTCGGGACCCCGCGGGCCCGCTGGGTGAGCTCGATCCGGTTGAGGCTGCCGTCGACGAACACCACGAACACCACCGGCTGCGACAGCGCCGCGGCCAGCCGTATCTCGGTCGCCGTCATCGCGAAGCCGCCGTCGCCGACCATCGCGACGACCGGCCGGGTCGGGTCGGCGACCTTCGCCGCGATGGCCGCCGGGACGCCGAAGCCCATGGAGGACAGGCCGTTGGTCATCAGCACGCCGCGCGGCTCGTACGCGCGCCAGCCCTGGCCGACGAGGAGCTTGTGCGAGCCGACATCGGTGGTGACCAGCGTCTGCCGCGGCGCGGCCCGCCGGACCACGTCGACCACGTCGGTCGGGTTGAGCCGGCCCGCCACGGCGCCCGAGTAGTACGCGTCGCGCAGCCGGCCGCGGTGCGCGCCGACCTCGGCCTCGGTCCAGCGCGGCTCGCCGCGCCACCCGTCGGCCAGCCAGCCGAGGATCGCGCCGACGTCGCCGACGCACTCGCAGTCGCTGGCGTAGACCTGGTCGACGTTCGGGATCGCGTCGACGTGCAGGACCGGCGTCCGCAGGGCCCACGGGCTGATCAGCTCGACCGGGTCGAAGCCGGCCGTGACGACCAGGTCGGCCGAACCGAGCAGGTCCCACAGCACCGTGCCGCAGGCCATGTCGAGGACGCCGGCGAACAGCGGGTGGTCCTCCGGGAACACGCCCTTGGCCATCGGTGCGACCACCACCGGCGCCGACACCGTCTCCGCCAGCCGGACCAGCGCCGGCGTCGCGGCCGCCCGCACCGCACCGATCCCGGCCAGCAGCACCGGCCGGCGGGCGGCGGCGAGGACCGCGCCCGGCTCGGGTCCCGTGCTGAACACCGTCGTCGCGACCGCCGCCGGCGCCGTCGGCGGGGCGGCGGCCGCTCCGTCCGTCGCCGGCCGATCGCTCACGTCGGCCGGCAACGTCAGGTGCACCGCGCCGGGCCGCTCGGCCGTGGCCAGCCGGATCGCCCGGCGCAGGGTCGTCGCCACCGACGACGGCTCGATCCGCCCGGCCCACTTGGTGATCGGCGCGTAGAGCCGGTCGTGGTCGACGACCTGGTGGGTGAAGTACTGCTCTCGCCCGGAGTCGATCTGTCCGGACAGTGCGACGACCGGGACGCGGTCGAGGGTCGCCGACGCGACCCCGTTGGCCAGCGCCGTCGATCCCGGCCCGAGCGTGGACAGGCACGCGCCCAGCCCTCCGGTCGCCATCGCCAACCCTTCGGCCATGAACGCGGCGGTCGCCTCGCGGCGGGCCAGCACGACGTCGATCTCCTCGACCCGGCAGGCCTCGAGCAGGTCGACGATGGTCTCGCCGGGATAGGCGAACACGTGCCGCACGCCTGCGAGGGCCAGCGACCGGGCTATCACGTCGGCCACGCGGGCGTCGCTCATGATTGCGTCCTCTCCAGCGACTTCCGATAGATCACGCCGTGCCGGCTCCACCCCGGCCGGCTGTCGTAGAAGGGGATCGACAGCGGCGATGCGTGGTAGGTGTCCAGGCTCAGCTCGGTCGCGCCGGCCGCCGCGGCCCATTCCTCGACGGCGGTGAGCAGCGCCGAGCCGACGCCGGCGCGCCGGTGCGACGCCGCAACCGCGAGCGCGCCGACCGAGGCCCGCGGCCGGGACAGCCCGCGGAGCAGCTGGTATCGGGCGCTGTCGGACGGCAGGAGCAGCGTCGCGCCGGCCAGGCCCACCAACTCGCCGGCGAGCTCGGCGACCAGCCGGCACGCGTCCGGCGGCGTCGAGGCGTGCAGGCCGTCGAACCAGTCGGCCAGACCGTCGGCGGCCGGCAGCTGGAAGCTCGCCGGGTCGAGCTCGATGTAGTAGCCGGCGGTGTCGAGCCAGACCCGCGCGCAGCCGGCCCCGTCGCCGGGCCGGCCCGGACGCACAACCAGGTCCCGACCTGGAGGGAGCGGAGCCGACATGGGGACATCATGCATCATCTAGGATCAAGTCGGGCGCCCGGGCCGCGGATGCCGCGAGGCGCGCCGCGCTGGTGCGGCGCTATCGCCCGCTGACCCGCGTTCACAGCCAACGCCTGGTCGTCGCACAGCGCGCGGCTCGGATCCGGGAGTTCGGTAGGTGCAGACACAGCGACACCGACCGACGAGTAGGCGTGACATGGACGAGCACCAGGACGAGACCCCGACCGGCACTACCCCGGCGTCCCCCGCGACGCCGCCGACCCAGCAGCCGACCCAGCCCACTCAGCCGACCGAGCAGCAGACCGAGCAAGCGACGCCGGCGACCCCGCCGACGCCGCAGGCGCCGCCGCCGGGCCAGCCGTTCGGTCAGCCGGCGGGCCAGCCGTTCGGTCAGCCCTTCGGCCAGCCGTACGGCCAGCCGCCGGCCCAGCCGCCGGCCCAGCCGCCGGCCCAGCCGCGGCACCGGCGCGGGGCGGCGATCGCGGTGGCCGGCACGCTGGTGCTCGCGGTCGGGCTCGGCGGCGGCATCGCGATCGGTCACTCCATCGGCGACCACTCCGTGGCCGGCAGCGGCACGCCCGGCTCCGCGCCGGTCGGCCAGCTCGGCTGGGGCGACCAGTCAGGCAACGGCAACGGCGGGACCGGCGAGGGCAGCGGCGGGTTCGGCGACGGCAGCGGCGGGTTCGGGGACGGCAGTGGCGGACTCGGCGACGGCTCCGGTACGGGCACCAGCTCCAACCGCGAGGCCACCGCAGCCGAGTCGGTCGGCGTCGTCGACATCACCACCGTGATCGACTACGGCCAGGCCGAGGCCGCCGGCACCGGCGTCGTGCTCACCTCGAACGGCGAGATCCTCACCAACAACCACGTCGTCAACGGCGCCACCAAGGTCACCGTGACGGTCGTCAGCACCGGCCAGTCGTACACGGCGAAGGTGGTCGGCACCGACGCCACCGACGACGTCGCCGTGCTGCAGCTGTCCGGCGCGTCCGGGCTGAGCACCGCGAAGCTGTCCTCCGACGCCGTGTCGGTCGGCGACGAGGTCACCGCGGTCGGCAATGCCGGCGGCACCGGCGGCACGCCGACGGCCGCTGAGGGCCAGGTCACCGCGCTCAACCAGAGCATCACCGCCTCCGACGAGGGCGGCTCCGACCCCGAGCAGCTCACCGGCATGATCCAGGTGGACGCCGACATCCAGGCCGGCGACTCGGGCGGCCCGCTCTACGACAGCAACGGCGAGGTCGTCGGCATCGACACCGCCGCCAATTCCGGGCAGTCGGCCACCACGGTCGGCTTCGCGATTCCGATCGAGAAGGCGACCTCGATCGCCGACCGGATCGAGTCCGGTGAGGACAGTGCGACGATCCAGCAGGGCACGCCGGCCTTCCTGGGCGTGCAGCTCTCGCAGGACGCCGCCGGCGCCGCCACGATCTCCGGCGTGGTCGACGGTTCGCCCGCCGCCGATGCCGGTCTGCAGGCCGGTGACACCGTCACCGCGGTCGGCGGAACCACTGTGGACAGTGCCGACGCGCTGTCGGCCGCGCTGGCCAAGCAGAACCCCGGCGACCAGGTGCGGGTCACCTGGGTCGACAGCACCGGCACCAGCCACTCCGCGACCATCACCCTGGTCGCCGGCCCGGCGGCCTGATCCCGGACGGCGACACCGGCGCCGCGGCGGACTCAGCTCGAGTACGCCGCGGCGCCGGCGCGTGCGACCTGGTCGTCCCGGCCTGGCCCAGCGCGACCGGACGGGCCATACTGCCCGTTCGCGTGTTCTACAGCCACTCGGCAGGGAGGCGTCCGTGTTCGCCTGCTACGGCGGGGACCGGTTCTGGCCGCTGACCGCCGATGTCGCCGTGTTCGGCGCGCCGCTGGAGCGGACCGTCCGCGCGCTGCGGCCGGGACCGCGGCGCCGCTGGTGGCCCCGGCTGGCGTACCCGCGACACGAGACGCTTGCCGCCGCGCTCGCCGCCCGCACCGAGCACGCGCTGCTGCTGGTGGCCACGAGCGACGGCCGCACCGCGGTGCTGTCCACCACCGCGCTCGACCACGGCTGGCTGCGCGAAAGGGCCCGGCTCGACCTGCGCTGCAACCTGGTCCGGACGACCTTCCGACCGGCCGGGACGGACGTCGAGCCGGTGGCCCGGTTCGGCGACTTCCGGATAGCGCCGCCGGGCGACCCGATCCCCTCTGACCCCGGGCAGGCCGACGAGCTGACCGTCGACCTGCTGCCCCAGGAGACCGGCTGGTCCTTCGACCGGCTCGGCCCGGCCCGCCCGTACGAGGAGGAGCGGTTCTACCTGAGCCCGACCGAGGCGGACCGGCTGCCGTTCGACCTGCTGGCCCGGTACGCGGCGGCGACCGGGGTGCCGATCGGCGACCTCGACTTCCTCTCCGGCCCGGTCGTGACGATCCCGCAGCCGGCGAGCGCGCCGGACTGGTTCACGATCGCCGAGCTGCGGGCCGCGTGCGGCTACCCGCCCACCGGCGTGGTGACGTCGCTGACCGGCCGGCGCGCACCGGCGGCGCCGACCCCGCCCGGCTGACCGTTCCGCTCCGCCCCGATCGGCCGGGTGCCACTCTGGTGGGACCGACGCACGCTGGGTAGGAGCCCGACATGGCCATCGCGACCATCAACCCCGCCACCGGCAAGACCGTGCAGACCTTCGACCCGCTCACCGCGGCCGAGTTGGAGGACAAGCTCGCCCGGGCCGCAGCAGCCGCCCGGACCTACCGGCTGACCGGTGTCGACGACCGGATCGGCTGGCTGCGGGCGGCCGCGGACGTGCTCGACCGGGAGACCGACGACGTTGCCCGGCTCATGACGCTGGAGATGGGCAAGACGCTCGCGGCGGCCAAGGCGGAGGCGACCAAGTGTGCCCGCGCGCTGCGCTACTACGCCGAGCACGGGCCGGCGTTCCTGCTGCCCCGGCCGGCCGACGCGGAGGCGGTCGGCGCCAGGCAGGCGTACGTGACCTACCAGCCGATTGGCGTCGTGCTGGCGATCATGCCGTGGAACTTCCCGCTCTGGCAGGCCATGCGGTTCGCGGCGCCGGCGCTCATGGCCGGCAACGTCGGGCTGCTCAAGCACGCCAGCAACGTGCCGCAGACCGCGCTCTACCTGGAGCGGCTGTTCCGGGAGGCCGGCTTCCCTGCGGACGTGTTCCAGACGCTGCTGATCTCCTCCGGCGACGTGGAGAAGGTGCTGCGGGACCGGCGGGTGGCCGCGGCGACGCTGACGGGCAGCGGCCCGGCCGGCCAGTCGGTGGCCGCGATCGCCGGGGACGCGCTGAAGAAGACCGTGCTGGAGCTCGGCGGCAGCGACCCGTTCCTGGTGATGCCCTCGGCAGACCTCGACCGCGCCGCCGAGGTCGCGGTCACCTCGCGCTGCCAGAACAACGGCCAGAGCTGCATCTCGGCCAAGCGGTTCATCGTGCACGCCGCGGTCGCCGACCGGTTCGAGGAGCTGTTCGCGGCGAAGCTGGCCGCGCTCGTCGTCGGCGACCCGATGGACGAGAAGACCGACGTCGGCCCGCTGTCCACATCGGACGGGCGGGACGATGTGGAAGAGCTGGTGGCCGACGCCGTCGGCAAGGGCGCCCGCGTCGTCGTCGGCGGGTCGCGTGTGGACGGTCCCGGCTGGTACTACCCGCCGACGCTGATCACCGGGATCACGCCGGAGATGCGGATGTACCGGGAAGAGGTCTTCGGCCCGGTCGCCGCGCTGTACCGGGTGCCGGACCTGGACGCGGGGATCGAGCTGGCCAACGAGGTCGACTTCGGCCTCGGCGCGAACATCTGGACCAACGACGAGGCCGAGCGGGAGCGGTTCGTCCGCGACGCCCAGGCCGGCATGGTGTTCGTCAACGGCATGGTCACCTCCTACCCGCAGCTGCCGTTCGGCGGCGTCAAGGACAGCGGGTACGGCCGGGAGCTCACCGAGCTCGGCATGCACGAGTTCATGAACGCCAAGACGGTCTGGATCAACTAGGCGGCTCGGAAGGACCGCTCGCCAGCCCCATCGCGTACCCGTCGACGGCCGTGGTGACCGGCGCCTCCGGGTCGGCGGCCGCCCCCGGCGTGACGAACAGCGGGGTGAAGTCGCCTGCCGGCCGAGGGCGACTACCCCTGCTGGTCGGCCTCCTCGGTGATCGGCTTCCGCCAGAACAGTGCGAGCTGGGCGGCGGCGCCGGCCAGGCCGAGCCCGGCAGCGAGCGCGACCCGCTTGGTCGGCGTGCCCCACTCGTGCAGGCCGAGCGCGCGGTCGAGGCTCCACCGGCCCGGTCCCATCGCGGCCAGCGCGACCGAGGTGGTGGCCAGGTTGCCGACGTACTCGTAGCCCTCGCCGACGACGAAGAACCCGTTGGGGATGTGCACCGTCCGGGCCGCCACCGCCATCGTGCCGACCACCGCGGAAGCGGCCACCGGCGTGGCGATCCCGGCTGCCATCGCCGCGCCGGCACCGATCTCGACCGCCGCGCTGGTCATCGCCTGCAGCCGCGGCCGGCGGAACCCGATCGAGCCGAACCAGCGGGCGGTGCCGTCCAGCGTCCGCCCGTGCCGGACCCCGTGCGCGATCATCGTGCCGCCCACGGTGACGCGAAGGATCAACCGGGCCAGCTCACTGCCGCTGCTCACACCGCGACCCTAGTCCAGCCGGATCCGGACAGCCCGGTACAGCTCCGGCGCGCGCTGGAGGACCTTGAGCCTCGGATCGGGCACGTCGATCCGGGCCGCCACCGCAAGCGGCCGCAGCGGCGCCAGCCGCGGGTCGGCCAGCACCTCGTCGACCGCGCGCCGGTCGCCGCCGAGCACGACGGCGTCCAGTGTGGACACCGCGGGCAGCAGCACGGCCGCCGCGGTGTCGGCCGCGGCGGCCAGCGCCTGCCGGGCCTGGCCCTCGCGCCGGCGGGCGAACCGCTGCTGCGACTGCCCGCCGGCGGCGCTGCGGCCGTGCACCTGGCGAGAGCCGACCTTGGACGCGACCAGCCGGCCGCCGTCGAAGACACCGGCCGCATAACCGCCGAGCCGGACCAGCAGCACGCCGACCCGCCGGTCGGCCAGCGCATGCGCGACCAGGTCGGCGGGCAGCGAACCCCGCAGCGGTGGGAACGGTACGACCAGCTCGGCCACGGCGCCGTCCGCAGCGGCCAGTCGCACAGCGCTCGGGTCCACAGTGGACTCCGCGACGCCGCCGTGCGCGGCCGCGAACCGGTCGATCCAGCCGGCCAGCCGCTCGGGACCGACGGAGACCCAGCGACTCACGTCCCGGACGTTACCGGGGCGGGCGGGCCCGCTCGTACTGCGGCGCCCAGTAGAGCGCGTCCGGGGCCTCGGCCTCGTCGTGGTTCAGGTCGTACGCGGCGTGCTGCGGCCAGCTCGGGTCCCGCAGCGCCGCGCGGGCCAGCATCACCGCGTCGGCGGAGCCGTCGACCAGCACCTGCTCGGCCTGCTCCGGCGCGGTGATCAGGCCGACCGCCGCGGTCGGCGTCCCGGCCTGCTCGCGGACCGCGCGGGCGAACGGGACCTGGTAGCCGGGTCCGACGACGAGCTGCTGGTCAGCGACCAGCCCGCCGCTGGAGACGTCGAACAGGTCGACGCCGTGCCCGTCCAGGCCCTTGGCCACCGCGACCGCGTCGTCCACCGTCAGCCCGCCGGGCGCCCAGTCGCTGCCGGTGAGCCGGACGAACAGCGGCTTGCGATCCGGCCAGACCTCGCGGACCGCGTCGACCACCTCGGTGAGCAGCCGGGCCCGGTTCTCGCCGTACTCGTCGGTGCGGGTGTTGGTCAGCGGGGAGAGGAACTCGTGCAGCAGGTAGCCGTGCGCCGAGTGGATCTCGATCACCTCGAAGCCGGCGGCGTCGGCCCGGACCGCGGCCGCCCGCCAGTCGGCCACGAGAGCCCGTACCTGCCCGGTGGTCAGCGCGGCCGGGGTGGCCAGGCCGGGGTACGGGTCGGTCGTCGGCCCGACCGGGAGCCAGCCGCCGTCGGCCGGCGGCACGATCCCGCGGCCCTCCCACGGCCGCCTCGAGGACGCCTTGCGGCCCGCGTGGGCGAGCTGGATGCCCGGCACCGCGCCCTGCGAGCGGACGAAGGCGGTGATCCGCCGGTAGTCCTCGGCTTGCGCGTCGGTCCAGATGCCGGCGTCCCAGGGGCTGATCCTGCCCTCCGCGGTGACCGCCGTCGCCTCCTGCACGACCAGCCCGGCGCCGCCGCGGGCGAACGAACCGAGGTGCACCAGGTGCCAGTCGGTCGGGTGCCCGTCCACGGACGAGTACTGACACATCGGGGAGATCCAGGCGCGGTTGCGGAACGTGGTGCCGCGCAGGGTCAGCGGCGAGAAGAGACGGCTCACCCTGTCAGGAAGTCCGGACCGGCCGGCCGGGATTCCCGATCAGTCCAGCCGGTCGACCGACGTCACGTGCACCGCGGCGTGGCCGAGCTCGTCGGACTCGGCCAGGTCGACCTCGGCGGTGATCGCCCAGTCGTGGTTGCCGGCCGGGTCGTCGAAGATCTGCCGGACCGCCCAGCGACCCGGCCGCTCGTCCATCATCAGCAACGCCGGCCCGCGGGCGTCGGCTCCGGTGAGCAGCACGTCGTGCTCGTCGAAGTACGCGGTCATCGCGTCGGCCCAGGCCGCCGCGTTCCATCCGTCGGTCTCGTCCAGCTCGCCGAGCGCATCCCACTGCCGCCGGGCGGCCAGCTCCACCCGGCGGAACAGCGCGTTGCGGACCAGCACCCGGAACGCCCGCGGGTTCGCGGTGACCGCCGCCGGCGCGGCCTCGATCTGGCTGTCGGCCGGCACCGCCTCGGTCGGGTTGGCCAGCTGCTCCCACTCGTCGAGCAGGCTGGAGTCGACCTGCCGGACCAGCTCGCCGAGCCAGGCGATGATGTCCTGCAGCTGTTCGGTCTTGGCCTCCTCCGGCACCGTCTGGTCCAGCGCCTTGTACGCACCGGCGAGGTAGCGCAGCACGATCCCCTCGGACCGGGCCAGCTGGTAGTGCTGGACGAAGTCGGCGAACGTCATCGCCTGCTCGTACAGGTCGCGGACGACCGACTTGGGGTTCAGCGCGTAGTCGGCCACCCACGGGTGTCCGCGCCGGTAGGTCTCGTACCCGGCTTCGAGCAGGTCCGCCAGCGGCTTCGGGTAGCTGACGTCGGCCAGCAGCTCCATCCGCTCGTCGTACTCGATGCCCTCGGCCTTCATCGCCGCGACCGCCTCGCCGCGGGCCCGGTGCTCCTGCGCCGACAGCACCTGCCGCGGTTGGTCCAAAGTGGACTCGATGACCGAGACCACGTCGAGCGGGTAGCTGGGCGAGTCCCGGTCGAGCAGCTCGAGCGCGGCCAGCGCGAAGGTGGACAGCGGTTGGTTGAGGGCGAAGTTGTCCTGCAGGTCCACGGTCAGCCGGACCGTACGGCCCTCACTGTCCGGGGTGGACAGTCGCTCGACCACGCCGGCGGCCAGCAGTGAGCGGTAGATCGCGATCGCCTCCCGGATCAGCCGCCGCTGGGTCGGCCGGTCCGAGTCGTTGTCCTCCAGCAGGTGCCGCATCGCGGCGAACGCGTCGCCGGGGCGGGCGATCACGTTGAGCAGCATCGCGTGCGACACCCGGAACTGTGAGGTCAGCGGCTCCGGTTCGGCGTCGACCAGCCGCTGGTAGGTCGGCTCGCCCCAGCCGATCGACCCCTCCGGCGGCTTCTTGCGCACCACTTTGCGCCGCTTCTTCGGGTCGTCGCCGGCCTTGGCGAGTGCCTTCTCGTTCTCGACGACGTGCTCGGGCGCCTGCACGACGACCGTTCCCGCGGTGTCGAAGCCGGCCCGCCCGGCCCGACCGGCGATCTGGTGGAACTCCCGGGCCGACAGCAGCCGCACCTTCTGACCGTCGTACTTGGACAGTGCGGTGAACAGCACCGTCCGGATCGGGACGTTGACCCCGACGCCGAGCGTGTCGGTGCCGCAGACGACCTTGAGCAGGCCGGCCTGGGCGAGCCGCTCCACCAGCCGGCGATACTTGGGCAGCATCCCGGCGTGGTGCACGCCGATCCCGTGCCGGACGAACCGGGACAGGTTGCGGCCGAAGCCGGTGGTGAACCGGAAGTTGCCGATCTCGGCGGCGATCGCGTCCTTCTCCGCCCTGGTGGAGACGTTGATGCTCATCAGCGCCGACGCCCGCTCGACGGCGGCCGCCTGGGTGAAGTGCACCACGTATACCGGGGCCTGCTTGGTGTAGAGCAGGTCCTCGATCGTCTCGTGCAGCGGAGTCAGCCGGTACGAGTAGAACAGCGGCACCGGGCGGACGGCGCTGCGGACGGTCGCCGTCTCCCGGCCGGTGCGCCGGGTCAGGTCCCGCTCGAACCGGCTGACGTCGCCGAGCGTCGCGGACATGAGCAGGAACTGCGCCTTCGGCAGCTCGATCAGCGGCACCTGCCAGGCCCAGCCGCGGTCCGGGTCGGCGTAGAAGTGGAACTCGTCCATCACGACCTGCCGCACGTCCGAGTCGGGACCGTCCCGCAGGGCGATGTTGGCCAGCACCTCGGCCGTGCAGCAGACGATCGGCGCCTCCGAGTTCACGGCGGCGTCGCCGGTCATCATGCCGACGTTGGCGGTGCCGAAGATCGCGCACAGGTCGAAGAACTTCTCGCTCACCAGCGCCTTGATCGGCGCGGTGTAGAACGTCCGCTGCCCGGCGGCCAGCGCCGCGGCGTGGGCGCCGGCGGCGACCAGGCTCTTCCCGGACCCGGTCGGCGTGGACAGGATCACGTTGGCGCCGGAGACGATCTCGATCAGCGCCTCCTGCTGCGCCGGGTAGAGCGTGAACCCGCGGTCGCCGGCCCAGTCGGCGAACGCCGTGAAGACGGCATCCGGGTCGGGCTCGGGCGGCAGCATCTCCAGCAGGTCCACTCCCCCATCCTGCCTGTTCACCCAAGTGTCGCTTTCGTCCCGAGGAAATTGTCGGCGGATGGGGATAGACAGAGGTGACCTGTCCACGTCGAAGGGGACGTCGATGACTGGAATGCGCGCGCGGCTGGCCGCCCTCGCCGGGGCAGCCGTGGCCGCGACCCTGGTCGCCGCGGCGGCGCCGGCGGCCGCCAGCGGCGGGAGTGCGACGCTGGTCGGGCGGGCGGTGCTGCCCGCCGCCACGTTCGCCGGCGGACCGTCGAGCGGGCACTACATCGGCGCCGGGCCGATCGGCGGCCAGCCGGTGCCGTTCGCCCACCAGCCGGTGCAGGGCTTCTCGGCGCTGGTGCCGGTCCGCGGCAGCGCCGGCGACTACTGGGCGCTGGTCGACAACGGCTACGGCAGCGAGGAGAACAGCGCCGACTTCCAGTTGCGGATCTACCGGATCCGTCCCGACCTGACCGGCCCGAAGACCAACGGGGTCAAGGTCCTCGGCCACGTCGACCTGGCCGACCCCGACCACCGGGTGCGGTGGACGATCGTCAACTTCTTCACCAGGCCACGCCTGCTCACCGGAGCCGACTTCGATCCGGAGTCGCTGCAGCAGGCGCCCGACGGCACGTTCTGGGTCGGCGACGAGTTCGGGCCGTTCATCCTGCACGTCTCCCGGACCGGCCGGCTGCTGGAGGCGCCGATCCCGCAGCCGGGGCTGCGCTCGCCGCAGAGCCCCGACCTCGAGGAGGCGCAGGGCGTCCGGGTCATGGACGCCCTCCGGCAGCACGCGCAGCAGTTCGCCAGCGCCACGCCGGTCGTCTCGCCCGACTTCAACCTGCTCGTCGACAACAACCCGGCGACCAACGTCGCCAGCCGGGCCAACCCGCCGGCCGGCAGCGGCGTCCCGGCGGCGAGCAGCGAGATCCTCAACGTCGCCACGCTGCACACCGCCGGCTTCACAGTCGTCCCGTACACGGCGGACGACCCGGCGATCATCGACGCGCTGCTCAAGCTCGGTGTCGACGGCCTCATCAGCGACAACTCCGACCTGCTGCACCAGCGGCTGGCGGCATTCGACGCGAACGGCGACGGCACGCCGGGCGACTACCTGTTGCCGGACGGCCGGGTCGACCGCACCAGGTTCGACGCCGAGGGCCACCGCGGCAGCCGCGGCCTGCGCCCGGAGAACACGCTGCCGGCGTTCGAGGCCGGGCTGGACAACTTGATGAACACCATGGAGACCGACACCGGGATCACCCGCGACGGCGTTCCGGTGATCAGCCACGACCCGTTCCTCGACCCGACCAAGTGCCGCAACGCGGACGGCTCCCCGCTCGGCGGCGACATTCTCATCCGCGACCTGACCGCGCGGCAGGTCCAGCACGAGTTCGTCTGCGACCTCACACTGCCGACGTTCCCGCGGCAGACCACCGACCCGGCCGCCTCGCCGGTCGCGGTCGCGTACGCGCGGGCGCACCACCTCGACCCGTACGCGAAGCCGAGGCTGCAGGACCTGTTCGACTTCGCCGCCTTCTACGCGACGTGGTTCTCCACCGGTCCGGGCCGCACCGACCCGGACGCGGCGGTGAAGGCGCGCAACGCCCGTACGGTCCACTTCAACGTCGAGACGAAGATCAACCCGGTGCCGCAGTTCGCCTCCAGGACGGTCTCGGCCGCGGCCTTCGAGCGGATCGACGGCGGCCTCATCGCCCGCAACCACCTGGAGAGTCGGGTCACCCTGCAGTCGTTCGACTGGCGGACGTTGCTGCTGGCGCACCGCAACCACCCGAAGATCACGACCGTCGCGCTCTGGGGTGACTCGGCGATCTTCGCCGACCCGACGATCCCCGGCAGCGGCGACGGCGGCAACCTGCAGCCGGTCGGCGGCAACACGCCGTGGCTCGGTGGGCTGGTCTGGCCGTGGCGGCAGACTCTCCAGACGCTGCCGGCCAAGGTCCAGGCCAGCGGCGGATACGAGGGGATGGCGATCTCGCCGGACGGCCGGACGCTCTACCCGGCGCTGGAGAAGCCGCTGGCCGGCTCGACCGACACCACCGCGCGGATCGCCGAGTTCGACGTCCGGAGCCGGTCGTTCACCGGCACCACCTGGGCCTACCCGTTCGACCCGACCGGGATCAGCCTGCCCGACCTGCAGGTGTACGCGCCGGGCCGGGGCGTCGCGATCGAGCGGGACAACTCCACCGGCACGCTCGACGGGCTCAAGGCGGTCTACGCGGTGTCGCTGCCGGCCGGCGGCGGCACGGTGACCAAGACGCAGGTGGCCGACCTGCTGCACCTCGCCGACCCC
>DATBFW010000101.1:0-14850 GCA_036558285.1 Mycobacteriales bacterium | reverse complement strand
ATGGATCCGGAGGAACAGGCCGTACACATCGAAGCGTTGCTGGCCGCCCACGACATCGAGCGCACCGTCTATCCGGTGATCGTCCCGTGGTGCTTGATGAAAGAGAACGACTGCGCGGACCCAGATCACCGTGAGGGTGTGCGCGTCCTACCGCTAGACGCGCCGAAGCCGAAGTGGCTGGATGCCTATGACGACTAGCCACAACTGAAGCGACGGTCCCGGCCTGTCAGCAGTAGGCCGGGCCGCCGCCTGTCTAAGGTAGCCGCCCCGCTACGACGACCGGGGTGGTGACTCCGGCGGCTGCTCACCGCAGTCGTGGCAGAGAATCGTCCGCTTTTCGCCCACACCTGTGACGTCGGCGGCGTCACGCCGCCCGCACTTCGGGCACGTTGCCAGCTTGGCCATCAGCGATCACTGGTCCTCAAGATCGACAAAACTCACATCAGTGTAAGTCGACACGCGAACCGGATCCAGCCACGATGTTCCGCGGTTGTTCCGTTTTGGGTCGCCCGTAGATCTTGCGAGGCGTGTTTCCCCAGCTCAGCGGCACAGAGGACGCCTTGGTGATCGTTAGGCGCGCTAACGGCATTAGGATTCGCGGTGTGGTGAGCATCGCGGACACCGAGCGGGCAGCGCTGTGCGACCTGCTCGACGAGCTGGGACCGGACGCGCCGACGCTGTGCGTGGGGTGGACCACCCGGGACATGGCCACCCACCTGTACGTACGGGACCGCCACCCGAAGGCGTGGGCGGGGATCTCGGTCGGGCGGCTGCACGGGCTGGCCGAGCAGGCGATGGCGTCGGAGGCGGACCGGCCGTACGGGGAGATCGTCGCGGCGGTGCGGGCCGGCGCGCCGAAGTGGTCGCCGATGGGCCTGCCCGGGGCCAAGGACCTGGTGAACCTGCTCGAGTTCGTCATCCACCACGAGGACGTGCGCCGGGCCCAGCAGGGCTGGGGACCGCGGGCGGTGCCGGCGACGCTGTCCGACCCGGTCTGGCGGGCGATCAAGCTCGGCTCGCGGGCGACGCTGCGGCGGGCCCCGGACGGGGTGGTGCTTCGCCGGGCCGGCACCGACGCGACCGTGGTCGGGAAGAAGGGCGAGCTGACCGTGACGGTCGTAGGCGACCCGGTCGAGCTGGCGCTGTTCACCTCCGGCCGGCAGCGGGCCGCGCGGGTCGACCTGTCCGGCGACGACGCCGCGGTGTCCCGCCTCGTCGGCGCCCCGCTCGGCTTCTGACCGGCCCCTGCCGCGTGGCTCGGCCGGCCGCCGGCGTGCCCGCGCCGCCGGGTCGGGCCCGCGCCACCAGGTCGGGCCCGCGCCACCAGGTCGGGCCCGCGCCACCAGGTCGAGCCCGCGCCACCAGGTCGGGCCCGCGCCGCCGCTATGCCGTGCGGACCGTCAGGCCCGCGGCGGCCATCGCGTCCTTGACCTCGCCGATGCGCAGCTGGCCGAAGTGGAACACGCTCGCGGCGAGCACGGCGTCGGCGCCGGCCTCGACCGCCGGGGCGAAGTCGGCCACCGCGCCGGCGCCGCCGGAGGCGATCAGCGGGACCGTGACTCTGGCCCGGACGGCCCGGATCAGCTCGAGGTCGTAGCCGGCCCTGGTGCCGTCGGCGTCCATCGAGTTGAGCAGGATCTCGCCGGCGCCGAGGTCCTGAGCGGTGCCCGCCCACTCGACCGCGTCGAGACCGGTGCCGCGGCGGCCGCCGTGCGTGGTCACCTCGAAGCCGCCGTCGGCGCGCCGGGCGTCGATCGACAGAACGATGCACTGCGAGCCGAACCGGTGTGCGGCCTCGCGCAGGAACTCCGGCCGGGCCACGGCGGCGGTGTTGACCCCGACCTTGTCCGCGCCGGCCCGCAGCAACGCGTCGACGTCGGCGACGGTACGGACGCCCCCGCCCACGGTGAGCGGGATGAACACCTGCTCGGCGGTCCGGCGCACCACGTCGTAGGTGGTCTCCCGGCCCGAGCTGGATGCGGTGATGTCGAGGAAGGTCAGCTCGTCGGCGCCCTCGGCGTCGTACACAGCGGCCATCTCGACCGGGTCGCCGGCGTCGCGCAGGTCGGTGAAGTTGACCCCCTTGACCACCCGGCCGGCGTCCACGTCCAGGCACGGGATCACCCGCACGGCGACGCTCACCGCACGGCCTCCAGCGCCTCCGGCAGGGTGAAGGCGCCGGCGTAGAGGGCCTTGCCGACGATGGAGCCCTCGACGCCGAGCGGCGCCAGCGCGGCCAGCGCGCGCAGGTCAGCCAGGGACGAGACGCCGCCGCTGGCGACGATCGGCGCCGTGGTCGACTCGCACAGCCGGCGGTAGAGGTCGATGTTCGGGCCGCCCATCGCGCCGTCCCGACGGATGTCGGTCACCACGTACCGGGCGCAGCCCTGGGCGTCGAGCCGGGCCAGCGTCTCCCACAGGTCGCCGCCGTCCCGGGTCCAGCCGCGGGCGGACAGCGTGTCGCCGCGGACGTCCAGCCCGATCGCGACGCGGTCGCCGTGCTCGGCGATCACCCGGGCCACCCAGTCCGGGCTCTCCAGCGCGGCGGTGCCGATGTTGACCCGGCGGGCGCCCGTCGCCAGCGCCGCGGTGAGCGACTCCTCGTCCCGGATCCCGCCGGACAGCTCGACGTCCACGTCCAGGGTCGCGATCACCTCGGCCAGCAGCGGCGCGTTCGAGCCGCGGCCGAACGCCGCGTCGAGGTCGACCAGGTGCACCCAGGCCGCGCCGTCCTGCTGCCAGGCCAGCGCGGCCTCCCGCGGGTCGCCGTACCGGGTCTCGCTGCCGGCGGCGCCGTGCACCAGCCGGACCGCGGTGCCGTCGGCGACGTCGACCGCGGGCAGCAGCGTGAAGCTCATCGGGTGCTCCGGTCCAGGATCATCGTGACGATGGCCGGCGTGGCCAGCAGCGCGAGCAGCACGACGCCGATGCGCGGTGCCCACGAGTCCAGCAGCACGTACGCGGCGACCGCGATGGCCAGCAGGACGACCACGGTGATCGCGCGCTGCTCCCGGGTCCGCCGGGACCAGCGCCGGCGGCGCGGCACGACCGAGCGGACCGCGGCGGTGCGCCGGTCCCGGCGGCGGCGGGCCGCGATCTCCTTGTCGGTACGGGCTTTCGCCTCGGCCACCCGGCGCGCCGTGTCCGCCTCGCGCTCCTGCCGGCGCCGTGCGCGCTGCTTGCTCACAGCGTGCGCAGCCAGTTCCGCAGCAGCGCCGCGCCGGCGTCGCCGGACTTCTCCGGGTGGAACTGGGTCGCCCACAGCGGCCCGCGCTCGACCGCGGCCACGAACGGCTCGCCGTGCTCGGCGGTGGTGACCAGCCCGTCGGTCGCGGTCGCCGCGTACGAGTGGACGAAGTAGAAGCGGGTGCCGGCGGGCTGGCCGGCGAACAGGACCGAGCCCGCCGGCGGGATGACCGTGTTCCAACCCATGTGCGGCAGCACCGGCGCCCGCAGCCGGCGGACGTCGCCGGGCAGCAGCCCGAGGCCCTTGGTGACGACGCCGTGCTCGTCGCCGGCGTCGAAGAGCACCTGCATGCCGACGCAGATCCCGAGCACCGGCCGGCCGGACTCGACCCGGTCGCGGATCACCGGGCCGGCGTCGATCGCCTCGATCCCGGCCATGCACGCCGCGTACGCCCCGACGCCGGGAACGACCAGACCGTCGGCGGACCGGGCCCGGTCGAGGTCGCCGGTCACGGTCACCTCAGCGCCGGCCCGGGCCAGCGCCCGCTCCGCCGAGCGCAGGTTCCCCGACCCGTAGTCGAGGACGACGACCCTCACAGGACTCCCTTGGTGGACGGGATGCCCTTCACCTTGGGGTCGGGGGCGGTGGCGTCGCGCAACGCCCGGGCCACCGCCTTGAACTGCGCCTCCACGATGTGGTGCGCGTCCCGCCCGCCCAGCACCCGCACGTGCAGTGCGATGCGGGCGTTGTGCACGAACGACTCGAAGACGTGCCGGGTCAGCGTCGTCGCGTACAGCGGGCCGATCGTCGGCGGCATGCGGTCGGGTTCGGAGTGCACCAGGTAGGGCCGGCCGGACAGGTCGACCGCGACCTGGACCAGCGCCTCGTCCAGCGGCACCAGCGCGTCGCCGAACCGGCGCAACCCGGCCTTGTCCCCGAGCGCCCGCCGGAACGCCTCACCGAGCGCGATCGCGGTGTCCTCGACCGTGTGGTGCGCGTCGACCTCGAGGTCGCCCTTGGTCCGCACGGTCAGGTCGAAGCCGCCGTGCTTGCCGAGCTGGGCGAGCATGTGGTCGTAGAACGGGATCCCGGTCTCGACGTCGGCCCGCCCGCCGCCGTCGAGGTCGACCTCGACCAGCACCGAGGACTCCGCGGTCTCCCGCTCCACCCGACCGGTCCTGCTCACCGGACTCCCACCTCCCGTACCACCTCGGCCGTCGCGGCGAGGAAGCCGTCGACCTCCCAGTCCACACCGGCGGTGACCCGCAGCCAGCCGGGGATGACCGGGTCGCGGACCAGCACGCCGCGGTCCAGGTAGGCCTGCCAGCCCGCGGCCGCGTCGGCGAACCGACCGAACAGCACGAAGTTCGCGTCGCTGGGCACCGCGGTCAACCCGTGCGCCGGCAGCGCCGCGACGATCCGGTCCCGCTCGGACTTGATCGCGGTCACGGTGGCCAGCAGCTCCGGCGCGTGCGCCAGCGCGACCCGGGCGACGGCCTGGGTCAGCGCGGAGAGGTGGTACGGCAGCCGCACCAGCTGCAGCGCGTCGACCACCGCCGGGTCCGCGGCCAGGTAACCGAGCCGCAGCCCGGCCATTCCGAACGCCTTGGACATCGTCCGGGTCACCACCAGCCGCGGGTGGCCGGGCAGCAGGGTCAGCGCCGAGGGCACGCCGGGACGGGCGAACTCCGCGTACGCCTCGTCGACGACGACCATCCCCGGCGCCTCGGCCAGCACGGCCTCGACCGTGGCCAGCGGCAGCGCGGTGCCGGTCGGGTTGTTCGGGCTGGTCAGGAAGATCACGTCCGGCGCGTGCTCGCGGACCTGCGCCACGGCGTCCCGCGGGCTGATGCCGAACTCGGCGTCGCGAACGCCGGGCAGCCATCGCGTGCCGGTGCCGGTGGTGATGATCTCGTGCATCGAGTACGACGGGGTGAAGCCGAGCGCGGTCCGCCCCGGCCCGCCGAACGCCTGCAGCAGCTGCTGGATGATCTCGTTCGACCCGTTGGCCGCCCAGACCTCGGCCGCCGCGAGCCCGCGGCCCAGGTACGCCGCCAGGTCGGCGCGCAGTGCGAGCGCGTCCCGGTCCGGGTAGCGGTTGAGCCGGCCGGCGACCGCGGTCGCCGCGGCCGTCACGTCGTCGAGCAGCCCCTGCGGCAGCGGCCAGCTGTTCTCGTTGGTGTTCAGCCGGATCGGCACGTCCAGCTGCGGCGCCCCGTACGGGGAGCGGCCGCGCAGATCGTCCCGCAGCGGCAGCTGGTCCAGCCCGGTCACCGGCCGGTCCGCTTCAGGATCGCGTTCGCGTGCGCGGGCAGGTCCTCGGCGTGGGCGAGCGCGACGACGTGCTCGCCGATCCCCCGCAACGCCGTCTCGTCGTACTCGACGTAGTTGACGCCGCGCAGGAACGTCTCGACGGACAGACCGGCGGAGTGCCGACAACTGCCGCCGGTCGGCAGCACGTGGTTCGAACCGGCCGCATAGTCGCCCAGCGACACCGGCGACTGCGCACCGACGAACACGCAGCCCGCGTTGCGGACCCGGCGCGCCACGGCAGCCGGATCGGCGGTGTGGATCTCCAGGTGCTCGGCCCCGTACGCATCGGCGACCTCGAGCGCCTGGTCGAGGTCGCGGACCAGCATGGTGCCGGACTGCGGCCCGGTCAGCGCCTCGGTGACCCGCTCGACATGCTTGGTCTCGGCCACCTGCTGCTCCAGCGCCGCGTCGACCGCGTCGGCGACGGTCGTGGACTCGGTGACCAGCACGGAAGCCGAGGTCGGGCCGTGCTCCGCCTGGCTGAGCAGGTCGGCCGCGACCAGCACCGGATCGGCGGTGGCGTCGGCGACGACCATGACCTCGCTCGGGCCGGCCTCGGCGTCGATGCCGACCACCCCGCGCAGCAGCCGCTTCGCCGCAGTGACGTACACGTTGCCCGGACCGGTGACGAGATCGACCGGGTCCACGCCCTCCACGCCGTACGCGAGCATGGCGACGGCCTGGGCGCCGCCGACCGCGTAGACCTCCTCGACGCCGAGCAGGGCGCAGGCGGCCAGGATCGTCCGGTCGGGCCGGCCGTGCTCGTCTCGCCGCGGCGGGGAGGCGACGGCGATGCTGCCGACGCCGGCGACCTGCGCGGGGATCGCGTTCATCAGCACGCTGGACGGCAGCGGGGCCAGGCCGCCCGGGACGTACAGGCCGACCCGGCCGACCGGGAGGTGCCGGCGGGTGATCCTGCCGCCGGGCACGACCTCCACGGTCACCTCGTCCGGGACCTGCGCCTCGTGCACCAGGCGGATGCGGCGGATCGCCTCCTCCAGCGCGGCGCGGACGTCCGGGTCGAGCTCGTCGACGGCGCGGTGCAGCGCCGCCGGCCGCACCCGCAGGTCGGTCAGCCGCACGCCGTCGTGCTGCCGGGTCGCCTCCCGGACCGCGGCCGCGCCGTCCCGCCGGACCGCCTCGACCGTGGGCCGGACCAGATGGGTGGCGGCCTCGACGTCGACGGCGGCGCGTGGCAGGACGCCGGCCAGTCCGGCCGCGCCGCTGGCCGGCCGGTCGGTGAGGTCGAGGCGGGTCAGCACGCCACAAGTATCCCTGCCTCCGCTGCGGCCTGGTCAGTAGCCTGGCGACGTGGCCGAACCGCTTCCGCTGTTCCCGCTCGGTCACACCGTCCTGTTCCCGGGCGTGGTGCTCCCGCTGCACGTCTTCGAGGAGCGCTACCGGGAGCTGGTGCGGACCCTGGTCGAGCTGCCCGAGGGTGCCCGGCGCCGGTTCGGGGTGGTCGCGATCCGGCAAGGCTGGGAGGTCGGCGAGGATGCCGTCTCCGCGCTGCACGACGTGGGATGCGCGGCCGAGCTCCGCCGGGTCTCCCGCTACCCGGACGGCCGGTACGACATCGTGACCGTCGGTACTGACCGGTTCCGGCTGCGGTCGGTGGACCGGGAGTCGCGGCCATACCTGGTCGGCTCGGTCGAGTGGCTGCCGGCCGAGCCGCCCGAGCCGCCGCCGCCAGCCGGGCCGGCTGGGCCGGGCAACCCGGCCGGGCCGGGCGCGCTGGCCGGCCCACGCGACCCGGGCGACCCAGGCGCGCCAGCCGGCCCGGGCGGGCCGGCCGGGCCGGGCGGGTCAGGCGGGTCAGGCGGGCTGGGCGGGTTGGCCGGGCTGGCCGATGCCGTCGCCACGCTGTACGCCGAGTACGTCGACGCGGCAGCCGGGTTGCAGGGCCAGCTGACCGAGGAGGCCGACCTGCCCGAGGACCCGGTCCAGCTGGCGTACGCGGTGGCGGCCGCGGCGGTGCTCACGCTGGAGGACCGGCAGGCGCTGCTGGAGGCGGAGACCACCCGGGCCCGGCTGCGCGCGGAGCTGCGGCTGCTGAAGCGGGAGACCACGATGGTGCGCCGGCTGCGGGCGCTGCCGGTGCCGATCGCCGAGCTGCAGGTCAGCCAGAGCCTCAGCTAGCCCGGTCCTGGCCGAGGTCGTTGCGGGCGGTGAAGCCGACGCCGAGCAGGTAGGCGAGCACGGCGGCGACCGGCTCGACCACGAGCGCCGACTTGGCCCGCAGCGTCAACGGCTGGTAGATGATCTTGCCGAGCTGCTGCAGGTCGGCCGGCAGGTAGCCGGTGCCGATCCGCATCCCCAGCCGCCAGGTGATCACCGCGCCGATCAGCCCGCCGACGGCCAGCGCCAGCAGCACCAGCGGGCCGCGACTGCGGCGGACCAGCCAGCAGGCCAGCCCGGCGACCAACCCGACGACCAGCGTGATGAACACGAACCGGCCGTCGGCGCCGACGTACTCCTCCGCCTCAGGGACGACCGGCAGCGCCCGGCCCGGCTGGTCGACCCGGAACGCCAGCCGCGGCGCCAGGTGCACCCACAGCGGGGCCACCGCCGCGCCGATCACCGCGAGCGCGCCGATCACCACCGCCGCGGTCATCCACTCGGCCTTCCGCGGCGGCCAGACCCGCTGCCGCGGCTCGCGCCGCTCGTACGTCACCGGGACGCCGAACCCGCCCGGCGGAGCCGGGTACGGGCCGGCCGCGGCGCCGGGGGTCCCGTACAGGTCCTCGCCGCCGTCGGGGTGGAACCGGGCGTCCGCCGGGGCGGTCGGCTGGCCGGGTGCCGCGCCCGGGCTCGTCTCCGGTGGCCCGCTCACGATTCCAGTGTGTCAGGCGCTCCTTCGGGTGGTTCCACGAGCCGCCCGTCGCACACCACCGCCCTGGGCACCCGCCACACCCCCGGCTCGACCAGCGGGTCGCCGTTGAGCAGGACCGCCGCGGCCGGCCGGCCCTGTTCAAGCCGGCCGTTCCGCAGCCGCATGCCCGCGACCCGGGCTGCCCCGTCGGTGGCCGCCCGCAGCGCGCCGAACCGGCCGAGACCGGCGTCGGCGAGCCGGTCGAGCTCGCGCGGGTCGACGCCGGTGCGGGTGCCGGCGTTGCCGAGGTCGGTGCCGTAGACCAGCGGGACGCCGGCCCGGTGCAGCGCGGCGGCGTTGGCCGCGGCGGCCCGGCCGGAGCCGGTGGAGAAGAACGTCTGCAGGGTCGAGATCACCGTCACCCCGGCGGCGGCGATCCGGTCGACCAGCGCCTCCGGCAGCGGCTCGACCGGCGTGTGGGCGAGCTCGTCCACCCCGGCGTCGACCACCCGGCCCACGGCCTCGACGGTGAGCGCGTGCGCGACGACCTTGAGCCCGGCGCCGTGCGCGGCCTCGACCACCGCGCGCAGCACCGCGGTCGACGGCACCGGCAGAACGCCGTCCGAGCCGCGCTCGACCGCGACCTTCACCACGTCGACGCCGTCGCCGGCGAGCCCGCGGACGGCCAGCCGGGCCTGCGCCGGGGTGGTGAGGAACGAGGCGAACCCGTCCGCGCCCCAGGACCGGGACGGGTAGCCGTTGGTCGCGGTGAGGATCGGACCGGCCACCCCGATGTAAGGGGAGCGAGCGGGCGGGCGGCGGTGGCCGGTACGCAGCCGCAGCGCGTCCCGCCGCGGCGAGCCGAGGTCACGGACGCCGACCACGCCGCCGCGCAGCGCCTCCTCGGCCGACCCGAACGCCAGGTGCACGTGCGCGTCGATGATTCCCGGGCCGACCCAGGTGTGCCCGGCACCGATGACCCGGACGCCGACCGGGATCGGGATCCAGCCCGGCGGGCCGATCCGGTCGATGGTGCCGTCCGGGGCGATCAGCACCACGCCGTCGTACGGCTCGGTGCCGCCGCCGGCCCAGACGGTGCCGCGCAGGGCGACACCGCGGCCGAGGCTGCCCTCGACCGGGCGGTCGTCCCGCCGGGACCCGCGCGCGGAGACCGCGACACCGGCGGCCCTCATCAGCCGGCCGGCCGCCCGCACCACTCGCGGCCCGGTCATCGGCACATGATGCTCCGCCGACCGCTCCCGATGCCTCGACCCGCCCGGATGAGATGATCAGGTTTCAACCCGGAGCCGGTGCCCGCCGCCTCGGGAAAGGCCGGGTCAGCGGGGGGTGGGGGCCTCGTCCAGGACGCGCAGCGCGCGGTCGAGCTGGGCCCGCGGCAGCACCCGGTCGATCTCGATGTCACGCAGCCGCGAGCGGGCGGTGCGGCGGGAGTCGGACGAGCCGAGCCGGACCACGGACCGGGTCAGCGCCAGCCCGGAGGTCGGCATGCCGACCCGGCTCAGCTCGCCGCGCAGGTTTGCCTTGCCGGCCTCGACCGCGGCCCGCAGCTCGTCCTCGACCGGCCGGTAGCGGCGCGGCAGCGTGCGCCGGGCGATCATCCGCACCGCGACGATCCGGCCGAGGATCAGCAGCACGCCGAGCACGATCACGGCCAGCCCGATCCACCGCGGCCGCACGACCAGCAGGATCAGCCCGACCAGCGGCAGCGCGAACGCCCACCGGCTCAGCGACCGGACATGGTCGACGGCGAGCAGGCCGAGCAGGTAACGCAGGATCACCGTGGTCCGCCGGCCCCCGTCGGCGCCCGGCACCACGTCCCGCACCCGCCACGTGCCGGTGTCCCCCGGGTCGAACGCTCCGGTCCCCGTCAGCCGCGGATCGCCGAGCTCGCCCGGCGGCCGATCCGGGAGAGGCGCGCGACCGTCCCGCGGCTGCGGCACCAGACCCGCCCCCGGCGCACCCGGCGACCGCTCGCCCGTCGGCCCGCCGCCCCCGGGTCCATACGCCTCGATCCTGATCCCGTACGCATCGGTCCGCGGCCCATCCGAGCCGCCGCCCAGGCCATCGCCACCAGCAGCGTCCGCGCCGGGCCGGGCAGTGCCGGGGGCACCGGGCCGATCACCGGGCCGATCACCGGGCCGATCACCGGGCCGGTCACCGGGCCGGTCAGCGGGGCGATCAGCGGGCCGGTCAGCGGGCCGGTCAGCGGGGCGATCAGCGGGGCGATCAGCGGACCGGTGACCGGGCCCAGCGGAGCCGGACCGGGCAGGGCCGGAACGGACAGCACCGGACCGGCCGGCGGTGGGACCGCCGCCGTCGGGCGCGGGTGGCGGACCGGCCAAGTTAGGGCGCGGCCAGTCGGTGCCGGACGGGGACTCGGTGAACGCGTCGGTGAAGGGCCGGCCGGCGGCCGCCTCGGCCGCCTCCTGCGCCCGCCTCCGCTCGGCCCGGGTCGCCCCGGGCGCCGGCGGCAGCGGCTGCGGCTCGTCGTCGCCCCCGTCGTCGGGCGTCCACCGGGGGTGGTCGGGCCGCCCGCTCGCCGGGTCCTCGTCGCGCCGCGTCGTCACGGACGCATCATTCCCCTGTTTGCCTGGCGGTCATCAACCGGCCAGGCAGGTGGGCCCCAGCAGCGCCTTCAAATCGCCCATCAGGGCCGGTGTCGCCGCCACCCGGTAGCCGTCCGCCACCCGCAGCGCGGTCCGCCGGTCGCCGTTGACCAGCTGGAGCTGCACCTCGGTCGTCCCGGGGTGGGTGGCGAGCACCTCCTTGAGCCGCTCCACGACCGGCGGCGTGCACCGCGCCGCCTGCAGCAACACCACGACCGGCCCGCGCGGCCCGTCGGACAGGTCCGGCACCGACAGCTCGGACGCGATCAGCTTCGCCACGTCTTCCCGGCGGTCGACCCGCCCCTTCACCACGACGATCGCGTCCTCGGCGACGTTGACCGCCACCTGCGCGTATGTCTGCGGGAAGAACAGCACCTCGACCGAGCCCTCGAGGTCTTCCAGCACCGCCGACGCCCACGGCACGCCGGCCTTGTTGACCCGGCGCAGCACCGAGGACAGGATCCCGGCCAGCACGATCTGCTGCCCGTCACCGACCTGCTCGGTGTGCAGCGCGCCGACGGTGCTCTCCGCGTGCGCGGCCAGCACGTGCTCGACGCCGAGCAGCGGGTGGTCCGACACGTAGAGCCCGAGCATCTCCCGCTCGAACGCGAGCTTGCCCATCTTGTCCCACTCGCCGTCCGGCACCGCCACCGCGAACACGGCGTCGAGCACCTCGTCGCCGCCGCCCGAGGAGTCGCCGAACAGGTCGAACTGCCCGGTCGCCTCGACCTTCTTCGCGGCCAGGAAGCTGTCGACGGCCTGGTCGAACACGGCCATCAGCCCGCGCCGGGTGTGCCCGAGCGAGTCGAATGCGCCAGCCTTGATCAGCGACTCGACAACCTTCTTGTTGCAGGCGACCGGGTCGACCTTCTTGAGGAAGTCGGAGAAGTCGGCGAACTCGCCCTTGGCCTTGCGGGTGGCGACGATCGAGGCGACCACGTTGGCCCCGACGTTGCGGACCGCGGTGAGGCCGAACCGGATGTCAGCGCCGACGGTGGTGAAGTTGGCGTCGGAGGAGTTGACGTCCGGCGGGAGGACCTTGATCCCCATCTTCCGGCACTCGTTGAGGTAGACCGCGCTCTTGTCCTTGTCGTCCTTGACCGAGGTGAGCAGCGCGGCCATGTATTCGGCCGGGTAGTTGGCCTTGAGGTAGGCCGTCCAGTACGCGACCAGGCCGTAGCCGGCGGTGTGCGCCCGGTTGAACGCGTAGTCAGAGAACGGAACGAGGATGTCCCACAGCGTCTTGATCGCGCCGTCGGAGTAGCCGTTTTCCTTCATGCCGTCGGAGAACGGCACGTATTCCTTGTCGAGGATCTCCTTCTTCTTCTTGCCCATCGCCCGGCGCAGCAGGTCGGCCTTGCCCAGCGAGTAGCCCGCGACCTTCTGGGCGATCGCCATGACCTGCTCCTGGTAGACGATCAGCCCGAAGGTCTCGTCGAGGATCTCGGCCAGCGGCTCGGCCAGCTCCGGGTGGATCGGCACGACCGGCTTGCGGGCGTTCTTGCGGTCTGCGTATTCGTTGTGGGCGTTGGCGCCCATCGGACCGGGCCGGTAGAGCGCGAGCACCGCGGAGATGTCCTCGAACGAGGTCGGCCGCATCGAGCGCAGCAGCGCCCGCATCGGCCCGCCGTCGAGCTGGAACACGCCGAGTGTGTCGCCGCGGGCCAGCAGCTCGTACGCCGGGGCGTCGTCGAGCGGCAGCCGTTCCAGCACGACGTCCTCGCCCCGGCTGGCACCGATGTTGGCCAGGCAGTCGTCGAGGATCGTCAGGTTGCGCAGGCCGAGGAAGTCCATCTTCAGCAGCCCGAGCGACTCGCAGGCGCCCATGTCGAACTGCGTGATGATCGCGCCGTCCTGCTCCCGGCGCTGGATCGGGATGACGTCGAGCAGCGGCTCCCGGGACAGGATCACGCCGGCCGCGTGCACGCCCCACTGCCGCTTGAGCCCCTCCAGCCCGCGTGCGGTGTCGACGACCCGCTTGACCTCGGCGTCGGCCTCGTACAGCGAGCGGAACTCGGTCGCTTCCTTGTAGCGCGCGTGCTCGGGGTCGAAGATCCCGGCCAGCGGGATGTCCTTGCCCATCACCGGCGGCGGCATGACCTTGGTGATCCGGTCGCCGGTGGAGAACGGGTAGCCGAGCACCCGGGACGAGTCCTTGACCGCCTGCTTGGCCTTGATCGTGCCGTACGTGATGATCTGCGAGACGCGGTCCTCGCCGTATTTCTCCGTCGCGTAACGGATCATGTCGCCGCGCCGGCGCTCGTCGAAGTCCAGGTCGATGTCGGGCATCGAGACGCGCTCGGGGTTGAGGAAGCGCTCGAACAGCAGCCGGTGCTCGACCGGATCGAGCTCGGTGATGCCCAACGCGTACGCCACCAGGGAGCCGGCGGCCGAGCCGCGGCCCGGGCCGACCCGGATCCCGGCCTCCCGGGCGTGCCGGCAGAGGTCACCGACGACCAGGAAGTAGCCGGGGAAGCCCATCTGGATGATGACGCCCAGCTCGTATTCGGCCTGCTTGCGGTGCGTGTCCGGGACTCCGTCGGGGAACCGGCCGGCCAGCCCGCGCTCGACCTCCTGGGTCAGGAAGCTCGCCTCGGTCATCCCGTCCGGGACCTGGAAGCGCGGCATCAGGTCCTGGAAGGCGAGCGCGTCGCCGTAGTCGGTCACCCGCTCAGCGATCGCCAGCGTGCTGTCGCAGGCCTCCGGCAGGTCGCGCCAGATCCGGCGCATCTCGGCCGGGGACTTGAGGAAGTAGTCGTGGCCGTCGAGCTTGAACCGCTTCGGGTCGGCCATGGTCTTGCCGGACTGCACGCACAGCAGCACCTCGTGGGCTGGCGCGTCGTCCGCGAACGTGTAGTGCAGGTCGTTGGTGGCCAGCGGCGGCAGCCGCAGGTCGTCGCGCAGCCGCAGCAGCTGCTCGCGGTAGGTCCGCTCCACCTCGAGCCCGTGGTCCATCAGCTCGAGGTAGAAGTTGCCCGGCCCGAACATGTCCCGGAACTCGGCCGCCGACGCGCGGGCGCGCTCGTAGTCGCCGATCCGCAGCCAGGTCGGAACCTCGCCGCCGGGGCAGCCGGTGGTGCCGACCAGACCGGTCGCGTAGCGCGAGAGCAGCTCCCGGTCGATCCGCGGCTTGTAGAAGAAGCCCTCCATCGAGGCCAGGCTGGCCAGCCGGAACAGGTTGTGCAGGCCGACCTCGTCGACGGCCAGCAGCGTCATGTGCGTGTAGGCACCGCCGCCGGAGACGTCGGCCTCGCCGCCCTCGGCCCAGCGCACCCTGGTCCGGTCGAACCGGGACGTGCCGGGAGTGACGTAGGCCTCCATGCCGATGATCGGCTTCACCCCGGCCGCCTTCGCCTGCTTGACGAAGTCGTACGCCCCGAAGACGTTGCCGTGGTCGGTCATCGCCAGCGCCGGCATGTCCATCCGGGCCGTCTCGGCGAACAGGTCCTTCAGCCGGGCAGCGCCGTCCAGCATCGAGTATTCGGTGTGCACGTGCAGGTGCACGAAGGAGTCGCTGGAAGCCCGGGACACGGCGCGAGTTTAGGCCGCCGCACCGACAGAATCCGGCGGCCGGACAGACCCGCAGGAACCCCGGGCGTGTCGGCCTCGAGGCCGTCCGAATGCCGCTACCACAGGCCGTGTCGGCCCTGGTCACCGAGCGCATCGAGACCGTGGACGCCATGCTTCCCGGCTCCGTGACGGCCCGCCGGGGTGACCGGCTCGGCGGCCCTCCTGAGCCGATCAGCTCAGCCGGAGGACCTCCGAGAGGTCGGTGCGGTCGGCGGATCGCTGGGCGTAGAGGGCGGCCAGGACGACGACGGCGGCGACGGCGATCGCGGAGCCGGCCAGGGCGAGGGTCGGGACGGTCAGCAGCGGGGTCGGTGGCCGGCTGGGGTCGATGTCGAGGCGGT
>DATBFW010000100.1:0-11570 GCA_036558285.1 Mycobacteriales bacterium | reverse complement strand
GCCCGTCGCGGCCTGGCCACTCTCTGCATCTCCGGCGGCCAGGGCATGGCCGTCGCCCTGGAGCGCGTCGACGACTGACCGGCCGGCCGCCGATTGCCCGGGCCGCCGCGGGGCTGTTACGGTCCGGCTCTGGTCGCCGAGCTAGGAGGTCGGAGTTTTGGTCACCGCCATCGTGCTCGTCACCTGTGAGGTCGACCAGACCCCCGAGACCGCCCAGGCGCTGGCCGACCTCGACGGGGTCAGCGAGGTCTACTCGGTGGCCGGTGACGTCGACCTCATCGCCGTCGTCCGGGTCCGCGAGTTCGACCAGATCGCCGACGTGATCGCCGGGCAGTTGGACAAGGTGCAGGGCGTGCTCGACACGACGACGCACATCGCCTTCCGGGCATACTCCCGGCACGACCTCGAGGCGGCGTTCTCCATCGGGTTCGAGTGACGTAGTCGGGGCCCGCTAGCTCATCGAGGTTAGGAGAGGCTAACCTGACCTCATGACCGCCGTCGCGAGCCCGCCGACCCCGACGGCTGTCACCCCCGGCCACGGCTGCGCCACCGTCGCCCGCACGCTCGGCGAGACGCCGGAGGGCACCGCGACCCCGATGCGGTCGTGGCTGCTGATCGAGCACCCCGAGGCCTGGGCCCGCGATGTCGCCGACCGGGTGCTGGCCCGGGCGCTGCCCCGGCCGCGGCTGCGCGAGCTGGCCGAGCTGCGCCGCCGGTACGGGCTGCGGCCGCTGCTGGTCCGCCGCCCCGGCTACCGGGCGGGTCGCCCAGCCGGGCGCACGGTGCTGGTCGGCGGCGTCGGCGGCCCGGCCGGGCGCTGGCTGGAGCGGATCGAGCTCGACGGCCTGCACGAACTCGCCGACCTCGACCTGACCGCGGTGGCCACCGGCGCTGGCGGCGTCGGCACGCCCGTCACCGGTGCGGTGTTCGGCGTCTGCACGCACGGCAGCAAGGACATGTGCTGCGCGACGCTCGGCCGGCCGGTCGCGAAGGCGCTGGCCGAGGCGGCGCCGGGTCGGGTCTGGGAGACCACCCACCTCGGCGGCGACCGGTTCGCCGGCAACGTGCTCGTGCTGCCGGCGGGATTCCTCTACGGCCACGTCAGCGCGGCGACCGCGGCAAGGCTCGCGGCGGCGGCGGATGACGGCCGGGTGCTGCCCGAGTTGCTGCGCGGGCGTACGTCGGTCGACATGCGGTCCCAGGTGGCCGAGATCGCAGTCCGCCGGGTGACCGGGTTGCACGGCGTCGACGACGTCGAGCCGATCCGCACGGACGAGACCGGCCTGGTGGTCGTCCGGGCCGGCGGCGCGCGGATGGGCGTCCGGCTCGGCCGGCACCCGCTCGGCGTCTGCGGCACCAGCCGCTGCGCCGGCCCCACCACCCCCTGCGGCTACTCCGTCGAGCAGCTCATCGACCTGCCCTAGACCCCGACCCGGCAGGGGCCGGTCAGGAGGAGGCGGCGGCCTGGCTCACGCGGACCCAGCGGTCGAGCACGTCGGCAGCGGCGCCGCTGTCGATCGCCTCGCCCGCCCGCTGCATCCCGCCGCCGATCGCGTCGAGCAGCGGGTCGCGCAGCCCGTCGTACGTCGCGAGGGCCGCGCCCGCGTTGAGCAGCACCGCGTCCCGCACCGGCCCGCGCTCACCGGCCAGCAGCGCCCGGACGACCTTCGCGTTGTAGGCCGCGTCGCCGCCGCGCAGCGCCTCCCGCTCGACCGCCGGCACGCCGAGATCGGCGGGGTCGAGCCGCTGCTCATCCACTGTGCCGTCGCGGACCACCCAGACCCGCGACGTCGTCGTGGTGGTCAGCTCGTCCAGCCCGTCGTCGCCCCGGAAGACCAGCGCGGTGTCGCCCCGCCCGGCCAGCACCGCGGCCATGATCGGCGCCATCCGCAGGTCGGAGCACCCCACCGCCAGGTATGCCGGGCGGGCCGGGTTGGCCAGCGGGCCGAGGAAGTTGAACGCCGTCGGCACGCCGATCTCCCGCCGCGTCACCGACGCGTGCCGCAGGCCGGGGTGGAACACCGGCGCGAAGCAGAAGCCGATCCCGGCCTCCTCGACGCACCGGGCCACGCCCGGACCGGGCAGCGCGATCGCCACCCCGAGCGCCTCGAGCACGTCGGCGGCACCGGCGGACGAGCTCGCCGCCCGGTTGCCGTGCTTGGCCACCCGGGCTCCGGCGCCGGCCGCGACCAGCGCCGACATCGTGGACAGGTTGACCGTGTTGGCCCGATCGCCGCCGGTGCCGACGACGTCCAGCAGCGGGCCGGCGACCTGCACCCGCTCCCCCACCGCGAGCATCGCCTCCACCAGGCCGGTGTGCTCGGCCGGCGTCTCGCCCTTGGCCCGCAGCAGCACCGCGAACGCGGCCAGCTGGGACGGCGACGCCTCCCCGGCCATGATCTCCGCCATCGCCCAGGCCGTCTCGGCCTCCTCCAGCGGCTCGCCGCGCAGCAGCGTGCTGAGCACCGCGGGCCAGCTCTGCCCGCCGGTCACGGCGCGGCCCTACCGGAGGACCGGCACGCCGCGGGCGTGGTCGCGCAGCAGCTGCGCGACCGTCTCCGCGGCGGTGACCGGGTCGAGCGGGCGGTCGATCGTGGCGTCGGCGAGCGCCCAGGTGGCCAGCCACCGGTCGTCCCGCCGGCCGAGCAGGATGCAGATCGCCGGGCAGTCCTCGATCTCGTATTTCAGCTGCCGGCAGATGCCCATCCCACCGGTCGGCTGGGCCTCGCCGTCGAGGATCGCGACGTCGACGCCGCCCTCGTCGATCCGGGCGACGACTTCTTCGCCGGTGGTGCACTCGACCCAGTCGATGCGACCGAGGTCGGGCGCCGGGCGGCGACCGACCGCCGAGCGGACCTGCGCCCGCACCGCCGGGAGGTGACTGAAGACGATGACGGTCGAGGGCGCGCCCGCTGCGGTCATGCCCGGGAGTCTAGGACCGGGCCCGCCGCATCAGTGGAGCCGGTGGGCACCGGTGGAAAAGCGGCTCGGTCAGCGGCGCTGCCAGGCCTCGGGACGGCGCGAGGCGCTCGTCGAGTGCACGAAGCAGTTGGGACCCGGGTTGTACGCCGAGAGCCGCTCGCCGCAGACTGCGCACTCGCGCCGGGCCGTCGAGACCTTGCGCACGGCGCGTTGGGAGCTGCTGCCGGGACGGGATCCAGAGACCACGTCTCCTCCGCCTCCTAGACGGTCCTGTTTCGCGGCGAGGGGATGACCGCGATCGGATGCCGGGAACTGTAGGTCGGTCACGGCCCGTGGTCAATGATGCGGCCGGGCAGCCGGCCGGCTCACCGGGCGACACGCCGTACGGGACGCGCGATATCACTCGTTCGGACCAGCGAAGTCGCCGGCCCGCCACCCGCTGCGGCGAGTCCTCGGCGTGGCCCGGAGCGAAGCGCCTGCCGGCTCCCGACGTCGTCGCCGTCCGTGACCGAAGCGGCCGTCACTCTGCGTACTCGGAGTTCGGGCCGCGGACCGTGTCGCAGCCGTCGCCGGGGGCGAGATCGGGCCGCGGTGCCGGCCTCCTTTACACCCACAGACCTGCGGGAACACGCACCGGACCCCGGCAGGTGGGGCCGGCGGGCGCGTGGAATGATGCTGCCGTGACGACGGCGACGTACGAGGGCAGCCGAGCGCACTCGCTCACCCGCCCCAACATGGTGAGCGTCGGGACCATCATCTGGCTGTCCAGCGAGCTGATGTTCTTCGCCGGCCTGTTCGCCATGTACTTCACGGTTCGCGCCGCGCACCCGGACGACTGGCCGATGGCCCCCACCGAGCTCGACGTGCCCTACGCGCTGGTGGTGACGATCTTCCTGGTCTCCTCGTCGGTGACCTGCCAGATCGGGGTGTTCAAAGCCGAGGCCGGCGACGTCTACGGGCTGCGCCGATGGTTCCTGTTCACGTTCGTGCTCGGCCTGATCTTCGTGCTCGGCCAGGCGAACGAATACCGCAACCTGGTGCACGAGGGCACCACGATCTCGGCCACCGGTTACGGGTCGGTCTTCTACATCACCACGGGCTTCCACGGCCTGCACGTCATCGGTGGCCTGCTGGCCTTCATCTTCGTGCTGGCCCGCTCGACGATGGGCCGGTTCACACCGGCGCAGGCGACGGCGGCGATCGTCGTCTCCTACTACTGGCACTTCGTCGACGTCGTCTGGATCGGCCTGTTCGCCACCATCTACCTCATCCAGTGACCGGCTATGTCGTCCAGTGACCGGCCTCCTGCCGACGACAGCGAAGGTGGAACCTCGATGACGGAACGCCCCTCGACGACGAAGGGCCGCAGGCCGCGCTCGCGGATGCGCCGCCGGATCACCGGCGCGCTCGCGCTCGCAGCCGCCCTCGGCTCCGTCGGCGTGGCGTACGCGACCGTGGCCGCTGCGGCGACCCCGAAGGCGCAGACCGTCGCGGCGGCCAACGCGCCCGCCAACGAGCCGGTCGACGTCCGGAAGGGCCGCCAGCTCTACGAGACCAGCTGCATCACCTGCCACGGGCAGAACCTGCAGGGCGTGCTCGACCGCGGGCCGTCGCTGATCGGCGTCGGCTCGGCCTCGGTCTACTTCCAGGTGAGCACCGGTCGGATGCCGGCCACCCAACAGGGCGCGCAGATCCCGCAGAAGAAGGCGAAGTTCGACGAGGACCAGACGCAGCAGCTCGCGGCATACGTGCAGTCGGTCGGCGGCGGGCCGCAGATCCCGACCGGCGACCTGCGCGGCACCGACGCCAACCTGGCCGAAGGCGGTGAGCTGTTCCGGCTCAACTGCGCCTCCTGCCACAACTTCGCCGGCCGGGGCGGCGCGCTGTCGGCCGGGAAGTACGCGCCGTCGCTCGACGACGCCAGCGACAAGGTGATCTGGACCGCGATGCTGTCAGGCCCGCAGAACATGCCGGTGTTCAGCGACAACCAGCTGACCACCGAGCAGAAGCAGGCGATCACCAACTACATCCAGACCCTCACGGCCCAGAAGGACCCGGGCGGCAGCTCGATCGGGCGGCTCGGCCCGGTGCCGGAGGGCCTGGTCATCTGGGTCGTCGGGATCGGCGCGATCATGTTGATGATCCTCTGGATCGGAGCGAAGTCATGACCGACGCGGTGCGGCCGCCGTCGACCCGCGAGCAGCACGACCCGCCCGGCGAGATCGACCTGGAGACCTACCGCGACCTGACGCTCGAGGAGCGGGCCGCGCTGGGGACCGAGCTCGACGGGGTCGAGATCGTGCACCGACGGGAACGCTTCCCGGTTCCCGGCACCAAGGCGGAGAAGCGGGCCGAGCGCGCGGTCGCCGCCTGCTTCGTGCTCGCCTTCCTGGGCGCGGTCGCCTTCGTCGTGTGCTACGTCGTGCTCCCCTGGCAGTACGACATCAACTCGACGTCGTACACGTGGTTCACACCCGTGCTCGGTGTGACGATGGCGCTGTCGCTGATCGGGTTCGGCGTCGGCGCGATCCTCTGGGCCAAGCTGCTCATCACCGAGGAGGAGACGGTCCAGGAGCGGCACAGCGGCCGGTCGACGCCGGAGGCGCGGGCGACCACGGTCGCGGTGCTCACCGACGGCATCGCGATGACCGGCCTCGCCCGCCGCTCGGTGCTGCAGCGCGCGCTGGGGCTCTCGGTGCTCGCGCTCGGCGCGCTGGCGATCGTGCCGCTGGGCGGCCTGATCAAGAAG
The DNA here is from genome assembly GCA_036558285.1 of Mycobacteriales bacterium. Classification (GTDB taxonomy): domain Bacteria; phylum Actinomycetota; class Actinomycetes; order Mycobacteriales; family CADCTP01; genus CADCTP01. Next base: position 5,899 of record DATBFW010000100.1, on the reverse strand, counting down.
CCGCGGGACGCGCTGTTCGTCACCGGCTGGTCCACCGGCGTGCGGCTGATGAACGGCAACCGCCGGCTCATCCGGCCCGGCGACATCGAGGCCGGCGGCATCGAGACCGTGTTCCCCGCCACTCCGGACGGGCTGAGCACCCAGGTGGTGGCCGACTCGGTGGTGCTGCTGATCCGGCTGCGGCCCGGCCAGGTCGTGCGCGCCCGGCCCGGCCAGCAGGACTTCGGCTGGGAGGACTACGTCGCCTACTCGAAGATCTGCACGCACGCCGGCTGCCCCGCCTCGCTGTACGAGCAGCAGACCGGCCGGCTGCTCTGCCCGTGCCACCAGTCCCAGTTCGACCTGTTGCAGGACGCGAAGCCGGTCTTCGGTCCGGCGGCGCGGCCGTTGCCGAAACTCGCGATCACCGTGGACGACGAGGGATACTTCGTTGCGAAGGGTGACTTCACGGAGCCCATCGGACCCAGTTTCTGGGAGCGCAAATGAGCCAGACGACGACGGAACGACCCGCCGGCAAGCGGCCCACGAGCGCACTGGGTCGGGCGGCCGACTGGGCCGACGAGCGCTACACGGCGTCCAGGTTCGTCCGGAGCTCGCTGAACAAGGTCTTCCCGGACAACTGGTCGTTCATGATGGGCGAGATCGCGCTCTACTCGTTCATCATCCTGCTGCTGACCGGCACCTACCTCGCGTTCTTCTTCGACCCGTCGATGACCGAAGTCCGCTACGACGGCAGCTACTCGTTGCTCCGCGGCGTGGAGATGTCCCGGGCGTTCGACTCGACGCTGAACATCTCCTTCGAGGTCCGCGGCGGGCTGCTGATGCGGCAGATCCACCACTGGGCGGCGCTGCTGTTCGTGGCCGCGATGGTCGCGCACATGCTGCGGGTGTTCTTCACCGGCGGGTTCCGCAAGCCGCGCGAGGTCAACTGGCTGCTCGGCGTCGGCCTGCTGACCTTCGGCATCCTCGAGGGCTTCGCCGGCTACTCGCTGCCGGACGACCTGCTCTCGGGCACCGGCCTGCGGATCGCGTACGCGATCATGCTGTCGATCCCGATCGTCGGGACGTGGGTGGCGTTCGCCGTGTTCGGGTCGGAGTTCCCCGGCGTCGACATCATTCCCAGGCTCTACATCGCGCACGTGTTGCTGATCCCCGGCATCATCCTGGCGTTGATCGCCGTACACGTCGGCCTCGTGGTGCTGCAGAAACACACGCAGTTCCCGGGACCGGGCAGACGTGAGGACAACGTCGTCGGCGAACGGATGTACCCGTTGTACGGGGCCAAGGGCGGCGGGTTCTTCTTCCTCGTCTTCGGGGTGCTGGCCGCGCTCGCCGGTCTGTTCCAGATCAACCCGATCTGGCTGTACGGGCCGTACAACCCGGCGCAGGTCAGCTCCGGTTCGCAACCCGACTGGTACATGGGCTTCCTGGACGGCTCGACCCGTATCTTCCCGGCCTGGGAGATCAGGTTCTGGAACTACACGATCTCGCCGCTGATCTGGCCGACGGTCGTGCTGCCCGGGATCTTGTTCACCCTGCTGGCGCTCTATCCGTTCATCGAAGCGCGGATGACGAAGGACAGATCCGTGCACCACCTGCTGCAACGGCCGCGGGACGTGCCGGTGCGGACGTCGCTCGGCGCGATGGCGCTGTCGTTCTACTTCGTGCTGTTGATCTCCGGCGGCAACGACATCATCGCGGACAAGTTCGACATCAGCCTCAACGCGATGACGTGGATCGGCCGGATCTCGCTGATCGTCCTGCCGCCGCTGGCCTACTCGGCGACCTACCTGCTCTGCCTCGGCCTGCAGCGGCACGACCGTGAGGTCCTCGAGCACGGCGTCGAGACCGGCATCATCAAACGGCTGCCGTCCGGCGAGTTCATCGAGGTACACCAGCCGCTCGGTCCGGTCGACGAGCACGGCCACGGCGAGCTGGAGTACGCCGGGGCGCCGGTGCCGAAGCGGATGAACCGGCTCACCAACCCGGGCAAGAAGGCGATCGGTTTCCTCAGGCAGGTGCCCGACCCGGGCGAGGCGCCCGACCTCGGCAGCGAAGCCGGCGAGACCGACCAGCAGGCGACCGAGCTCGCCGGTCGCCCCAAGAACCCCGACTGACCCGACTCAGCCCCCGAGGCCCCGCCCGCATCCGCCGGCGGGGCCTCACCCTTCCGCGGCCAGGGCCGCCGGGGTCCAGGTGAGGTGGAGAGGGCTGCCGGCGTGGGTGGCCCAGCGGGCGGCTTCGGCTTCGGCGGCGGCCTTGACGCCGCGTCGCAGCCGGCCGAACGGGGTGATCTCGACTGCCAGCCGGCCGCCGGTCGACTCCTGGGTCCAGGTGCCGGCGATCCGCCCGCCGTCCAGCAGCACCGGCGAGATCCAGCCGCTGGTACGGGACACGGCAGCCTTGTGCTCCGGCGCCGGCACCAGCCGGTCCAGCTGCCGCAGCGCCCCGATCACGTACGGGTCGAAGCCCGGCAGCAGCCGCACCACCCGGCTCGGCTCCGCCGCACGCACCGCGTCCGCCGCGCTCGCGGTGATCCAACCGCGGTGCCCCTCGGTGTCCAGCTCGACCAGCTCGTCGCCGAGCGCCGCGACCGCCGCCCGCAGCACCGGCCGGTCCAGCGCGGTCCACCGGGTCAGCTCGTCCAGCCCGAACGGCCCGTAGCGGTCGAGGATCGCCCGTACCAGGTGGGCCACCGCCCGCTCCGGCTCGACCGGCGCCCACTCCCCCAGCCACGCCGCCGGCGCCACGAACGTCACGCTCCGCCCGTCCGGCGGGCCGAACGCGAGCTGCCCGCGAGCCGCCATCGGCTTGAGCACCGCGCCCCACCCGGACCGAAGCCGCTCGGCCAGCTGCGGCCGGCCGGCGGCCTCGGCGACCGCGGTGGCCAGCTCCTCCCGGCTGACCGGCGTCCCGGTGAGGACCGCCGGCACCGTCGCCTCCAGCGCGGCCATGTCCTCCGGCGTCACGCCGTGGTAGTCGTACCAGGACTTGGGGCGCGGGAAGCTGCGGGTGCCCAGCGCCGCGGCCCAGGTCGGCAGGTCGGCGGCCGGCAGCAGGTGCAGCGTGCCGCGCAGCGCCCAGGTCTTGACCAGCGTCCGGTCCTCGACCAGCGCCCGCCGCACGTCCGCCGGCCCCAGCGCGCCGCCGGTACGCAGCCAGATCGCCGCCTCGGCCGAGGACGCGAGCTGGGCGTGCACTCCGCACAGCCGGCGTACCAGCGGCACCAGGCCGTCGCCGGACGGCGTGTCGAGATGCTGGGCGGCGACCCGCCGGGCCAGCACCTGGTCCCAGGTCGCGGTCGGACCCGGCCGCCGGGCCCTGGCCGGCACGCGGGTGCCTAGTAGGTCGGCGTGGTGTGGCCGCGCGTGTAGTACTCGAACAGCAGGCCGCCGGCGGTGAACAGCACGCCGACGACCCCGACCGCGAGCAGCCAGTATTCGCTGAAGGCCAACCCGATCCCGCCGACCGTCGCCGCGAGCGCGAGCCCGAACGGCCAGTAGCTACCCGGGCTGAAGAAACCGAGCTCGCCCGCGCCCTCGGCGATGTCGGCGTCGAGCCGGTCCTCCGGCCGTGGGTCGATCCGGCGGGAGACGAACCAGAAGTAGCTGCCGACGATCAGCGCCAGCCCGCCGGTGAGGACCAGCGCGGTGGTGCCGGCGACCTCGACCCTGCCGTCCTCGACCCAGGTCCAGATGCCGTACATGATCGCGAAGGCGAAGAACAGCCCGCTGAGGAGCGCGAACAGCCGGAACTCGGTGCGCATCGGACCCTCCTCAGTTGTTGGCCTGCGGCTCGGACGGCGCGCGCAGCGTCCGGTCGGTGTTGAACGGGTGCGTGGTGGTCGCCTGCGCCGGCTGCCCGATCGCGCTGAGCGCCTTGGCCTGCCGGTCGACGTCGCTGTTTCCGAACGAGGCCAGCGCCTGCAGGTAGCGCTGGAAGTCGGAGGCGGAGACGACCCGCATCTCGAAGTTCATCTGCGAGTGGTAGGTCCCGCAGAGCTCGGCGCACCGCCCGACGTACGTGCCCTCGACCTCGGGCCGCATCTGGAACACGTTGTTCTGGTTCTTCGTCGCGGCCGGGAACACGTCCCGCTTGAACAGCGTGTCGGGCACCCAGAACGAGTGGATCACGTCGTTGGAGTTGACCACGAACCGCACGTTCTCGTTGACCGGGACGACGAGCACCGGGATCTCGGTGGCCGAGCCGACCGTGTAGACCGGCTGGCCGGCGCGCGGGTCGCGGACCTGGTCGTAGCTGAACTGCCAGTTCCACTTGAACGCGGTGACCGAGACGGTGGTGTCCGCCTTCGGCGTGGTCGTGGTGACGATGTTCTGCGTGACCACCGTGTAGTAGAACAGCACCGCCACGGTGATGAACGGCACCACCGTGTAGAGCGCCTCGATCGGCAGGTTGTACTTGGTCTGCCGGGGCAGCTCGCCGTCGCGGCGGCGGTACACGATACAGGCCCAGAAGATGAGGCCCCAGACCAGCGCGCCGACCGCGAGCGCGGCGATGATCGACCAGGTCCACAGGCCGCGGGTCGCGTGCGCCTGGGTGGTGATTCCCAGCGGCCAGCCGAAGCTGAACGCCTTCTCCCACTGCTCGGTGGAGCACGCGCTGAGCGAGATCATGAGCGCTACCACGCCCACGGACATCCGTGCGACCCGCCCGGAACGACCGCGACCCACGAGCCCGCCCCTTCGCCGCCCACCTGCACCGACCGTCACGCACCCGGGACTTCCCAGGCCCCCGAAGACTACTAGCCACCTCCCGCGCCGGCCCGCCGGGGGTCCGGCGCGCCCATCCCGATCCGCTCCCTCCTGGCTTGGCCTGCGGGTGGTGGGTCGGCGGCGTGGCAGGGCGCCCCGGCCCGCCGGGGGTCCGGCGCCCATCCCGATCCGCTCCCTCCTGGGCGGGCTTGCGGGTGGTGTGTCGGCGGGGTGGGTGGGGCGGGAGGATCGGGGGGTGGGAAGTGGGTATCTGGACGCGGCGGCGGGGGTGCCGTTGCATCCGGCCGCGGCCGAGGCGCTGAGCGCGGCACTCGCGGACGGCTGGGCCGACCCGGCCAAGCTGTACGGCGCCGGCCGCAGGTCCCGGCTGCTGCTCGACGGCGCCCGGGAGGCGATCGCCGAGCTGCTCGGCGCCCGCCCGGACGAGCTGACCTTCTGCGCGTCCGGCACCCAGGCCGCCCACCTGGCGATCCTCGGCGGCCTGGCCGGCCGCCGCCGCGCCGGCACCAGGTTCGTGCACTCCGCGGTCGAGCACTCCTGCGTGCTGCACGCCGCCGAGCGGCACGTCGCGGCCGGCGGCGAGGCGACCGGCGTGCCGGTCGACCGCGACGGCCGGGTCGACGTCGCCGCGTTCGCGGCGGCCGCCGACGGTGCCGCCCTGGCCAGCCTGATGACCGCCAACCACGAGGTCGGCACGCTGCAGCCGGTGGCCGAGGTGGCCGCGGCCTGCCGGGAGCTCGGCGTCCCCCTGCACACCGACGCGGCGCAGTCGGCCGGCCGGCTCCCGCTGCCGGCCGGTTGGTCGCTGCTGTCGGCCAGCGCGCACAAGTGGGGCGGTCCGCCCGGGGTCGGTGTTCTCGCCGTCCGCACCGGCACCCGCTGGCGCGGCCCGCTGCCCGCCGACGAGCGCGAGCGCGGTCGCGTACCCGGCTTCGAGAACGTGCCGGCCGCGGTCGCCGCCGCGGCCGCACTGCGGGCGGTCACCGCGGAGGCGGCGGCCGAGAACGCGCGGCTGTCCGCACTCGTCGACCGGATCCGGGTCGAGGTCGCCGCCCGGGTGCCGGACGTCGACGTGGTCGGGCCGGCCACCGGCCGGCTGCCGCACCTGGTCACGTTCTCCTGCCTGTACGTCGACGGCGAGGCGCTGCTGCACGAGCTGGACCGGC
>DATBFW010000099.1:0-9828 GCA_036558285.1 Mycobacteriales bacterium | reverse complement strand
GGTCGACTGCTGCGGCTGCCGCTGGCGCTTGCGGTAGGAGTTGATGAACGTGTTGGTCAGGATCCGGTAGAGCCAGGCCTTGAGGTTGGTGCCCTCCTGGAACTGGTGGAAGGCGGCGAAGGCCTTGACGAACGTCTCCTGGACCAGGTCCTCGGCGTCGGCGGGATTGCGCGTCATCCGCATCGCCGCCGCGTAGAGCTGGTCGAGGAACGGCAGCGCGTCCCGCTCGAAGCGCGCACGCCGCTGCTCGGCGGTCTCGTGCTGCTCCGCGGTCTCCTCCGCCACCGGTCCTCCCGTCGTGTCGGCGGGGTGTGCCCCGGTCCCGGAGGATACGCGGGACGTCGAGAACCAGCCCGCCGTGGTGCCCTCAGGCTGCCACTCGGGCCACGCCCGCGGGTCGTCGCGGCGGACCGCGCGCTCGGTCAGTGTCACGACAACTTCGAACGCCCACCCGCGGGTACGCATTCCGTAGGGTGCGCTCGTGGCAGGGCAGGGGACGCCGGCGACGGCGCTGCTGGCGGGGCAGAAGGTGGCCTTCGAGCTGCACCCGTACGCGCACGACCCGCGCTCCGGGTCGTACGGGGCGGAGGCGGCCGAGGCGCTCGGCGTGCCGCCGGGCCGGCTGTTCAAGACGCTGGTGGTGAGCGTCGACGGCCGGCTCGCCGTCGGCGTGGTGCCGGTGGCCGGCTCGCTCGACCTCAAGGCGATCGCGGCCGCACTCGGCGGGAAGAAGGCGGCGATGGCCGAGCCGGCCGCGGCCGAGCGGGCCACCGGCTACGTGACGGGCGGGATCTCGCCGCTCGGGCACCGGTCCCGGCTGCCGGTCGTGGTCGACACCTCGGCCCGCGACTGGGACACCGTCTACGTCAGCGCCGGCCGGCGTGGCCTGCAGGTCTCGCTCGCTCCGGACGACCTGGTGCGCGTCGCGAACGCAACGGTCGCCCCGATCGCGGCCGCGTGACAGGGTGATCGCGTGACGGCGACAGAGGCGTTCCGGGCGGCGCGCGACTTCCTGCTTTCCCACCGCGACGACCCGGAGGCGGCGTACGCGGGGTTCCGCTGGCCCGACACGGCCGGGTTCAACTGGGCGATCGACTGGTTCGACGGGGTGCTGGCGGTCGAGCGGCCGCACCAGCCGGCGCTCTGGCTGGTCACCGCCGACGGCGAGACGCAGGTGAGCTTCGCCGAGATGTCGCTGCGCTCCTCGCAGGTGGCCGGCTGGCTGCGCGAGCAGCGGGTACGCAAGGGCGACCGGATCCTGCTGTTCTTGGGCAACACGGTGCCGCTGTGGGAGATCATGCTCGCCGCGGCGAAGATCGGCGCGGTGGTGATCCCGGCCAGCACGCTGCTGCGGCCGGCCGACCTGGCCGACCGGATCGAGCGCGGCAATGTCTCCGTGGTCGTGTCCGCGAGCGGCGACACCGGCCTGTTCGCCGGCATCCACGGCGGCTGGACCAAGATCGCGGTCGGCGACCCGGTCGCGGGCTGGCTGCGCTACTCGGACACCGAGACATCGCTGGAGCACTTCGAGCCGGACGAGCCGGCGCACGGCCACGACCCGCTGCTGCTCTACTTCACCTCGGGCACCACCGCGCGCGCCAAGCTGGTCGAGCACACCCACACCAGCTACCCGGTCGGCCACCTGTCCACGATGTTCTGGATCGGGCTGCAGCCGGGCGACGTGCACCTCAACGTCTCCTCGCCTGGCTGGGCCAAGCACGCCTGGAGCTGCTTCTTCGCGCCGTGGAACGCCGGCGCCACCGTGCTCGTGCACGACACCGGCCGGTTCAACGCCGAGTCGCTGCTGGACACGCTGGTCCGGTGCGGGGCCACCACGCTGTGCGCGCCGCCGACGGTCTGGCGGATGCTCGTGCAGCAGGACCTGGGCGAGTGGGACGTTCCGATGCGGGAGCTGGTCAGCGCCGGCGAGCCGCTCAACCCCGAGGTCATCGAGCACGTCCGGCGGGTCTGGGGGCTGACCGTCCGGGACGGGTACGGGCAGACCGAGACCACCGCGCAGATCGGCAACCCGCCGGGCGTGGAGATCACCCTCGGCGCGATGGGCCGGCCGCTGCCGGGATACGTGGTCGAGCTGGTCGACCCGGTGTCCGGCGCGGTCGGGGACGAGGGCGAGATCTGCCTGTCGCTCGACCCGCCGCCGGCCGCGCTGATGACCGGCTACCGGAACGAGCACGGCCACCTCATGCCGGTCTCGGCGGACTCCTGGTATCACACCGGCGACGTGGCGCACCGAAACCCGGACGGCACGATCACCTACGTGGGCCGCACCGACGACGTGTTCAAGGCGTCGGACTACCGGATCTCGCCGTTCGAGCTGGAGTCGGTGCTGGTCGAGCACGAGGCGGTGGCCGAGGCGGCGGTGGTGCCCGCGCCCGACCCGGTGCGGACCGCCGTGCCCAAGGCGTACGTGTCGCTGGCGGCCGGCTATTCGCCGGACGCGGCCACCGCCGAGTCGATCCTCCGGCACTGCCGGGAACAGCTCGCGCCGTACAAGCGGGTCCGCCGGATCGAGTTCGCCGAGCTGCCGAAGACGATCTCCGGCAAGATCCGCCGGGTCGAGCTGCGCGGAGCGGAGGACGAGGCGACCGACCGGCGGGCGGCCGAGTTCCGCGAGGAGGACTTCCCGGCGCTGCGCGGGTGAGCTACTGCCGGGCGGCGAGCCGGGCCACCCAGTCGCGCTGCTCGTCGGTCTCCGGCACCGGCACGCCGCGGGCGTAGGCGACCCGGTGCCAGGCGGCCTGCGCGGTGCTGCCGCGCAGCACCAGCAGCGCGGCGGCGACCAGCGACGACCGGCCGACGCCGCCCCAGCAGTGCACGGCCACGTGCCGGCCGGCGGTCAGCTCGTCGGACAGCTCGCGCAGCGGCCCGGCGAACCCGGCCTCGTCCGGGACGCCGAAGTCGGGCACCGGCAGGGAGCGGAAGGACAGCCCGGCCCGGCGGGCGGCGTTCGGCTCGTCGGACAGCGACAGCATCGTGGTCTGCTCCGGTGGCAGCAAGCTGACGAGCGTGTCGACGCCCTGCTCGCGCAGCGACAGCAGGACGGCGTCCAGGTCGCCCTGCGGCGCGGCCATCGTGCTCAGCGTGCCGGGCAGCTCGCGGGCGACGGTGTAGATCATGCGAGGACCGCCTTCAGCCAACTGGTGACGGCGACCGCGGCCGCGCGGGCGGCGGGACCGCGGATCGTGTGGGTGGCGCCGGGAAGCACGGTCACCGTACGGCCCGGTGCTTCGGGCGGGATGCCGAACGGGTCACGTTCGCCCTGCACGACCAGCACCGGCACGCTCGGGGCGGCCAGCTCGGCCAGCCGGTCCTTGTCCCGCGTACGCGGCGGCGCGGTCGGGAAGGCCAGCGCGACCACCGCGACCGCGCCGACCTGGTCGGCGGTACGGCAGGCGACCCTGGCCCCGCTGGACCGGCCGCCCACCACCAGCGGCAGGCCGTCCACGCGCACCTGCTCGACCACCGCGAGCCAGGCCTGGTCGAGCACCGGCGGCCGCGGCGGCGAGCGGCGGCCGGCGACCCGGTACGGCTGGGTGATGCGGGCGACCGCGTAGCCGGCGCCGACTGCGGCCGCGGCGACCTCGGCCAGGTCGGCCGAGTCGACCCCGCCGCCGGCGCCGTGTCCGAGCAGCAGCAGCGCGGTCGGCGTGCCGTCCGGCACCTCCAGCCGGACGTCCGCCTCCCCCACCGGCGTGGCCACGCCGGTCATGCCGGCACCTCGACCGGTGCCCGCCTCGGCGCCGACCGGGTGGCGGCGAGCGCGGCCAGGGCGAGCACCGCGGCGAAGGCGGCGTACGCGAGGGTGAGCCCGGCGGTGGAGGCGAGCACGCCGCCGGCCGCCGAGCCGAGCAGCGCGCCGAACCCCTCGGCGGTGATCACCGCGGTCGCCAGCGCCGCCGCCGGCCCGCCGGCCGGGGTGCAGCGCAGGTAGAGCCCCGGGTACATCAGCCCGATGCCGGCGCCGGCCACGGTCCAGGCGGCCAGCCCCAGCCCGTACGACGAGGACGAGGCGACCACCGCGACCCCGGCCGCGGCCAGCCCGAGCCCGACCGCCGGCGGCACCCTCCGCTGCACGGCGAGGCTGGTGACCGCCCACGCCAGCGGCGCGGCACTGAGCACGATCGCCGCTCGGCCCACGCTCGTACCGTAGCCGTCGGTGAACAGCACCGTGACCAGTCCGTCGGCGCCGAACCAGCCGGTGCCGAACAGCGTCATCGCGGCCAGCGCGGCCGGCTCCCCGGACCGCAGCCGCGCGGTGCCGGCCGGGATCAGCCTGGCCACGCCGACCAGCGCGATCGCCGCCCCGGCCGCGACCAGCACCGGCGAGCGGGTGGCCAGCAGCAGGGCGACCCCGGCGGGGATCAGCAGCGTCCGTCCGACCGGCCGGTGCGCCGGCTCCTCGGGCACGCTCCTCGCGGCGCCGGCCACCAGGAACCGGCCGGCCAGCACGATCGGCACCGGCGCGAGCAGCGCCCAGCGCCAGCCGACCGCGTGCTCCAGCGCCAGCGTGCCCGGCGGCCCGACGAACGCCGGCAGGATCCACATCGCCGACGACGCCGCGACCACCCGGGCCCGCACCCGCTCGTCCAGCTCCCGGATGAGCGCGCTGACGCCGAAGACGGCGAGCAGCCCGCTGGCGAGCCCGCCGACGAACCGGCCGCCCGCGTAGACCACGGCCGAGACCGCGGTGGCCGACACCACTGCGCCGGCCAGGTACGCGACGACACCGATGGCGAGCGTGCGCCGCGGCCCGATCCGGTGCAGCACGGTCGGCGCCAGCGGCAGTGCGACGAACAGCCCCAGCGTCGGTCCGGCCAGCAGCAGCCCGAGGTGGGCGCGGGCGTCCAGCGCCGTGGCCACGGTCGGCAGCAGCGTCGCCGAGACGAACGAGGTGACCGCGGCCGCGAACTCCAGCGCCACCACCCCCGCCGCCAGCCGCAGCGCGGCGGGGCTCACGTGTAGAGGGTCCGGTCGTTCTCGTTGACCTGCACGTACACGCCGTCCGGGTCGCGCACCCGCAGTGACCGGCCGAAGCTCTCGTCGACGATCGGCTCGGCCGGGAAGCCGGCCTCGGCCAGCCGGGCCGCGACCGCCTCCAGCGGCTCGTCCGCCTCGAAAGCCAGCTCGCACTCGCCGCCGTGCTCGCTCGACCGGTGCAGAGCCAGGATCCCGGCCGCGGCCGGCAGCTCGACCCAGCTGCCGGGCCGGGTGGCCGCGCCGAGCTCCAGCCCGAGCGCCCGGTAGAACCGGGTCGAGACCTCGATGTCCACGCAATAGCGGATCGGCAGCACCCTCATGACCGCTCCTCCTCCAGCTGCCGCAGGTATGCCTCCAGGGCACGCTCGACGAAGTCGGACAGCGACCGGTCGGCGTCCACTGCGGCGTGCTTGACGCGGCGCACCAGCTCGGCCGGGAGGTACACGTTGAACTGCTGCTTCGCCGGCATGGCTACCATGCTAGCAAATTAGCTGTCTAGAACAGCGTAGGCGCCGACTCCTCCACCCGCTCGATGAGGCCGGGACCGTCGTTGGCGACGGTGCCGACCGCCGGGCCGACCGGCCGCAGCTCCATCCCTTCGACCAACGCGGGATCGGGCACCAGCAGCTCGGTCACGTCCTCCCGGGCCGGGTCCAGCCAGGCCGACCAGGCCGACCGGGGCAGCATCAGCGGCATCCGGTCGTGCACCGCGGCCAGCTGGCCCAGCGCCGCCGTGGTCACGATCGAGCTGGTGAGCAGCCGGTCCGGTCCCCAGATCTCGTACAGGCCGGCGAACGCGAGCACCTCGCCCGAGCGCGGCGTCAGGTACGTCGGCTGCCGGCCGGCGCCGTCCGGCCGCTGCGCCCACTCGTACCAGCCGTCGGCCGGCACCAGGCAGCGCCGCCGGCGCACCGCCGAGCGGAACGCCGGCAGCTCGGTGACCGTCTCCGCCCTGGCGTTGATCAGCTTCGCCGCCCGGCCGGTGTCGCTCGCCCAGGACGGCACCAGGCCCCACTTCGCCGCCCGCAGCTGACGGACCTGCGGGCCGCCGCGGTCGCCCGAGCGGTGCCGGAGCACGACCACCGGCACCAGGTCGGTCGGCGCGATGTTGTAGTCCGGCCGCAGTGCCTGGCCGGTCGCGTCCTCGGCCTCGAACTCGGCGGCCAGGCCGGCCAGGTCCCGCTTGGCGACGTACCGACCACACATGCGTAACACCGTACGCAGCGGGTGCGGCAGGATGTGCGCCATGACGGCACCCTGGCCCGCACCGCGCGCCACCGGCCCGGTGGACGCCGAGGTCAGCGTGCCCGGGTCGAAGTCGGTGACCAACCGGGCGTTGGTCCTCGCCGCGCTGGCCGGCGAGCCGTCCCGGCTGCGCGACCCGCTGCGGGCGCGCGACACCACGCTGATGGCCGCCGCGCTGCGCGCGCTCGGGGTCGGCATCGCCGACGACGGCACCGACTGGGTCGTCACCCCCGGCCCGCTGCTCGGCGGCAGCAGCGTCGACGTCGGCCTGGCCGGCACCGTGCAGCGGTTCGTCCCGCCGGTGGCGACGCTTGCCACCGGCCCGGTGCGGTTCGACGGCGACCCGCGGGCCCGGCACCGCCCGCTGGCGCCGCTGGTCGACGGCCTGCGCCAGCTCGGCGCCGAGGTCGACGACGTGACGCTGCCGCTGACCGTGCACGGCCGCGGCGGGCTCAAGGGCGGCACCGCGGAGATCGACGCGACCGCGTCCAGCCAGTTCGTGTCCGGGCTGCTGCTGGCCGCGCCCCGGTACGACGAGGGCCTGGTGCTGCGGCACACCGGCATCCGCCCGGCACCGAGCGCGTTGCAGATCCGGATGACCGTGCGGATGCTCGCCGACGCCGGCGCCGAGGTGATCGCCGCCCCGGACGGTCGCGAGTGGACGGTCGCGCCGGGACCGCTGCGCGGCGGCGAGATCGCGGTGCCGCCCGACCTGTCCAGCGCGACGCCGTTCGTGGCCGCCGCGATCGCCACCGGCGGGCGGGTCCGGGTGCCGGCGTGGCCGCTGCGCTCGTCCCAGCCCGGCGAGCGGCTGCCCGACCTGCTGCGGGCGATGGGCGGGCACGTCGTGGTCGACGCCGGCGGGCTCACCGCGACCGCCGGCGACCGGCTGGTCGGCCTGGACGCCGACCTGTCCGACTGCACCGAGCTGGTGCCGTCGCTGGTGGCGCTGGCCGCGCTGGCCAGCACCGAGTCGACGTTCTCCGGGATCGCGCACATGCGCGGGCAGGAGACCGACCGGCTGCGGGCGCTGTCGGCCGAGCTGACCCGGCTCGGCGGCGAGTGCCATGAGACCCCGGACGGGCTGCGGGTGGTGCCGCGCCGGCTGCACGGCGGGCTCGTGCAGACCTACGCCGACCACCGGATGGTGATGTTCGCCGCGGTGCTCGGCCTGGCCGTGGACGGCGTGCTGGTGGAGGACGTCGCCACCGCGGCGAAGACGGTGCCCGACTTCGTGTCCCGGTGGACGGCCATGCTCGGTTCCGCGCCGGCCGGAGCGGCACGCTGAGCCGGTCCGGCCGCGCGCCGAGCTGGGAGCGCGCCGACCGCCGGCCGGCCCCCCGCTCCGGTCGCCGGCTGGACGAGGACGACGTCCGGGTCCGCCCCGGCCGTGGCTCCCGCCCGCGGACCAGGACCCGTCCCAAGCACGAGGACGCCGAGGCCGGCATGGTGATCGCCGTCGACCGCGGGCGCTACACGGTGCTGGTCGGCGAGACGAGGGTGACCGCGGTGCAGGCGCGCGAGCTCGGCCGCGGCTCGGTCGTCGTCGGCGACCGGGTCGCGGTGGTCGGTGACCTGTCCGGCGGCCCGGACACGCTGGCCCGGATCGTCCGGGTCGAGCCGCGGCGGACCGTGCTGCGACGCAGCGCCGACGACACCGACCCGTACGAGCGGGTGATCGTGGCGAACGCCGACCAGCTGGTCGTGGTCACCTCGCTGGCCGACCCGCCGCCGCGGGTCGGGCTGATCGACCGGTTCCTGGCCGCCGCGTACGTGGGCGGGCTCGACCCACTGCTCTGCCTGACCAAGGCCGACCTCGCTCCGCCGGACGAGCTGCTGGCCGCGTACGCCGATCTCGGCACGCCGGCGGTGGCGACGCAGCGCGGCGGCGACCTCGGGCCGCTGCGGGACCGGCTGCGGGACCGGACCAGCGTGCTCGTAGGGCACTCCGGAGTCGGTAAGTCGACCCTGGTCAACGCGCTGATCCCGGCGGCGCGGCGGGCCACCGGCGAGGTCACCGCGGTCGGCCGCGGCCGGCACACCTCGTCCTCGGCGGTCGCGCTGCCGCTGCCGGAAGGCGGCTGGGTGATCGACACGCCGGGGATCCGGTCGTTCGGGCTGGCCCACATCACCGCCGCCGACCTGCTCGCCGCGTTCCCTGACCTGGCCGAAGGGGCCGAGGAGTGCCCGGTCAACTGCGCGCACCGGTCGGCCGCGGATGGCTGCCACCTGGACGAGTACGTCGCCGAGGGGCACTCGACACCGGGGCGGCTGGCCTCGTTCCGCCGGCTGCTGGAGGCTAAGGGCTGAGCCGGCCGGTGCGCAGCACCCGCTCGGCCAGCGGCGTGAGCCGGGGCAGCTCGCTCGCCGGCCACCACTGCACCGCGTCGGTGGAGCCGTCGACCTCGACCACGCCGAGGGTGCCGCCGAGCACCCGCAGCCGGTAGAGGAACCGCACCGCGTGCGCCTCGTACCGGTGGTCCGGCCGGGTGTCCCGGTGGAGCTCGGCGTCCGCGTCGAGCAGCTCGTCCACCGCGACGTCGAGGCCGGTCTCCTCGTGCAGCTCGCGGACCACCGCGTCGACCGGCCGCTCGCCGAACTCGACCCCGCCGCCGGGCAGCGTCCAGAGACCCTTGTGCATGCTCCGGCCGAGCCGGGTCAGCAGCACCCGGTCGCCGTCGCGGGCCAGCCCGTACGCGGCGACCCGCTGGATGCGCTCCGGCGCCGGCGGGTCGACCGCGACCGGGCCGCCGATCCGCCAGTACATCCCGTCGGCGCGGTCGAGCAGCAGCTCGTCGACGAGGTAGCGGCGCAGCGTGGCGTGGTCCGGATACCAGGCCCGCAGGACCGCGTCGACCTCACGCTCCGGGTAGCGCACGCCGGGTTCGAAGGCGGCGGCGACGTGCTCGAGCAGCAGCCGGCGGCGGCCGCGCTGCACCGGGATCGAGGTGATCCGGCCGTCCCGGGTGAACGCCCGCAGCACCGCGTCGGTGGCCGGGTCGGCCGACAGCGGCTCGCCCGGCCCGTCCGGTGCCGCCTCCCGGGCCGCCTCCTTGAACCGCTCGGCGTGCAGGGTGAGCCGGTCCTTGTCCCGGGACACCAGCCCGGACCGCTCCAGCCGGCGCAGCGCCCGGACGACCTCCCGCTGGTCGAGCCCGGCCGCCGCCGCGACCTCGCCGATCGTGCCGGCACCGAGAGCGAGCGCGGAGACCACCCGCAGCCGCTCGGGCTCGGCGAGCAGCCCCACCACTCCGCTGGACGTCCGGCTCACCGGCCCGACGGTAACGTGCCGGCCGTGACCGAGTCGCCGCAGCCGCCGGCCCCCGCCGATGACGACCTCTCGCTGGCGCTGGCGCTGGCCGACGCCGCCGATGCGGTCAGCCTGCCTCGGTTCGGGGCGCTGGACCTGCGGGTGGTGACCAAGCCCGACCACACGCCGGTCAGCGACGCGGACACGGCCGCCGAGCGGGCGATCCGGGCGCTGCTGGAGCGGCGCCGGCCGCACGACGCCATCGTGGGCGAGGAGTACGGCGAGACCGGCACCGGGTCCCGCCGGTGGATCGTCGACCCGATCGACGGCACCAA
>DATBFW010000098.1:0-1569 GCA_036558285.1 Mycobacteriales bacterium | reverse complement strand
GACCGAGCTGGAGGGCGTCGCGCTCTCCGACGACTACTTCATCTCCCGCAAGCTCTACCCGAACGTCGACTTCTACACCGGCCTCATCTACCGGGCGATGGGCTTCCCGGACCGGATGTTCACGGTGCTGTTCGCGATCGGTCGGCTGCCCGGCTGGATCGCCCAGTGGCGCGAACAGGTCGACGACCCGCAGGCCAAGATCGGCCGGCCGCGCCAGCTCTACACCGGCGTGCCCGAGCGCGCGTACGTGCCGATGGCCCAGCGCTGAGCCCTCCCCGACCGGCCCCGGCCTCCGACGAGGCCGGGGGCCGCTCCGTGTCTGCCGTTAGGGTCGGGGCGTGGGCGAGGCGCGGCTGTGGGCGACCAGTGACCTGCACGTCGGGTACGCCGACAACCGCCGGATCGTCACCGACGACCTGCACCCGGCCGGCGACGGCGACTGGCTGATCGTGGCCGGCGACATCGCCGAGAAGCCGGCCGACGTGGAGTGGACGCTGGCCACGCTGGCCGGCCGGTTCGCCAAGGTGCTCTGGTCGCCCGGCAACCACGAGCTCTACACCCACTCCAAGGACCCGGTCCGGCTGCGCGGGCTCGACCGGTACGAGCACCTGGTCGCGCTGTGCCGCCGGCTCGGCGTGATCACGCCCGAGGACGAGTACCCGCAGTGGTCCGGCGCCGGCGGCCCGGTCACCGTCGCCACGCTGTTCCTGCTCTACGACTACACCTTCCGGCAACCCGGCCAGGCCGACGCGGACGAGGCGCTGGCGGCCGCGTACGGCGCCGGCGTGGTCGCGACCGACGAGTTCCTGCTGCACCCCGACCCGTACCCGGACCGCGCCGCCTGGTGCCGAGCCCGGGTCGAGGCGACCGAGGCCCGGCTCGCCGCGCTGCCGGCCGGCACCAGGACCGTGCTGGTCAACCACTGGCCGCTGACCCGGCTGCCGACCCGCATCCTGCGCCACCCGCAGTTCGCGATCTGGTGCGGCACGGAGCTGACCGCCGACTGGCACACCCGGTTCGCCGCCACCGCGGTGATCTACGGCCACCTGCACATCCCGCGCACGACGTACGAGGACGGGGTGCGGTTCGAGGAGGTCTCGCTCGGCTACCCGCGCGAGTGGCGGCGGCGCGGGATCCGCCGCGGCGTGCTGCGGGACGTGCTGCCGACCGTCGACCCGGTCCCGGAACCGTGGTGACCGGCCGATGATCGCGCTGATCGTGCCGGCCGGGGTGGAGGTCGCCGACGCGACCGGGCCGCTGCCCGGCGAGGCGCTGCTGCCCGAGGAGGAGGTGCTCGTCGCCCGCGCGGTCGGCAAGCGCCGGGCCGAGTTCACCACCGTGCGCACCTGCGCCCGGATCGCGCTGGGCCGGCTCGGGCTGCCGCCGGCGCCGCTGCTGTCCGGGCCGAAGCGGGAGCCGCTCTGGCCGGACGGCGTGGTCGGCAGCATCACCCACTGCGACGGCTACCGGGCGGTCGCGGTCGCCCGGGCCGACCAGCTCGCCACGATCGGCATCGACGCCGAGCCGCACGACACGCTGCCCGCCGGCATCCTGGCCAGGATCGCGCTG
>DATBFW010000097.1:0-1749 GCA_036558285.1 Mycobacteriales bacterium | reverse complement strand
CCGCTCGGCCGCGTACACCACGCCGAGCTTGGCCGCCCAGCTGGACGCGGCCAGGAAGACCGGCACCTGCGGGTGCTCGGCGCCGACCAGCCGCACCAGCTGCTCGACGTCGTCCAGCGCCCGCTCGTAGCGGTCGAGGTGACCGCGCGGCCCCTCGCTGTGGCCCGACCCGCGGCGGTCGAGCCCGTAGACCTCCACGCCGTTGTGGCCGAGATCGGTGGCCGTCTCGGCGAACCAGCCGGCGTGGCTGGCGATCCCGTGGAGGAAGATGAGGACCGCCGACGGAGGCGACGGCTCGCTGCGCCAGCGCAGGTAGTGGAGCCGCACGCCGTCGCCGGCCGTGAGGAATCGGCTCTCGGGAGCTCGGCCGGCTGGGTCGATCATGGGTCAAGTGTCGGGGGCCGGGCCGCGCGGGGTCAACGGCACGGACCCCGCCTGCGGCCGCTCAGCCTGCCGCGTCGCGGACCACGGTGCGCTGGCTGCCGAGGTCGAGCGTGCCGTCCTCGCTGGCGACCGACGCGGTGATCACGTCGCCCGCCTTGAGGTAGGCGGGGTTACGTTCCTGCCGGGAGAAGAAGGCCCGCCACTTCACCGGCGTTGGCAGGAGCAGGTCGCCCATCTTGGTCACGACCGCCGGTGGCGCCTGGAGCGCGGTCCCGCCCGGCGTGCCCGTGAGCAGCAGGTCGCCCGGATCGAGCCGCTGGAAGCGGGCCAGCAGCGACAGGGCCGCCGCCGGCCCGGTGACCAGGTCGGCCGCCGTCCCGTCCTGGCGGAGCTCGCCGTTGACCCACAGCCGCAGTCGCAGCCCGGGCAGCCGGGCGAAGTCGCCGGCCTCCAGCAGGACCAGGCGGGGCCCGGTCGGGGTGAAGGTCGGGTAGGACTTGCTCTCGTAGAACTGGCCCTTGGCCAGCTGCACGTCGCGGGCGCTGACGTCGTTGCACATGACCAGCCCGGCCACGTGGCCGGGCAGGTCGGCGTCGCCGACCGTGGACCCGGCGGCGGGGCCGCGCCGGATGACCAGGCCGAGCTCGATCTCGTAGTCGAGCAGCCGAACGTGCGCCGGCCGGACGACGTCGCCGGACGGCCCGGTGATCGAGCCGGAGCTCTTGCGGAAGAACACCGCCGGTGGGTCCTCGCCGGCCCCGGACTCGCGGGCGTGGCTGCGGTAGTTCACCGCCTGGGCGACGACCCGGCAGGGCGTCGTCACCGGCGACAGCAACGACAGGCTGTCGACCGGCACGCCCCCGGCCGTGGCCGAGGCGGCCGCCCGGACGGCGTCCAGCCCGTCGGTGACCAGCGCGGCCGTGGTGGGCAGCTCGGCCTCGACCGGGAACGCCTCGGCCCCGCGCTGGACGAACCAGCCCTCGGCGGTGCGGACGACGGCGATGCTCAGTGGCGGCCTCGCTCGCGGTCGGCCGGCCGGTGCGGCCACGGCGGCCCGGGGGCCCGGCGGCTCCGCAGAGGCACCCCGCCGGGGAGGTTGTCGCGGCTGGCGCGGTCGGCGTGGGCCGGCGTGGCGGGGTGGGCGCGCTCGGCCTGGATGCGCTCACTGCGCTCGAAGTCGAGCGACCGCAGGACCTTCTCGATCCGTTCCAGCTGCTCGTCGGTGGCCTCGGGAAGGCCGTAGGCGTCGCGCACGAACGCCGCCATGTCGGCGCGGTAGTCGTGACCGAAGGAGGCGAACTCGCCCGGGGTCAGCAGCATCGCGTTCATGGCGTCCATCCCCGTCTGGATGAAGGTGTCCACCGG
>DATBFW010000096.1:0-16614 GCA_036558285.1 Mycobacteriales bacterium | reverse complement strand
GCTGGCCGCCCGCGCCGACGTGCGCGCGGACAGCCCGCTGTTCGCCGACCTCGGCGTGGACGAGCGGATCGTCCAGGCCCTGGGCGACGTCGGGATCACCCGGACGTTCGCCATCCAGGAGATGACGCTGCCGATCGCGCTCGCCGGCAGCGACCTGATCGGACAGGCCCGCACCGGCACCGGCAAGACCCTCGGCTTCGGCGTGCCGCTGCTGCAGCGCATCAAGCTGGGCGGGTCGGCGCCGCGCGCGCTGGTCGTCGTCCCGACCCGCGAGCTGTGTGTCCAGGTCGCCCGCGACCTGCAGGCCGCCGGCGCCCGCGTCGGCGTGCGGGTGACCGCGATCTACGGCGGTCGCGCGTACGAGCCGCAGGTCAGCGCGCTGCGCAAGGGCGTCGACGTGGTCGTCGGCACCCCCGGCCGGCTGCTCGACCTGGCCAACCAGGGCCACCTTCAGCTCGGCGCGGTGACCGCGCTGGTGCTGGACGAGGCCGACGAGATGCTCGACCTCGGCTTCCTGCCCGACATCGAGCGGATCCTGGCCCGGGTGCCCGACCAGCGGCAGACCATGCTGTTCAGCGCGACCATGCCGGGGCCGATCGTCGCGCTGGCCCGGCGGTTCATGCGCCAGCCGGTGCACGTGCGGGCCGAGGGCAACGAGGAGTCGCGGCTGGTGCCGCAGACCCAGCAGTTCGTCTACCGGGCGCACGCGCTGGACAAGGCCGAGATGCTGGCCCGGATCCTGCAGGCCCGCGGCCGTGGCCTGACGATGATCTTCTGCCGGACCAAGCGGACCGCGCAGAAGGTCGCCGACGACCTGGTCGAGCGCGGCTTCGCGGCCGCGGCCGTGCACGGCGACCTCGGCCAGGGCGCCCGCGAGCAGGCGCTGCGCGCGTTCCGGTCCGGCAAGGTCGACGTGCTGGTCGCCACCGACGTCGCCGCGCGCGGGCTGGACGTCGAGGGCGTCACGCATGTGATCAACTACCAGTGCCCCGAGGACGAGAAGGTCTACCTGCACCGGATCGGCCGCACCGGCCGGGCCGGCGCCTCCGGCGTCGCGGTCACCTTCGTCGACTGGGACGAGCTGGCCCGCTGGAAGATGATCTGCGACGCGCTGTCGCTGCCCCTGCACGAGCCCCCGGAGACGTACTCGACGTCCGAGCACCTGTACGTGGACCTGGACATCCCGGCCGAGTCGACCGGCCGGCTGCCGCGAGCCCAGCGGACCCGGGCCGGGCTGGAGGCCGAAGAGGTCGAGGACCTCGGCGAGACCGGGGCGCACGCCGGCTCGCGGCGGCGGTCGCGGTCCCGATCCGGTTCGGCGTCCGGACCCGCCTCCGGGACTGCCTCCGGGTCGGGCGACGAGACGGCTGAGAGCCGGCCGCGGCGCAGCCGTGCCCGGCGGCGCACCCGTGCCGGGCAGCCGGTCGACGGGTCGGCGGTCGAGGTCGTGTCCGGCGAGGCCGGCGACGCCGCGACCGCGGCCGAGCTGGCCGGCGCGGTCGCGACCGTGGCGGCGGACGTGGCCGGCTCCGACTCGGGACCTGGCACCGGTACGGGCGAGGGTCAGCGGCGCCGCCGCCGCCGGCGCGGCGGCCGCGGGCGCGGTGCCAAGCCGGAGGCGTCCGACGGGTCCGTCGCCGAGTCGGCATAGCCACCGACCGGTGCGGCTCGTCGTCCTGGCCGACACACACGTGCCGCGGCGGGCGCGCGACCTGCCGGCGGAGGTGTGGGCGGCGGTCGAGCAGGCCGACGCCGTCCTGCACGCCGGTGACTGGGTCGATGTCGCCCTGCTGGACGAGCTGGAGCGGCGCAGCGCCCGGGTGATCGGCGTCCATGGCAACAACGACGGGCCGGCGCTGCGTGCGCGACTGCCCGAGGTGGCCAGGGCGACGCTCGGCGGCCTCCGGTTCGCGGTCGTGCACGAGACCGGCGGCAAGCAGGGTCGGGAGCAGCGGGCCGCCGCCGCGTACCCGGACGTCGACGTGCTCGTGTTCGGCCACTCGCACATCCCCTGGGACAGCACCGCGGCGACCGGCCTGCGGCTGCTCAACCCGGGCTCGCCGACCGACCGGCGGCGCCAGCCGGACCGGACGTACCTGAGCGTTGTCGCAGAAGGTGGCGCCCTGCGGGAGGTCACCCTGCACCGGCTGGGACCATAGGCTGGTGCGCATCCGGACCGTGCTCGGCGGCGTCGCCGGCCTGGTGGTCGCCGCCGCCGTGGTCGCGGTCGCGGTGCCGGTGGTGCGCCACTCGGACGCGTTCACCACGACGATCCGGACCGCGCCGAGCAGCCCGGCCCCGCCGGAGCCCGGCCCGGTGCCGGCCAGCGTGCGGCAGCTGTGGACCGCGCCGACCAGCGCCGCCACCGCCCTGGTCGAGGGGCCGAGCGTGATCGAGACCGGCGCCAACCGGGTCGCCGGGCTCGACCCGGACACCGGCAAGGAACGCTGGTCGTACCAGCGGGGCAACGCGACGCTGTGCGACGCGACCCGGCAGGACGGCGTGGTGCTGGCGCTGTTCGCCAAGTCGCACGGCTGCCGGGACCTGGTCGCGCTGGACGCGGCGACCGGCCAGCGGCGCTGGTACCGGACCGTCGAGATCACCACGCCCGCCCGGCTGACCAGCGCGACAGGCACCGCCGTGGTGACCGGCGGCGGGCAGATGATCGCGCTCGACACCGGCGGCGGGCTGAACCGGTGGACGTACTCGACCACCGGCTGCACGCTCGACCCGGCCGTGGTCGGGCCGGACTCGATCGCGACAGTGTCGCGCTGCGCCGACGGGCAGCGCCGGCTGGTCGTCCACTCGACCACGGTGGACAAGGCACCGTGGGTGGGGACGCTGACGCCTGGCTCGGATCCGCACGTGTTGAGCACGGACGAACGAGTCGCCGTGCTGGCCGGCACCACGATGTCCCTCTTTACGGTCGCCGAGGACAAGAACGGCAAGCCGGTCGCATCGCCGGCCGGCGAGGTGCTCGACGACCGGCTGGCCGGCTCCGGCACGCCGGCAGCCGTGCAGGACGGCGAATTCCTCGTCGTGTGGACCGGCCGGGACGCGATCGGGGTCGACCTGCGCAACCGGGCGGTGCTGTGGAGTGCGGCCGCGACCGGGCCGCCGACGCTGACCGAGGATCGCCAGGTGCTGCTGGCCGGACCCGACGGGTTCTCCATCCGCCCGCCGGCCACCGGCCGGCCGGTCACCACGGTCGCCGCCGGCACCGCCGTGCCCGACCGGGCCGGCCTGTCCCGTATCGGCACGCTCATCGTCGCCGCCGCCGGCGGCCGCCTCATCGCCTACGGCTGATCCTTCCGGCCCGGCCGGACCGGCTCGGGCAGGATGGAGGGCGTGACGCGGACGTTGGCGACGCCGGACGGGCCGGTCGCCGTGCTGGACGCCGGCGACGGTCCCGCGGTGCTGTTCGTGCCCGGCTACACCGGCACGAAGGAGGACTTCGCGCCCCTGCTCCCGCTGCTGGCGGACGCCGGACTGCGGGCGGTGGCGATGGACCTGCCCGGCCAGTACGAGACGCCCGGCCCCGACGACCTCGCCGCGTACACCCCGGACGCGCTGTCCGAGTCGGTACTGGCCGTCGCGGACCGGCTGGACCGGCCG
The DNA here is from genome assembly GCA_036558285.1 of Mycobacteriales bacterium. Classification (GTDB taxonomy): domain Bacteria; phylum Actinomycetota; class Actinomycetes; order Mycobacteriales; family CADCTP01; genus CADCTP01. The sequence goes on along the minus strand of DATBFW010000096.1, from coordinate 12,999 downwards.
CACCTGGTCGGCCACTCGTTCGGCGGGCTGGTCTCCCGGGCGGCCGCGATCGCCGAACCGGTCGCGGTCCGCTCGCTCGTGCTCATGGGCTCCGGGCCGAGCTCGATCGGCGGCGACCGGCGCGAGCGGATGGCGGCGCTGGAGCCGGTGCTGCGCGCCGGCGGCATGCCGGCCGTGTACGCGGCGCTGGAGACGATCGCCGCCGCCGACCCGGACTGGGCGTCGATGCCGGCCGACCAGCGGGCCTTCCTGCGCACCCGGTTCCTGGCCGGCTCGCCCGCCGGACTGCAGGGCATGGGCGACGCGCTGCGGGCCGAGCCGGACCGCACCGCCGAGCTGGCGGCGACCGGCCTCCCGCTGCTGGTCCTGTACGGCGAGCACGACGACGCCTGGTCGCCGGCGGTGCAGGCGGCGATGGCCGACCGGCTCGGCGCGCCGACCGCGGTGATCGCCGACGCCATCCACTCCCCCGCCGTCCAGCAGCCGGCCGCCACCGCCCGCGCATTGCTCGACTTCTGGGCGACGGTGCCGACCTGACGTGCGGCGTTGCCGCGGTGGGCGGACACTGGGAGGGCGATGGACGACCTCGGCTACTTCGGCCCGCAGAGCGTGACCTGGCGGCTGCACGCCGACCCGATGCAGTGGGTCGGCGGCGTGCGCGCGCTGTTCCTGATGGCGCTGCACCCGCTGGCGATGGCCGGCGTCGCGCAGCACTCGACGTACCGGGAGGACCCGCTCGGGCGGCTGCAGCGGACCGGTGACTACCTCGGCGCGGTGACGTTCGGCACCCGCGCCGAGGCGGACCGGGCGGCGGCCCGGGTTCGCGGGGTGCACCGGCGGGTGCGCGGCGTCGAGCCGGAGTCCGGCACGCCCTACTGGGCGCCCGACCCGCAACTGCTGCTCTGGGTGCACTGCGGCGAGATCGACTCGTTCCTCACCATCGGGCGCCGGGCCGGCGTGCGGGTGTCCGCCGCCGACGCCGACCGGTACGTGGCCGAGCAGGTCACCGCGGCCGAGCTGGTCGGCATCCCGCCGGAGCTGGTGCCGGCGTCGGTGGCCGAGCTGGCGGACTACTTCGAGCGGGCCCGGCCGGCGCTGCGGACGACCGCGGCCGCCCGGGACACCGCGAAGTTCCTGCTGCTGCCGCCGATGCCGGCACTGGTGCAGCTGGCCACGCCGGCCCGGGTGGTCTGGATCTCGGCGGCGGGGCTGGCGTTCGCGTCGCTGCCGCGCTGGGCCCGCCGGCTCTACGGCCTGCCCGGGCTGCCGACCACCGACCTCGGCGCCTCCGTGACGCTGCGCTCGTTGCGGGCGGCCTCGTCGGTGCTGCCGGCGACGCTCCGCGAGCCACCGGCATACCGGGCGGCGAAGGAGCGGATGGCCCGCACGACGGTACGCCGGCTCGCGGTCGTCAGCCCTGCACGCTCGGCCCGACCCGTTCCGGGGTGATCGCGATCAGCACCCGCCGGTCGCGCTCCATCGCGGCCCGGTAGTCGTCCCAGTCCGGGTGCTCGCCGGAGATCGAGCGGTAGTAGTCGACCAGCTGCTCCATCGCGTCCGGCAGCGGGACGATCCGCGCCGGCCCCTCGATCTGCACCCACGGCTGGCCGAAGAACTGGTCGGCGAACCCGCAGTACGCCGCGTACGGCCGGGCCTGCAGGCTGCGCACCTTGTACGCGGTCTCCCGGCTGCTGACCACGACCAGCCCGTCCTGGTTGACCGTCCCGCTGACCGGCGACATCTGCGGCTTGCCGTCCGCCCGGGTCACCGCGAGCACCCCACGGTGGTTGCGCCGGACGAACTCGACCGCCTCGGAGATCTCCACGCGCAGATCCTCTCAGTCCTCGCCCGGGGTGGTGTCGGGCGGGACGGTGGCGGGTTGGGCGAGGCCGGCCCAGGGTGCCTGCTCCGGGGCCGCCGCCCGGCCGGCCGGGCAGTGCCGGCGGAAGTCGCACCAGGCGCACTGCCGGCCGGGCACCGGCGGGTAGGCCGAGTCGACGCCGGCGCCGCCGGTCACCGCGGCCGCCGCGCGCTCGATGTCGTCGGCGGTGTCGGTGGCCCGCCGGACGTGCCGGGCCAGTGACTGCTCGGTGTGCTCCCAGGCGGCGACCCGCCCGGTCGGCAGGTGGTGCAGCTCGACCCGCCGGCACGGCCGGCGCAGCGTGCGCCCGGCGGCGAGCGCATACACCGCCAGCGCGAGCGAGCCGCGGGCGTCGTCGGTGTCGGGCACCGAGCGGCCGGTCTTGTAGTCGACGATGACCAGCTCGCCGGCCCTGCTGTCGATCCGGTCGACCCGGCCGGACAGCGCCAGCCGCTCGGTGCGCATCGCCACCCCGCGCTCGACTCCGACCGGCTCGTCGGTCGGGTCGAGCTCGGCCAGGTAGGCCTCGACCCAGTCACGAGCCTGGGACCGCCAGGTCGCCGACTGCCGGGCGTCGGCGAACCCGTCGGCGATCCAGGCCGCGTCGAGCAGCCGGGCGGCCGCGACCGGCGTTCGCCGCGGCAGCGGGAGCGACCACCAGTCGCGCAGCGCGTTGTGCACGGCCGCGCCGAGGGAGTTGTGCGCCCACGGCGGCCCCTTCGGCGGGGTCGGCCGGATCAGGTAGGTGAACCGGTAGCGGCGCGGGCAGGCAGTGAATGTGCTCAGCCGCGACGGCGTCGCCGCGAACAGCCGGCGGGGCATGCCCTCGAAGCCGAGCTGCTCCGGCTCGGGGACGGCAGGCACCGCTACCAGCTGCCTCCGCCTGAGTCGCCGCCGCCGCCCCAGCCGCCACCGCCGCCGCCCCAGTCGCCACCGCCGCCGGACCAGCCGCCCCAGTCGCCGCCACCGCCGGACCAGTCGGCACCGGAGTCCTGCGCGTCGTCACGGCCGGCGTCGTAGCCGCGGTCGTAGCCGGCGTCGTAGCCGCCCCAGCCGCCGCCGAACCCGCCGGAGAGCACCGAGCCGAGCAGCACCGTCTCCCAGAAGGGGAACGAGTACCACCCGCCGGGGTAACCGCCGCCGCCGGCATAGTAGTACGGAGCGCCCGGCGTGTACTCCGGGTAGCCCTGGTAGGTCTTGCCGCCCGCCTCCACCTGCTGCGGTGCGCTCAGCTGCTCCCCGTACGACGGGGCGATCGCCGGCAGGTCGGGACCGGGGTCGAGGCCGAGCTCCTTGCGGGCCGTGCGGGCCGCCTGCAGGCCCTCCAGCGCCGTCCGCCGGGCCACGTCGAACTCGGCGTGCGTGTCGGCGTGGGCGAGCTGCGAGCCGGTCGCCGTGTAGCGCTCGGCCGCGTCGACGAGCGCCTGCCGGGCGACCGGGTCGTCGCCGGGGGCGAGGTTCTGCACGTCGGCGCCGAGCCGATCGTAGAGCGAGAGCACCTCGGCCCGGCGGCCCTCCATCTCCTTCTGCCGGCGCCGGCGGCGGCTGACCACCCAGGCGCCGGCCCCGCCCGCGCCGAGCAGGCCGATCCCGCCGAGCACCCAGGGCACCGCGCCGCTGCCGCCGGAGTTGTCGGTCGCGTCCGAGGCGCCCGCGGCCGAGCTGCCCCGGCAGGCCGAGCTGCCGGACACCGGACGAGACTGCAGTCCGGTCACGAACGACTGGATCGTGGCGGTCACGTCGTTGGTCTGCTGCAGCTGATCCTTGTTGGTCGCGACCGCGTCGCCCGCGACCGCGCTCGCCGCGCCCGCGCAGTATTGCGAGGAGGATGCGTTGAAGCTGCGACCGGCGACCACGCCGACGGTCATCGGCGAGTCGGGCGCCAGCGCCCGGCCGATCTGCTCGGAGGCGCTGAACGCCTTCGAGGTGCTGCCGAACTCGTCGGCGGGCAGCACGGCGATCTTGATCGGCCGGCCGCCGATGGCCCGGGTCACCGCGTCGACGTCGATCCTCGGCTCGGTGACGCCGGGCGCCACGTAGACCGGGGCGGACCGCAGCTGGTTCACCGCGTCGTCGACCGCGTCGGCGTGCGCGGCCGGCGCCGCGACCAGCAGGGCCAGGCAGGCGCCGGCGGTGCCGGCGGCGACGGTGAGGAAGCGGTTCACGACGCCAACGGTAGACCTCGCCACCAACCGAACGGGCCGGCAATCCACAGGCCGGTCAGCGTGCCTCGTTGATGAACCCGATGATTGAATTGGCCACCAGCTGCACCGCGATGGCCGACAGCAGCAGACCCGCGATCCGGCTGACCAGCACGATCCCACTGTCCCTGATCACCCTGATGATGCCGCTGGAGAACCGCAGCGACAGGAACAGCGCCAGGTGTACGGCCAGGATCGCCACCGCCAGGGCGACGTAGTCGGCCACGTCGTCTGCCCGCCGTACGAACACGATGGTCGCCACGATCGCACCGGGACCGGCCAGCAACGGCGTGCCCAGCGGCACCAGCGCGACGTTGACGTCCTGCACCTCCTGCGGGTCGTCGGCCCGGCCGGTGAGCAGGTCCAGCGCGACGAGCAGGAGCAGCAGCCCGCCGGCGCCCTGCAGGGCCGGGATGCCGATCCCGAGGTAGTCGAGGATCTGCTGGCCGAACAGCGCGAACGAGATGATCACGCCGAGCGAGACGAGCACCGCCTGGCTGGCCGCCCTGGCCCGGGCGCGCATGGTGAAGCCGCCGGTCAGCCCGAGGAAGACCGGAATCGTCCCCAGCGGATCCATGATCACGAACAGCGTGACGAGGGCCTCGCCGAAGAATCGCGGGTCCATCGGGCGGTCAGCCGGTCAGCGCCGGCGTCCCGGTCGCCAGCGACAGCAGCTTCTCGTGCTGGTCCGAGGCGGTGTTGCCGCCCCCGCCGACCCGTACCCGCTTGTTGGTGCCGTGGTAGTCGCTGGAGCCGGTGACCAGTAGTCCCAGCTCGGCCGCGATCGCCCGCAGGTGCTCGCGGTCGGCCCCGGTGTGGTCGGGGTGGTCGATCTCGAGCCCGGCCAGCCCGGCGTCGACCATCGCCCGGATCGCGTCGTCGCCGACCACCCGGCCGCGCATCCGGGCCAGCGGGTGGGCGAACACCGGGACGCCGCCGGCCGCGAGCACCAGCCGCACGCCGGTCAGCGCGTCCAGGTCCTCCTTCGGCTCGTGGTAAGGCGAGCGGGAGCTCAGCAGCGTCGCGAACGCCTCGTCCACCGAGTCGACGATGCCCGCCTCGACCAGCGCCCTGGCGATGTGCGGCCGTCCCGCGGAGGCACCGGCGGCCAGCTCGGCGACCCGTTCCCAGCGGATCGGCACGCCGGCCGCCGCCATCCGCTCGGTCATCCGCCGGGCCCGGTCGAGCCGGCTGGTGCGCAGCCGGTCCAGCGTCGCGGCCAGCGCCGGGTGCGCCGGGTCGACCAGGTAGCCGAGCAGGTGCAGCTCGGTCGACCGGCTGCCGTCGGGCGGGTTCCACCGGCAGGACAGCTCCAGCCCGCGCACCAGCGTCAGCCCCTCCGGCAGCGCAGCGGCCGCCGGCGCCCAGCCCAGCGTGGTGTCGTGGTCGGTCAGCGCGACCACGTCGAGCCCGGCCGCCCGCGCCGCGACGACCAGCTCGGCCGGCGAGTCGGTGCCGTCCGAGGCGGTCGAGTGCGTGTGCAGGTCGATGAGCATCCCGCCGGAGACGGTACGGCCAGGGCGGCCCGACTTCCTGGCCAGGGTGCTCAGTCGTCGGCGGGGTCGGGCCCCATCCTCGGCGGCGTGTCCTGGGGGTGGCGCGGCGGCGGCAGCGGCTCCTCCGGCCGGACCACCTCGCTGCGGCCGGAGCTGTCACCGCGGCGTGGCTGATGGATCTGCGGCAGCTCCCCGGCCGGGTCGGACGAGCGCCGGTACGGGTCCTCGCCCCAGTCCCGCTCGCCGTACGACGGCGGCTGCCCGTACGACGGCGGCTGCCCGTAGGACGGCGGTCGGTCGTAGGACGGCGGCTCGTACCCGGACGGGTAGCGGGGCTCGGCCGGATCGCCGCGGTGGCCGGCCGGCCGGTCGACGTCGCGGTCGTCCCAGCCGCGCTCGTCCCGGTCGGCGAGCAGGGTGTCCCGGTCGGCCAGGATCGCGTCCAGCTGGGACGGCATCGGGCCGCTTGTGCTCCGGTCGTCGGGCAGGTCGGCGGGCCGCCGCCGGGTGAACCGGCGCCGGAACCGGCGCCGGGCCAGCTGATCGTTCTCCTCCTCGGCCATCCGCTGGGCGGTGGTGACCAGCGCCCCCGGCGCGCCCTTGTCGCCGCCGAAGAGCAGGTCGGAGATCTGCTGGTAGAGCCGGTCCGGGTGGGGCACGAAGCTGATGGTCGAGAGCGCCTGGTCCTGGCCGGCACTCTCCACGACGAACTTCCCGTAGCCGAAGGTCATCCCGCTCGCGGACCGGTGGTAGGTCAGGTCGGTGACCTTGACCAGCGGCATGATCGCGACGTTCCGGTAGAAGATGCCGGTCAGCAGCAGCAGCCGCTTGTCGGTGACGATCAGCGTCTCGTTGAACCAGTCCGCGAGCTTCCAGAGCCAGCGGGCGACCACGAACACGCAGAACCAGACCAGGACGGTGCCGACGTAGTCGACCCCGCTGAGGATCCGGGCCAGCAGCACGCCGATGGCCAGCAGCACGATCGCCTGGATGGTGTCGGCCGCCAGGAAGGCCCAGTGCCGGCGGGTGCTGATCGCCACCCGCTCCATGGGGAGCAGGTATTTCGAGGGGTCGGCCACCGGGACCTACCGGGCCGGCAGCGTGCCGGCGGCGGGCGTGCTCGTCGTCACGCTGCCGTCCTCACGCGCTCGGAAGGATCGTCGGGTCGTAGAGCACCCACGCCGACAGCGCCGCGATGACGCCGAGGATGAGGATGGACGTCGGCGACTTGCGGAAGTACGGCACGAACAGCACGAGGCCGGCGAAGACCACGACGCCGGCGATGAGCGACCGGAAGCTGTTGCCGCGTGTCCTGAGCAGGTCCGACAGGTTTCCGATCTGGTCGGCCGTCCAGTTCAGCGTGGTCTGACCGGCGGCGACGATGTTGTCGAAGACCTCGCGACCCTGGCCGCTCGACAGTCCGGCGATCAAGGCGAGCACCAGGACGAGGATGACGAAGCCGGCAGCGATGCCCTTGACCGCGTTCACGTGTTCACCCCCGCGGCGCCGGGGGCGCCGCTCATCTCGTTCAGGTTCACGTCAGCCATACCTCCGGACTGTGCCAGCGCCGCACGTCCCCGTCAGTAGCAAACAGCCTACGGTACGTACCGGCGCCGGGACTAGCACACGCGCCGTCACCACGGTTCCCGCTCGAAGCATCCAGGTCAAGTGAAGCTTTACCCCCGCCTCGGCGATGAAAGCCTCTTCATGATGCACGGTCGGCGGCGGGCCCGCTGGCCCACCGCCGATCCGTACCCACTCAGCGGAACAGGCGCAGCGGCACCGCGTTCGCCAGCGCCGCCGCGCCCGCGTCGTTCGGGTGCAGGTGGTCGCCGCTGTCGAACTCGGGCCGGATCCGCTCCGGGTCGGCCGGGTCGCGCAGCGCGGCGTCGAAGTCGATCACGCCGTCGTACGCACCGCTGGTCCGGATCCAGTGGTTGACCACCAGCCGGGCGGCTCGGTTCGCCGGCGTGTCGAAGCCGAACGTGTCGTTCGCGAACGGCGTGATCGTGCCGCCGAAGACGAGCATCCCCTGCTGGTGCGCGCGGGCGATGACCTGCTGGTAGCCGGCGATGAGGTCGGCCGGCGTGACCCGCTCTGACTCCGGCGCGATCGTGCCGGGGTGGCCGAGGTCGTTCACGCCGAGCAGGACGATCACGTAGCGGCCACCGGGCTGCGAGCTCACGTCCCGGTCGAACCGGCGCAGCGCGCTCTCGCCGAACTGGGCCGCGAACGCGTCCGCCCCCGAGCCGGCCAGCGGGTTGGGATCGTGCAGCAGCCGGTTGCCGCTGATCCCCTCGTTGAGCACGCCGAGCCCGCGCAGGTCCGGGGTCGCCTGCAGCCTCCGGGCCAGCACGTCCGGCCAGCGGGCGTTCCGGTTCGGCGTGGTGTTGGCGCCGTCGGTGATCGAGTCGCCGAGCGCGACGACGGCGCCGTCCCGGGCCGGCGCGGCGACGCTCACCCCGGACAGGAACCACCACTGCTGGAAGGTCGCGGTCGGCGTGACCGTCCGGCTGCCCGTCACGTTGCCGGCCGCGACCACGTTGTCCTGGAAGGCGAACGCGTGCGTGGTCGTCGCCTTCGTCGGCTGCGGCAGGTAGAGGCTGACGACCAGGTCGGCGCCGGCCGGCACGGCCAGTCGGACGGGGTCGCTGAGCAGCGGCGCCCCGGCCGGCACGGTGGCCGACACCTGGCCGGCGAAGGTGAGCCGGCGGTCGCTGCCCGCCGCCACCGACCGGCTCGGCTCGCTGCCCGCGGCCCGGCCGACGTGCGCCTCGCCGATCACCAGCGGCGCGGTCCCGAACTCGTTGCTGAACCGCACCCGCAGCCGGCTACCGCCGACGCTCAGGTGCACGGTCTGCCGGATCGTCTGGTCGCTGAACACGGTGTCGCTGGCCGGCGGGACCGTGGTCGGCACGCTCCCCCAGCTCCCGACCCAGCTGGTCGGGGCCGGGTGGGCGGCCGCGGGCCGGTCGGCCGGACCGGCGGCATGCGCGACCCCGGCGGCCAGCGCGCCGGCCAGCATCAGGGCGCCGGCCGCGGCCAGCGCGGACTTGGCGCGGATCATCGGATCTCCTCCCTCCGGTCAGGGCCGGACGGCGACGGCGTGGAAGACCTGGCTGCCGAACGGGATGTCTCGCGGCGTGTACGCGATGCGGCCGGGGCACAGACCGCGCGCGGCCAGGTCCTGGGCGATGCGCGGGACGGCCTGGATCGTGTTCGGCGGCCAGTCGTGCATGAGGATGATGCCGCCGGGCTGGAGCGTGTGCGCCGCGGCGACGATCTGGTCGACGGTCGCGCCGTTCCAGTCCTGCGAGTCGACCGTCCACAGCACCTCGAGCACGCCGATGCGGTCCTCGTCGGCGCGGACCGCGCCGCGGCGTAGCGAGCGGGGCGGGCGTCCGGTCATGGGTCCTCCCATGGTCCTTCCGGAGATCTGCGTGGTGGCCCGGGCGGCGGCGACCGCCCGGGCCCCGACTGCGACTGGTCAGGCGCGCGGCCGCCCGGACGGTGCCAGCGCGAGGTCGATGCGCACCTGGTCGTACGCCGGCTTGGGCTGGAAGTTCTCGTCCCACAGCGCGGCCGAGCCCTCGCCCGCGAAGACGCCGGGCACCCACTGGTACTTGTCGGTGAAGCCCCAGACGGTGAACGACAGGCAGCGCCGGACCAGCAGGCAGCCCTGCAGCATCGCGCTGTAGCCGGCCGACTGGGCCGCGCTCTCGGTGGCGTCGACCGGCAGCACGCTGCGTACGTCGGCCTCGGTGATCGCGCTGTCCATGCCCGCGTCGGCGAACCGGCGCAGGTTCTGCACGATCCCGGTCGGGATGGGGAACTGGGTGTCGAGGTGACCCTGAGCGCCGACCGCCTGGACCGGTACGCCCTGCGCGCGCAGCTGGGTCAGCAGGGCGAAGACCGCGTCGCTCTTGGGGTTGACGCCCTCGATGTTGAAGTCGTTGTAGAACAGGATGGCCTTGGGGTCGGCCTGGTGCGCCCAGCGGAACGCGTCGGCGATGTAGCCCGGGCCGAGCACCTGCAGCCAGATCGTGTCGCGCAGGGTGCCGTCCTCGTTGAAGGCCTCGTTGACCACGTCCCAGGCCCAGATCCGGCCGCGGAAGTGCCCGACCTCGGTGCGGATGTGCTGCCGCAGCACCGGCCGCAGCTCGGCCGCGGTCCAGCTCCGCGAGGTCAGCCAGGCCGGCAGCTGGTTGTGCCAGACCAGCGTGTGGCCGCGGACCTTCTGCTGGTGTGCGCGGGCGAACGCGACGAGCGTGTCCGCCTGGGTGAAGTCGAAGCGGCCCTGCTCGGGCTCGACCACCTCCCACTTCATCACGTTCTCCGGGGTCACCGTGTCGAACTCAGCGCCGACCGCGGCCCGGTAGGTCGCGTCGTTGGCGAGCGCTGAGGTGTCCACGGCGGTGCCGACGCGCATGCCGGTGTGCGCGGCCAGCTGGCGGAGGGTCGAGGTGGTCGGGTCGGGCACGCGGGGTGCGGCGGTCGCCGGGGCGGTCAGCGGGCCGGCCACGAGGGTCGCGCCGAGGAGTCCGGCGAGCAGCGCGCCGAGTGCGGAGGGTCGTCGCATGGAGGCCTCCAGGCTGCCGATCGAGATCTCGAAAGTTTCGAGCACGTTAATCGGTCATCCGGCACCGTAGGAGCCTCTTCTCGCCGATGTCAACGGCCGACAAGTCGTCGGTCACGCGGTGCGACCACAAGCGGACTCGGCAAGTTTCCGAAACTCGACTCGAACGACCGGTACGCTGACCGGCGTGCAGCCGGCCGAACCGCGTACGACGCTCAGCTCGGTCGCCGCCGCGGCCGGCGTCTCCCTGGCCACCGTGTCCAAGGTCGTCAACGACCGGCACGACGTCGCCCCGGCGACCCGGGAGCGGGTGCGCCGGCTGCTCGAGCAGCACAACTACAGCCGGCCCGGCCGCCGCCGCGGCCGGTCCCGTTCGGTCGGGCTGGTCATGCGGGCGCTCGACAGCGAGTGGGCGGTCGAGATCATCCGCGGGGTGGTGACCGGCTCCGAGCTGGACGTCGTGATCTCGACCATGCCGACCGGCGCCGCCGCCGTGACCTGGGCCGAGGACATGGCCGCGTCCGGGCGGTCCGGCGTCATCGTGGTCACCTCGCAGTTCACCTCCGCGCAGAAGCGGGTCTTCCAGCGGGCCGGGATCCCGTGCGTGGTCATCGACCCGGTCGACCTGCCCGACCCGGACGTGCCCAGCGTCGGTGCGACCAACTGGGGCGGCGGGCTGGCCGCGACCCGGCACCTGGTCCAGCTCGGGCACCGGCGGATCGCGGTGATCGGCGGGCCGGCCGGGGTGCTGTGCGGGCGGGCCCGGATCGACGGCTACCGGGCCGCGCTGGACGCGGCCGGGCTGCCGTTCGACCCGGAGCTGGTCCGGGAGGGGACCTTCCGGCACGCCGGCGGGTACGACGCGGCGAGCGCGCTGCTCGCGCTGCCCGACCGGCCGACCGCCGTGTTCGCCGGCAGCGACGAGCAGGCGTTCGGAGTGATCGAGGCGGCCAGGGTGGCGGGGCTGGTGGTGCCGCGCGACGTGTCCGTGGTCGGCTTCGACGACCTGCCGATCGCCCGCTGGGCCGCGCCGCCGCTGACCACCGTGCGCCAGCCGCTGGCCGAGATGGGCCGGGTCGCCACCCAGCTGCTTGAGGCGCTGATCGCCGGCCGCGACCCCGACGCCTACCACGTCGAGCTCGCCACCGCGCTGGTCGTCCGAGCCTCCACCGCTCCCCCACGCCCGCGCCGATGAACCCCGCCGCCGGGCCGGCCGCACAGCCCCCTGACCCCCCACCGACCGGCCACTCCGCCCACCCCGCAGCCGACGCCCGTGCCGCGGACCCCGCACCCAGCGCCCGCGCCGCCCACCCCGCACCCGCCGCGAGTGCGGGCGGCGCGGCGCCGGGTGCGGAGCCGGCGGGCGGGTCTGCTGCCGCGGGCGGGAGTGGTGGCGGGGCGGGGCGGGTGGCGTGTGCGGGGGCGATCGTGCTGGACGCCGCGGGTCGGCTGCTGCTGATCCGGCGCGGCCGGGAGCCGGGCCGCGGTCTGTGGTCGCTGCCGGGCGGCCGGTGCGAGCCGGGAGAGGATGCCGCCGCGGCCGCGGTCCGGGAGACGTACGAGGAGACCGGGCTCGAGGTCACCGCCGACCGGCTCGTCGGCCGGGTGGAGCGGCCCGGACCGGCCGGCGTCACGTACGTGATCGACGACCTGGCGTGCACGGTCGCCGGCGGGACGCTGCGGGCCGGGGACGACGCCGACGACGCCTGCTGGGTCGGCGCGGCCGAGCTGGCGGCGCTGCCGGTGACCGACGGTCTGCTCGACGCGCTCACCACCTGGGGCGTGCTTCCGCTGCGCTGAACCGCTCGTACGCCGGGTCCGGGACAAATTTTGTTGCGGCGAGTACATTCGGTCGTCGGGCCTGCTGAGGCCCGACCTGGCCCGCCCTGGCCCGCCCTGGCCCGGACCCGAGGAGGTGACGCGGTGCGCAACGACCGCCCGTGCAGTACCAGCCGCGTCCCGCATCCGGTCCCCGCCGGGCCGCGCGGCTGACTCGGCCGCTTCCAGCCCGACCGGCGATCCTGCCGCGGGGCGCGCACCCCGCCGATCCCTCCGCGCGCTCCAGGAGTCCTGCCGTGTCCATGCTTCCGCACCTGCGCACCCCGCACCTGCGCCCGGCCCGCCGGCTGGCGCGGGCGACGGCTGCGCCGGTCGTCCCGGTCCGGGACCGTTCCGCCACGCTGATCGACTGCGGCGTGTACGTCGACGGCATCCGCCGGCCCGGCCGATGCGAGCCGAGCGTCATCGACGAGGTGCGGCTGACCGGCGAGGGGTTCGTCTGGCTCGGCCTGCACGACCCGGACGAGACGGAGCTGGCCGAGCTGGCCGAGCGCTACGACCTGCACCCGCTGGCCGTCGAGGACGCCCTGTACGCCGAGCACCAGCGGCCCAAGCTCGACCGGTACGAGGACACGCTGTTCGCGGTGCTCAAGACCGTCCGGTACGTGCACCCGGAGTCGCCGGCCGCGGACGTCGAGGTGGTCGAGACCGGCGAGATCTCGGTCTTCGTCGGCCGCGACTTCGTGATCACGGTCCGCCGGGGTGAGCCGCGCGGGCTGAAGGGGCTGCGCCGGTCGATGGAGCTCGACCCGGAGCGGCTGGCGCTGGGTCCGTCGGCGGTGCTGCACGCGATCATGGACCGGATCGTCGACGACTATCTCGGCGTGGCGAACAGCATGCAGTTGGACGTGGACGCCGTGGAGAGCGCGGTCTTCGGCGGGCCGAGCCGGTCCAAGCGGGACGCGGAGCGGATCTACGTGCTCAAGCGCGAGGTGCTGGAGCTGCGCCGGTCGGTGGCGCCGTTGCAGGCGCCGCTGCGCACGCTGTCCGAGCGGCCGGTGCGGCTGGTGCACCCGGAGATCCGGG
>DATBFW010000095.1:0-1570 GCA_036558285.1 Mycobacteriales bacterium | reverse complement strand
CGACGTGCTGGCCGCGCTCCGCCGGGCCGGCATCGGCGAGGCCGACCTCGAGCGGAGCCGGGTCCGCCTGCTGCGCGTCGGCATGCCGTGGCCGCTCGAGGAGGAAACCGTCCGCGAGTTCGCCGACGGCCTGGCGGAGATCCTGGTCGTCGAGGAGAAGCGCTCCTTCCTCGAGGCCGCCATCCGCGACGTGCTCTACGGCGGGCCGGCGCAGCCGGCCGTCACCGGCAAGCGCGACGCCGACGGGTCGGAGCTGATCCCGGGCTACGGCGAGCTGGACGCCGACTCGATCACCGGCCCGCTGCGGCGCCGGATGGCCGCCCGCGGGATCGCGCCGGCGGCCGATCCGGCGGCCGATCTGCCAGCCGCCGGTGGCCGCGTGACCCTGCCCCTGGTCAGCCGGGTACCGTACTTCTGCTCCGGCTGCCCGCACAACAGCTCCACCAAGCCGCTGCCCGGAACCCTGGTGGGCGGCGGCATCGGCTGTCATGCCCTGGTGCTGCTGATGGACGAGTCGCAGGCCGGCACGGTCACCGGCCTGTCCCAGATGGGCGGCGAGGGAATGCAGTGGATCGGCATGGCGCCGTTCCTCGACCGCGACCACTTCGTGCAGAACATCGGGGACGGCACGTTCGACCACTCGGGATCGCTGGCCATCCGGGCCGCGGTGGCCGCGAGGGCGAACATGACCTACAAGCTGCTGTACAACTCGGCCGTCGCCATGACCGGCGGCCAGCGGCCCGCGAGCGGCATGACCGTGCCGCAGATCGTCGACGTGCTGCTGGCCGAGGGGGTGGCCCGGGTCATCGTGACCACCGAGGACCTCGGCCGCTACCGGCACGTGAAGCTGCGCCGCGGGGTGGCCGTGTGGGACCGCACCCGGATCGCCGAGGCGCAGCGGGTCCTCGCGGCCACGCCCGGCGTCACCGTGCTCGTGCACGACCAGGAGTGCGCCACCGAGAAGCGCCGCAAGCGCAAGCGGGGCAAGCTGGCACAGCCACGGACCCGGGTGTTCATCAACGAGCGGATCTGCGAGGGCTGCGGGGACTGCGGGCGCAAGTCCAACTGCCTGTCGGTGCAGCCGGTGCCGACCGAGTTCGGCCGGAAGACCCGCATTCACCAGTCCTCCTGCAACGTCGACTACAGCTGCCTGGACGGTGACTGCCCGGCGTTCATGACCGTGGTGCCCGCCGCCGGGCAAACCGCCGATGCCGCGGCCGCGGCGATCGGCCCGGACGAGCTCCCGGCCCCGCGCCGGGTCGTGAACGCGGACTCGTTCGGAATCCGGCTGACCGGGGTCGGCGGCACCGGTGTGGTCACCGTGTCCCAGGTCCTCGCGACCGCCGGGCTCATCGCCGGCTGGCACGCCCGGTCGCTCGACCAGACCGGCCTGGCCCAGAAGGGCGGAGCGGTCGTGTCCGACGTCCGGTTCAGCCGCTCCGGGCCGCCCCCGACCAACAAGCTCGGCGCCGGGGAGTGCGACCTGTACCTGGGGTGTGACCTCCTGGTGGCCGCCGACCCGAAGAACCTCACGGTGACCGCCGCGGACCGGACCGTCGCGGTGGTCTCG
>DATBFW010000094.1:0-5090 GCA_036558285.1 Mycobacteriales bacterium | reverse complement strand
AATCCAGTTCACCGTGCGGGCGGCGAAGAACCTGCAGCTGCCGGCGGCGACCGACCCCGACCTCCGCTACGCCTCGCCGGTGCCGCCGCCGACTACTGTGTCGGACTCGACGCCGAGTTCGGCACCGGCGCCGCGACCCTCCGGAGGTGGACGGTGATCCCCGCGCTCGCGCTCGTCGCCGGCGTGGCGCTCGGGCTGGTGTTCGAGCCGGTGGTGCCGCTCTGGTTGCAGCCGTACCTGCCGATCGCGGTGGTGGCCGCGCTCGACGCGATGTTCGGCGGGATCCGGGCGCGGCTGGACGGGATCTTCGACGCGAAGGTCTTCGTGGTCTCGTTCGTGTCGAACGTGCTCGTGGCGGCGCTGATCGTGTTCCTGGGCGACAAGCTCGGGGTGGGCGCGCAGCTGTCGACCGGGGTGGTGGTCGTGCTCGGGATCCGGATCTTCGGCAACGCGGCGGCGATCCGTCGTCACCTCTTCCGCGCATGAGTACGGACGAGAAGTCCCACCCTCGACGCGAGGATGAGACTCCAGTTGCCTCAGAGACCATGACTCCGCGGGAGACGGCTGTACCGGACGCCACAGGCGAACCAGACGCTACGACCTCGGCGGCGGCGCCGGAGACCACGGACTCGGCCCCGGCCGGGCCCGACGGCGGGGGCGAGTCCGGCGTCGGCACCGCAGCGGAGTCGCGCGTCGAGTCCGGGGTGGGGTCCGGCGGCGAGTCCGGCGACGGGTCCGGCGGGTCCGGCGGCGAGTCCGGCGGCGGGTCCGGCGGTGAGTCGCGCGTCGAGTCGGGGGTGGAGTCCGGCGGCGAGTCCGGCGACGGGTCCGGCGGTGAGTCCGGCGGCTGGTCCGGCGGCGAAACGGGCGGTTCCGGGGGCGCGTCCCGCGGCGGTTCCGGGGGCGAGTCGGGTGGCGAGTCCGGTGGCGAGTCCGGTGGTGAGTCCGGCGAGTCCGCAGTAGGGCGGGCGGAGGAGGCCCTTCCCGAGACGGCCGCGGCTCGTGAGGGCGAGTGGGAGGACGAGGAGGAGTGGGAAGACGAGGCGGAGTGGGAGGGCAGGGAGTTCGGCGGCGGGGGGCTGCTGCCGCCGGTCGCCTCGCATGATGACGAGGAGCTCCGGTCGTCGGCGCCGAGTTCGCCGAGAGCGTTCGGCGGCAGTGCGCTGCGCGCCGGCACCGCGGGAACTGCCGGGGGCGCCGGCGGGAGCGAGGGTGCCGAGGGCCGGACCGCTGGGGTGGCTGAGTCCGCCGGAAGCGGGAGCGACGGCTCGGATCGCTCTGGCGAGGACGGTTCGGACCGTGCGGGTGAGGGCGGCGGCGGGGCGCCGGAGGGAGCCGGCGACGGTGATGTCTTCGAGCGTGCGGGGGTGCAGGAGGTCGATGGCCCGGAGGCGGGGGAGGACAGCGAGGGGGTCGGGCGGCCTCGGGTGTTGCGGTGGAGCCGGTCGCCGGCGGCGATCCTGGTCGGCGTGCTGATCGGCCTGCTCGGGTTCGGTATAGCGGTTCAGGTACGAAGCAATACGTCGACAAGCGGACTTCCCGCCGCACGGCAGGAGGACCTGGTCCGGATTCTTGACGACCTCTCCTCCCGGGAGGACCGGCTGCGCCGGCAGATCGCCGACCTCGAGGCCGCCCGCGCGCGGCTGTCCAGCGCCGGCGACACGTCGAGCACCGCGCTGCAGGAGGCCCGCAAGCGCTCCGACGCGCTCGGCATCCTGGCCGGCACGGTCGCCGCCCAGGGCCCGGGCGTCGTGCTGACGATCACCGACCCCGACCACCGGCTGGCCGCCGAGGACCTGCTCGACACCGTCGAGGAGCTGCGCGCGGCCGGCGCCGAGGCGATCCAGGTCGGCGGAGTCCGGATCGGCCTCGACTCGAGCTTCACCGCCGCGGACACCGGCATCGCGGTCGACGGCGTCGCCGTCACCGTCCCGTACACGATCCTCGCGATCGGCGACCCGCCCACGCTGGCGACCGCGATGGGGATCCCGGGCGGGGTCGCCGACACGGCCAAGCGGGCCGGCGGCGACGCCCGCACCGAGCAGCGCCAGCAGGTCGTCATCCGGGCGGTGCGGCCGGTGAAGACCCCGCACTACTCCCAGCCGACGAACTGAGCGGCGGCGCCGCGTGGGCGCACCGGCGGGTGGGTGGTGCGGCAGAACTAGTACGGTCTCGCGCGTGAACCTGCCCGAGGACCTGAAGTACACCGCCGAGCACGAGTGGGTCCGCGCGACCGAGGGCCACACGCTGCGGGTCGGCATCACGGACTACGCGCAGAGTGCGCTCGGCGACATCGTCTACGTCTCGCTGCCCGGGGTCGGCACCGCCGTCACCGCCGGGCAGCCGATGGGCGAGGTCGAGTCGACCAAGAGCGTGTCGGACGTCTTCGCCCCAGTCGCCGGCACCGTGCTGACCCGCAACGACGCCCTGGAGTCGCAGCCCGAACTGCTCAACTCCGACCCGTACGGGGAGGGTTGGATCGTCGAGATCGAGGTCGGTGACATCGGCGTGGTCAACTCGCTCCTCGACGCGGACGCGTACCGTGAGCTCGTCGAGGACTCCTGATTCCTTCAAGCTCCACTACCGGTTGACCCTTGCGGAACGGGCTGACTAGGCTCGCTCGTCCCTCACACACACGACGACCGAGCGGGAGGCGAGCGCGACGTGTTCTGCACCCGCTGCGGCCACGACAACCCCGACGACGCGCGCTTCTGCGCCCAGTGCGGGGCACCGTTGGCCCGGGTCGAGTACGCGGCCTCGCCGGATGCGACCTCGATCTTCCAGCCGGGTGCGTTCGACGAGGGCCCCGGTGACGAGCCGAGCGAGGAGGCGGCCGGCGCGGTCGACGCCCTGCCGCCCGGTTCGGCGCTGCTGGTGGTCAAGCGCGGCCCGAACGCGGGCAGCCGGTTCCTGCTCGACCAGGACGTGACGACGGCCGGGCGGCACCCGGACAGCGACATCTTCCTCGACGACGTCACGGTCTCCCGCCGGCACGCGGAGTTCCGCCGGGAGGGCGGCGGCTTCGTCGTGCACGACGTCGGCAGCCTCAACGGGACGTACGTCAACCGGCAGCGCATCGACGTCGCGGCGCTGGCCGGCGGCGACGAGGTGCAGATCGGCAAGTTCCGGCTGCTCTACCTCGCCGGCGCCCGGGCCGGCGGTGAAGAGCCGGCCGTCGCGCGGTGAACTCCACGGGGGCCAACGCCAGGTCCTCCCTGAGCATCGGGGAGGTCCTCGGCCAGCTGCGGCCCGAGTTTCCGGACATCACGATCTCCAAGATCCGCTTCCTCGAGGCCGAGGGGCTGATCCACCCGGAGCGGACGCCGTCCGGCTACCGGAAGTTCTCCTCCGGCGACGTGGCCAGGCTCCGCTTCGTGCTGGCCGAGCAGCGCGACCACTACCTGCCGCTGCGGGTGATCAAGGACCACCTCGACGCCATCGACCGCGGGCTCGAGCCGCCGGAACGCGGGCCGGGCAGCACCACCCGGCGCGGCCCGCGAGCGGTCTCGGCGGTGCCGCTGCCGGGTGCGGACGCGTTCGTGCCGGAGCCGTCCGAGGTCCGGATGAGCCGGGACGAGCTGCTCGGCCAGGCCGGGCTGGAGACGGAGCAGCTCGAGCAGCTCGAGCAGTTCGGCTTGCTCAGCAAGCGGGCCGGCGGAGCGTACGACGGCGACGCGCTGGCCGTCGCGACCTGCGCCGCCGAGATGGCCCGGTACGGGATCGAGCCACGCCACCTGCGCGCCTTCCGGTCGGCCGCCGACCGCGAGATCGGGTTGTTCGAGCAGGTCGTCACGCCGCTGATCCGGCAACGCAACCCGGAGGCCCGCGGCCGCGCCGACGAGGCGATCCGGGAGCTGGCCGCGCTGTCGGTGAAGCTGCACGCGGCGCTCGTCAAGGCCGGCCTGCGGGCCGAGCTCGGCGGCTGAACCGCCGCTCGCACAGGGTCACCCGCCCGGCGGCACAAGGCCCCACCCGAGGGCGATCCGGCCCCGCACCGTGTAGCGTCGGAACGGCAGAACCTGCTGGGTGGGAGGCTCCGCTGTGAACGAGCTGCGTGTGGTGGGAGTACGGGTGGAGCTGCCCGTGAACCAGCCGATCGTGCTGCTCAAGGAAGCCGAAGGCGATCGCTACCTGCCGATCTGGATCGGCGCGGTCGAGGCGTCCGCGATCGCGTTCGAGCAGCAGGGTGTCCGTCCGGCCCGCCCGCTGACCCATGACCTGCTGCGGGACGTCATCGGTGCGCTCGGCGCCCGGCTGGAGGCCGTGCACATCACCGATCTGCGCGACGGCGTGTTCTACGCGGAGCTGGTGTTCGCCGGTGGCGCCCGGGTCAGCGCCCGGCCGTCAGACGCGATCGCGCTGGCGCTGCGGTCCGGGACGACGATCCTCGGCGAGGAGGCCGTGCTGGCCGAGGCCGGCATCTCGATCCCGGACGAGCAGGAAGACGAGGTCGAGAAGTTCCGGGAGTTCCTCGACACCATCTCGCCGGACGACTTCGCTGGTCAGTGAGGTGACCAGGGACACGCCGGGGTGGTGCGTTGACCCTGGCGGTCGGACCGCATAGCGTCCGAATCACCACCGTGCAACTCCCCGGCCGGTGTACCGAGAAGGGCATCCCCGTGAGCGACGGTCAGCCACCGCTGCAGGAGGCGCTGTTCCCGGTTGGGTTCCCGGCCGAGGTCCCGGACGAGCTGCTCGGCTACCGCGGGACGACCGCGTGCAGCGCCGCCGGCATCACCTACCGGCAGCTCGACTACTGGGCCCGCACGGACCTGGTCGCGCCGTCGATCCGGTCCGCGGCCGGCTCCGGCACGCAGCGGCTCTACTCGTTCAAGGACATCCTCGTCCTCAAGGTGGTCAAGCGGCTGCTCGACACCGGGGTCTCGCTGCACAACATCCGGGTCGCGGTCGAGCACCTGCGGGCGCGCGGGGTCGACGACCTGGCGAATGTGACGCTGCTGTCGGACGGGACGACGGTGTACGAGTGCACGTCGGCCGAGGAGGTCGTCGACCTGCTCGCCGGCGGGCAGGGCGTGTTCGGGATCGCGGTCAGCGGGGCGCTCAAGGAGCTGCACGGGTCGCTGGCGCAC
>DATBFW010000093.1:0-11357 GCA_036558285.1 Mycobacteriales bacterium | reverse complement strand
CACCGGTGGTCGCCGGCCTGCCCGATCCCCGAGCGCGGCTACTGGTTCCCGCCTACCGTGTTCACCGACGTCGCCCAGTCCTCCCGGATCGCCCGGGACGAGGTGTTCGGCCCGGTGCTCGCGGTGCTCACCTTCCGCACGCCCGCCGAGGCGGTGGAGAAGGCGAACAACACCCCGTACGGGCTCTCGGCCGGGGTGTGGACCGAGAAGGGGTCGCGGATCCTCTGGATGTCGCGGCAGCTGCGGGCCGGCGTGGTCTGGTCGAACACGTTCAACAAGTTCGACCCCACCTCGCCGTTCGGCGGCTACAAGGAGTCCGGGTTCGGACGCGAGGGTGGCCGGCAGGGGCTGGAGGCCTACCTTGACTAGGGCTCCGCGAGAGCGCGCAGCCGCCTCGACGGGTGAGCGGCTCGGCGTGCGCAAGACCTACAAGCTGTACATCGGCGGGGCGTTCCCGCGGTCGGAGTCCGGGCGGTCATACGAGGTGTCCACAGAGGACGGTCGGTTCCTGGCCAACGCGGCGCAGGCGTCCCGCAAGGACGTGCGGGACGCGGTGGTCGCGGCACGAAAGGCGCAGCCGGGCTGGGCCAAGGCGACCGCGTACAACCGGGGGCAGGTGCTCTACCGGGTCGCGGAGATGCTGGAGGGCCGGCGGGCCCAGTTCGTCGCCGAGCTCAGCGAGTCCGGCTCGGCGGATCCCGAGTCCGAAGTGGACAGTGCGATCGACCGCTGGGTCTGGTACGCCGGCTGGGCGGACAAGGTGACCGCGGTCCTCGGCGCGGTGAACCCGGTGGCCGGACCATACTTCGACTTCTCGCTGCCGGAGCCGACCGGCGTGGTCGGCGTCATCGCGCCGCAGCGCTCGGCCCTGCTCGGGCTGGTCAGCGTCGTTGCGCCGGTGATCGCCACCGGCAACACCTGCGTGGTCGTCGCCGCCACCGACCGCCCGCTGCCGGCGATCACGCTGGCCGAGGTGCTGGCGACCTCCGACCTGCCCGGCGGCGTGGTCAACCTGCTCACCGGGTCGGCCGCCGAGCTCGCCCCGTGGCTGGCCGGACACGCCGACGTCAACGCGCTCGACCTCACCGGCGTCGAGCCGGAGGCCGCGGTGGACCTGGAGCAGGCGGCAGCCCAGACGGTGAAGCGCGTGCTGCCCGCCCCGACCGCCGAGCCCGACTGGACGGCCGACCCGGGCACCGCCCGCCTCTCCCGCTTCCTCGAACTCAAGACCGTCTGGCACCCGATCGGCGTCTGAGCTCTCCTCGCTACGCGGAAGGAGCGACGACGGTGACGGGGTCCGAGACCCCCTCGACGTGACTCACGTCCTCACCGCGTGCGCGTAGCTCCTGCTCGATCGCCGCCCGCCTGGAGGTGTCATCGGGCGATGGGGTCGGTGCCGGGTGCGTTCGCGACCCGGTCGGCGTGCCCGCTGCGGTAGACGACGTGCGCGCCGCGGTGGCGCCAGCACCGTCTCCGACCGCCACCCGCCAGACCGAGGCTTCCCGGTCATGCAGTCATGGTGGACCCGGAAGCCGCCTGCCGACGGCCATCCGGCGACAACTCTCGGTCCGGGCCGGCGTGGCGCCGGGTCGGGTTGTCGGCTGACCTTGCTCCGTCGGACCGCGACCGTCCGGCGGGCGATCGGTACCGGAGCGATCGGCCCTTTCGGGCAACAACATCTCGGGTCGCGGTGGCGTGGAGCGGGTGACCGGATCGACCGGTCTCCCGGCCCGAGGAGCACGAGATGCGCCGTACCCTTCTTCTTCCGGCCGCCGTCGCCGCCGCGGCGGTGGCGCTCGCCGGATGCACCGGCCACCCCGCGACCGACTCGTCGCCCGCCGCGCCACGTGGGTCCGCCGCCGGGGCGCCGTCCGGAGCGGGCACGCCCAGCGAGCCTCGGACGCCTGCCGGTCCGGCGTCCGGTGCGGCATCGACGCTCAGCGCCGCGAAGGGCGAGCCGCTGCGGGCGCCGTCGTCGTACGTGCGGTCGCGCGAGAACATCCCGCAGCAGCCCAGCGGCTACGCCACGGTCGAGGTGCCGGTGCCGGTCGGCTGGACCGCCCACAGCAGCGGCAGCGGGGTCGGCTGGTGGTCCCGGGTGGGCCAGGACGACCGGCGCGACCCGTCCGGCCGGCTGCTGGTCCGGGTCCGCAACGAGCCGGCGACCGGGGAAACCGAGGACGGGTCGCTGCTCGCGGTCATCGCGGGCTATCGCACGCTGCCCGGCGCCACCGTCGCCGTGAGCCACGCCCCGCACCAGGCCCGCATCGGGCTGCGCGAGGCCGACTGGACCATCGCCGTGCCGGTCGGCGGCCGGCCGCGGACCGCCCAGGTCTCCGCCTGGGTCCTGAACGGGCAGGTGATCACCGTCTACGCGTCCGGTCCGGCGGACTCCGGAGCGGTCGTGCGGGTCCTGCACGACCACGCCGCCGACCTGAGGATCTGGACCCACATCGGACCCGAGGCCGGCTGAGACTCCGATGGGCGGCCGGAAGTCGGCCCCTTCGGGCACAACTCGGCCGGGCCGGCGGACACGTCTCGGTGGTCCGGCTGGGCGATGCCGTGATCACCACGGTCAGCGAGGCGGGTGAGGGCGTCGCCGACCGCGGGCTCGCGTGGCGGCTGGCCGTCACCGGCCTGCACCGGGCCGGCTGCCTCCGATCGTCCTGTTAGGACTCAGCTGACCTGCAGGCCGGCGAGCACTGTGTCGGCGGTTCCCGCCGACGCCGGCTGCTTGACCTGGACGTAGACGAAGGAGTCGGCCGAGCGCAGCAGGGCCTCGACGTACACGACCGGCGAGCCGGGACACTGCCGGCGGCTGACCGGTCCGGACAGGCCGGACGTGCTCAGGGTCCGGGTCGACGAGACCGGGCAGGACGCGGCCGCGCTGCGGGCCAGCAGCCCGGCCGGCGGCGCGCCGTCGGCCCGGCCGGCGAACACACCCGGTACGTCGGTGGTCGGGTCGGTCCACCGGGCCACGTCCGGCGAGGCGGCGAGCGCGACCCCGGACCGGCCGGGCGCCCCGTACGGGCCGAGGTCCCAGCCGGACCGGCGGACCTGCCGGGCCCAGTCGGCCGGGACGGGCAGCCGGATCGTGCCGTCCGCGGTGGCGACCGTGACGTCCCGCCGCTCCCACAGCAGCCCGGCCGCGGTACCGGCGGCGGCGAGCACGAGCAGCGCGACGAGCCCGACCACGAGCAGCCGGCGTCGCCGCCGCGGCCGGGTCAGGACGAGCGTGTCCTCGGTGGGTGCGGCGGGCTCGACCAGCAGCCGCTCCCCCGCCTCGTGGCCGCTGGTCCGCATCGCCGCCGCGTCGAGGGCGTCGGCGAGCCCGGCCGCGGACGGATAGCGGTCCTCCGGCCGGGTTGCGAGCGCGCGGGCGACCACGGCCTCGACCGCCGGCGGCACCTCCGGCCGCAGCGAGCGCACCGGCGGCGGGGGCTCGTCCTGCTTCGGCGGCACCCCGGTGAGCACGTGGTGCAGCACGGCGCCGAGCGCGTACACGTCGGCGCGGGCGTCCAGTGCCGCGTCCCCTGGCCTGGCCTGCTCGGGCGCCATGTAGCCGGGGGTGCCGGCGGCGAGCGTGAAGCCGGACCCGTGCGCGGCCGCCTTGGCCAGGCCCAGGTCGGCGACCAGCACCCGCTCGGTGCCGTCCGGCGCGGACCGGAGCAGCACGTTGCCCGGGTTGACGTCCCGGTGGATCACGCCGAGCTGGTGCAGCACGGCCAGTCCGCGCGCGATGTCCGCGCCGTACCGCAGCGCCGCGTCGACCGGCAGCGGTCCGTCGCCGAGCCGGTCGGCGAGCGTGCCGCGGTCCGCGTACGTCATCACGAAGTACGGCCGGCCGTCCGGCAGCTCGCCGATGTCGTGCACCCGCACCACCCGGTCCGAGTCGGCCCGGCGCAGGATCCTCGCCTCGTCCTCGAACCGCGTGCGCACGTCCAGCCGGTGCGCCCAGTTGTCGGCCAGCACCTTCACCGCGACCGGCGCGTCGAGCACCTCGTCCCGCGCCAGCCAGACGGTGGCGAACCCGCCGCTGCCGATCCGCCGCACCACCCGGTAGCGACCGAAGCGGTCGGGTGTGGTCACCGCGCCATCATGGCGGTACGACCGAACGGAGAAGATCGTGAGATGACCACCGATACGGGCACGGCCGACCCGGAGGCGCTTGCCCGCCGCACCGCCGACGGCGACCGCGCGGCGCTGGACGAGCTGCTGCGGCTGGTCGAGCCGCGGGTGCTGCGCCAGGTGAGCCGCTTCCTGCCGTACCGGCAGGACGCCGAGGAGGCCACCCAGGACGTGCTGCTGACGGTGGCCACCCGGATCGGCACGTTCGAGGGCCGGTCGAGGTTCTCCACCTGGCTGTACGAGGTGACCGCGAACCAGGCCCGGCAGACCTACCGGTCGCTGCGCCGGCGGGCGGCCGAGTCGACCACGGACGTGCCGGTGGAACGGCCCGACCCGCGCACCACGAGCGTGATCGCCGGCTCCCGGCTCGACCTGCTGGACGCGCTGGAGCGGCTGGAGACCGAGCACCCCGACCTGGTCCGCGCGTTCGTGCTGCGCGACCTGTCCGACCTGGAGTACGCGGACATCGCCCGGCTGCTCGACGTCCCGGTCGGCACCGTCAAGGCCCGCATCCACCACGCCCGCCGGTACGTGCGGGAGAGCCTCGACGGCTCCCGCTGATCGGCGCGCCGCACTGGGGATAGGCTTCCGCGGTGACCAGCGCCGCCGACGCCTCCGTCGTCCCGATCCGGCTGACCCTGGACGGGCGGACCGGGGTGACCCTGTGGGCCACGCCGTGGGAGGAGGACGGCGAGGAGTGGCAGGCATTCCTCGGCGCCGGCCAGCACGTGCTGCTGTTCGGCACGACCGAGGAGATGGCCGCCCACCTGCGCTCCGGTGAGGCGAACGACCTCACCGACCATCCGCGCTGGAAGGACCTGCTGCAGCTCACCCCGGGCGAGCTCGAGCCTGACGACGACTACGTCTTCGACCTCGACGGCGCGTACGAGCTTGCGCTGTCCGATCCCGACCCCTACACGGTCTCCGAGCTGTCCGACCTGGTCGACCTCGTGCAGCGGGTCGCCGAGGTGTGCGACGACGGGACGCTGCTGCGGCTGGTCGAGGAGACCCCGGAGTTCGCGCAGCTGCTCGCCGACGACGCGTCGTTCTCCGGCACCGAGGGCGAGGCCCGGTGGACCCGGGTCGGCGCGGTCGTCGAGCGGTCCTGGGAGCCGCTGCTCGAGCGGTTCAGCGGCCTGATCGAGTGGCGCGGCACCGAGGTGCTGGCCGAGGACATCGAGGCCGACGAGGACGAGGACGACGACGAGGACATCGACGTCGTCGACCTCGACGACGACACCGAGGACGAGGCCGAGCGGACCGAGGAGGCCGAGCGGCCGCGGTCGCGGGTGGTGGAGGACCTCGAGGAGGTCGCCCGCGCCGCCATCGGCTCGTCCGCCGAGCCCGACGTCGAGGAGGACGAGGACCCGACCGACGGCGGGACGTACTCGATCTGGGAGGTCGCCGGCATCCTCCCGCTGTCGGTCACGCTACCCTCGGGCACCGGCTACACACTGCGGACCTACAACGGGGAGGACGACGACCCGGTCTTCCTCGGCTCGGACCTGACCGTCTACCTGTTCCGCACCGCTCAGGGCCTCGTCGACTACGTCCACGCCGGCGACGAGCACGACCTCACCGACATGGTGACCTGGTCGGACATCGTCGACGCCGAGGAGCTGCCGGTCGAGCCCGACCCGCAGGAGGTGTACGACCTGCGCAGCCCGAGCGAGGACGCGATCGAGCTGGCCCTGGAGCTGGCCGACTACTGCGACCTCAAGGGCGTCAGCCGGACGCTGAACCGCCGCCAGGCCGGCGACATCCCGTTCGACACGTGGACCGCCGCGGTCACCGAGCTGGAGACCTGCGTCCGCTGGGAGGACTGAGCCGGGTGCAGCCCTACTGGCTGACCCGGCCGGGGCCGGAGCCGGATGCGGCGACACGGGCGGAGTTCGACGCCCTGCTGACGTCGGCGCTGGCGGCCGGGCCGGGCACCGCGATCGACTACCGGCTGGCCGCGCCGAGGTGGCAGTTCCTCTGCCATGTCGCCGACCGCGGGCAGGTCGTGCTGCACGGGTCGTCCGACCCGGACATCGCCCGGTTCGAGCCGCGGCAGTCCAACGACATCGCCGAGTTCGGCAACCGCACGGCCGTGTACGCGGCGGCGGACGGGCTGTGGGCGATGTTCTTCGCGATCCTCGACCGGCCCGGGCACCGGATGTCGTTGACCAACAGCTGTTTCCGGGTCCTCGGCCGGGACGGGTCGGCGTCCGAGCCGTACTACTACTTCGCCGTCAACAACGAGGTGCTCGACCAGGACCAGTTCAGCCCGGGCACGGTGTACCTGCTGCCGGCGGACAGGTTCGAGCGGGAGCCCGCGTACGTCGAGCGCGACCGGCGGGTGCTCACCGCGCAGGCGGCCTGCCTTGAGCCGGTCGAGCCGCTGGCGAAGCTGGCGGTCGAGGCGGCCGACTTCCCGATGCGCCTCCGCGGCTACGACCTCGACGCCCAGCTGGCCCGGATCGAGGCCGACCCGGGCGGCTTTCCGTGGCTCGACGCCGCCGAGATCTGACCCCTCTCGACCAGACGGCCGGGAATGGGGGCCGGAAGTGTGCCCGATCGGGCCTGGTCGGCGCGCGCGCTGCTCCATACTGTCCGGTCGTGACCGAGCCGGACCGGTGGCGGGACTGGACGCTGGTCGCCCTGGCGACCCGGCGCCCGTCCGGCTCGTCCCGGGCCGAGCGCGAGATGAGCGTGATCGAACAGGTCGCGATCCTGTTCGCGGACCGGTTCGACCCGTCAGACCGGGCGTACGACGCGGGCAGCCACCCGCAGTGGCACGGGCGGGTCCGCGCCGTTGTCGCCGACCTGCGCGAGCACGAGCTGCTCGGGCCGCGGGACGTGCTCACGCCGGCCGGGCAGGCCGAGGCCGACCGGGCCAGGGACGCGGCCGCGGCGGCCGGCCCGGCGCCGACCGACAGCACGGTGCCGCCGGACGGCCCGCTCCCGCTGCTCACCCCGGGCGTGATCGCGACGCCGCTGCGCGACCCGGAGGCCCGCCGCAAGATGGGTTTCCACGCCGCCGAGGACGTGCCGAACCCGGTGATGGCCGAGCTCAACCTGCGCTGCGAGGGCGGCGCCGACGGCGCGTTCCGCAGGCTGGATCGACTGTGGGAGCGGGTCACCGGCGGCGCCGGCCCGACCCGCATCTCCGAGCAGTACGCGACCGGGTCCCTGTCGGTGCAGCAGATGAAGCGGCTCGTCGCCGCCGACGCCGTCCCCGAGGTCTGGTCCGAGCGCGCCCTGCACCGGCTCTGGCCCGACTTCCCGGTGAAGCCGCACATCGACGGATCCTGTGTCACGATCAAGGCGGATGCCGCCCGGCGCGCTTTCAACGCGTACGGCGACCGGATCGTGTGGGCGGTGGTGGACAGCGGCATCTGGGCGGACCACCCGCACTTCGCCGCGCACCGCACGCTCGACCATCCGGACGTCCGCGACCTGCACCGGGTCTTCCCGCCCGACGGCGGCCCGGCCACCGACGACGGCGCCCTCTGCGACGAGACCGGCCACGGCACGCACGTCGCCGGGATCATCGCCGGCGCCATCGACCCCTGGCTGGCCGCCGATGCCGGCCGGTCGATCCGGGTCACCGCCAACCGCTACAACGTGGAGAACCCACGCGAGCCGCTGCGGGTCCCGCGCGAGGTCGGCGACATCTCGCTGCTGGCAGGCATGGCGCCGCGCGCCCGGCTGGTCAGCCTCAAGGTGCTCGGCGCCGGGGGCACGACCGAGGACCGGGTGGGCCGGCTGATCCGCGCGCTCGCCTACGTCCGGCACGTCAACGGCGAGGGCGTCGAGGGGATGCGCATCCACGGCGTGAACCTCAGCCTCGGCTACGAGTTCGACCCCGAGTGGTTCGCCTGCGGGCAGAGCCCGCTGTGCAAGGAGGTCGACAAGCTGGTCCGGTCGGGCGTGGTGGTGGTCGTCGCGGCGGGCAACTCCGGTTACGGCACGCTGACCACGGCGATGGACGCGCCCAACCGGTTCGGTCTCGGCATGACCATCAACGACCCGGGCAACGCCGAGCGCGCGATCACCGTCGGCTCGACCCACCGCGACTCGCCGCACACGTACGGCGTGTCCTACTTCTCCTCGAAGGGACCGACCGGCGACGGGCGGCGCAAGCCGGACCTGGTCGCGCCGGGCGAGCGGATCACGTCGTGCGCTGCGGGCGGCAACCTCGCCGCGGTCGCCGCCGGGCCGCCCGACCCGACCGCGGCCGTGTACGTCGAGGACAGCGGCACCAGCATGGCCGCACCGCACGTGTCCGGCGCGATCGCCGCGCTGCTGTCGGTACGGCGGGAGTTCGTCGGCCGGCCCGACGACGTGAAGGAGATCGTCGTCAAGGCGGCGACCTCGCTCGGTCGCGGTCCGGACTTCGAGGGTGGCGGCCTGCTCGACCTCATGCGAGCACTGCAATCGGTATGACCGGGGGGCGGACGAGATGACGACGATGGCCGGACTGCGGTTCTGGGAACTGACCTTCGACAAGGACGGCGACATCGACGCCGGCGCCCGGGACCGGTTCCTCACCGAGGTGCGCGATGCCGGGCTCACCGACCTGGTGGTGTTCTCCCACGGCTGGAACAACGACCACCGGATCGCGACCGAGCTCTACGAGCGGTTCTTCGGGCTGCTGGCCGGGCAGCTGCCGGCGGGCCGGCAGAACAGCGTCGGGCTGGTCGGCGTGTTCTGGCCGTCGCAGCGGTGGTCGGACGAGCCGATCCCGGACTTCGCGGCCGCACCGGCGGCTGGCGCGGCGGGTGGCGGCGCGGCGGCGGCGGTGCCGCGGGAGACCGCGATCGCCGGCGAGCCGGCGCTGGACAAGGAGACGCTGGCCCAGTTGCAGGAGCTGTTCCCGGCCGCGGCCGACCAGCTTGCCGAGATGGCCAAGCTGCTCGGCACGCCGCCGACCGACGCCGCGCTGACCCGCTTCCACGACCTGCTGGCCGAGTTCTCCACCCGGGCCGGTGCGGGCGGCGACGACGGCGAGGGCACCGGGCCGGAGCAACCGCCGATGCTCACCGACGACGCCCGCACGCTGTTCGAGCGCTACCGGGACACGCTCAGCTCCCTCGGCGTGACCTTCGAGGACAGCGGCGCGGGCGGCGCGGCCGGGCTCGGCGACGCGCTGCACGGCATCTGGCAGGGCGCGAAGGAGGCGCTGCGCCAGGCGACGTACTGGCAGATGAAGAACCGGGCCGGCGTCGTCGGCAAGGCGGGCCTCGGTCCGGTGCTCGGCCGGCTGCAGGTCCGGGTGCACCTGGTCGGCCACAGCTTCGGCGCCCGCCTGGTCTCGTACGCGCTGGCCGGGCTGCCGGACGGCTCCTCGCCGGTGAAGTCGGTGACGCTGCTGCAGGGCGCGTTCTCACACTTCGCGTTCGCCCGACCGCTGCCGTTCGACGCCGGCCGCACCGGCGCGCTGGCCGGCATGCTGGCCCGGGTCGACGGCCCGCTGACGGCCTGCTTCTCCAGCCACGACCTGGCCGTCGGCCGGATCTACCCGCTGGCCTCGCTGGCCGCCCGGGACGACTCGGCCGGCGCGCAGGACGCGCTGTTCCGCTGGGGCGGCATGGGCGCCGACGGGGCGCAGGGCGTGCAGGCACCGCTCGACCCGATCCGGCCGGCCGCGCCGGGCACGGCCTACCGGTTCGCGGCCGGGAAGGCCCTCAACGTGGACGCCAGCGAGGTGGTCCGGGCCGGCGGTCCGCCCGCCGGCGCGCACAGTGACATCGTCCATCCCGAGTTGACCTGGCTGGTGCTCCTGGCGGCCGGTCTGACCACCTGACAGGACAGCTTTCGGGCAGCTACATAGGGCCTGACCTGCGGTTAAGTCCGGGAGCAATGCCCCCGGCGCCACCTGGCGCAACTCGAACCCACCTTGGGGCGAATCCTCGCGGATCATGCACAGGCCCGCCACAGCCTGTGTCAGTCTGCGCCGAACCGCGGTCACGGGTGGTCGCGGCACACACATCGGGGGTAATGCTCATGCGCTTGCGTCCTCCGCTACTCCTGCTGGCCGGCAGCACGGTCGCCGCGGCGGTCATCGCGGCTCCCGGCGTTGCGTCGGCCGCACCGGCGGCGGCCAAGGGGCCGACGGTCACGGTCCTCAACCGCACGGTCATCGCGCCGTACCACCTGGCTCACAGCACGAGCTCGGTCTACGTCGCGGACGGTGGTACCTCGACGGTGTCCAAGCTGACCTCCAAGGGGCTGGTCGCGGTCGCGCACGGCCCGCAGGGCCCGGCCGGTGAGGTGGCCGGCGTCGCCATCAACGGCAAGGGCACGCTCGCCTACACCGCGAGCGACTTCGCCGCCAACGTGCACACCCTGACGATCAAGCCGAAGTACGGCAAGACGCGCACCGTCGACCTCGGCACGTTCGAGGCAACCCGCAACCCGGACAAGTTCATCCGGTACGGCATCGACAACCCGACCCAGTGCCAGCGGGACGCGCTCGACGCGGCCGGTGTCCCGGTCTCCTACCGGGGCCTGGTGGACTCCCACCCGTACGCGGTCTCCGCGCTGCCGAACGACGCCTGGGTGGTCGCCGACGCCGGCGGCAACGACCTGCTCAAGGTCGACAAGCACGGCCGAATCAGCGTGATCTCGGTGCTGCCGCGGCAGCCGGCCACGATCACCGCGGACGCCGCCGCCGGGCTTGGGCTGCCCGACTGCGTCGTCGGGGTCGTCTACAACTTCGAGGCGGTGCCGACCGACGTCCACCTCGCGAGCAACGGCCGCTACATCGCCAGCCTGCTGCCCGGCGGCCCGGAGGACCCGAGCCTCGGCGCGCGCGGCAAGGTCTACCGGATCAACTCGCACAACGGGCACTGGAAGGTCGTCGGCCGGCACCTGGCCGGCGCGACGGGTGTCGCCGTCTCGGCGAAGGGCCGCGTGTTCGCCGCCGAGCTGTTCGGCAACCGCATCTCCACGTTCACGAACGGCCACCGGGTGACGGTCACGGACCTCGACCAGCCCGCAGCCGTCGAGTGGAAGCACGGTCACCTCTGGGCGACCAGCGGCGCGCTCACGCCGGACGGCGGAGCGATCGTCAAGATCTGGTAGCAGCAACAGCACGGCACGACCCGACCGGCGCGGACGTCCGACGACGTCCGCGCCGGTCGGCGTCCCGGGCCTCGGCGGCTCCGGGCATTCCTGAGCTGCAGGGCTTCTAGAGTCGGGGACGTGAGCAACCTCGAGCGGCACCCGGACGAGACGGTCGC
>DATBFW010000092.1:0-35507 GCA_036558285.1 Mycobacteriales bacterium | reverse complement strand
CCGCAGGCCGGTCCGCAGGCCGGTCCGCAGCAGGCCGGTCCGCAGGCCGGTCCGCAGGCCGGTCCGCAGGCCGGTCCGCAGGCCGGTCCGCAGGCCGGTCCGCAGGCCGGTCCGCAGCAGGCCGGTCCGCAGCAGGCCGGTCCGCAGCAGGCCGGTCCGCAGCAGGCCGGTCCGCAGCAGGCGGGTCCGCAGACCGCCCCGCCGCAGTACGGCGGCCACCCGGGCTACGGGTACGGCACGCCGGCCGGCGGAACGACCCCGCCGACCAATGGCGGCACCTGGCCGTACGCGGCGCCTGAGCCGAAGAAGCCCCGTCCGGGCGGCCGGCTCGTCGCGGTCGGCGTGCTGACCGCGGTGCTCGGCGGGCTCGCCGGTGGCGGCCTCGTCGCTGCGCTCGACCGGAACGACCAGACGGTTGCCGGCGGCATCACGGTGCAGGGTTCCAGCGCGCCGGCCGCGGCCAACCAGTCCGGTACGGCTGAGGCCGCCGCCGCGACTGCGATGAAGAGCGTGGTCACCCTGTCCGTGCGCGGGCAGCAGGAGGCGGGCACCGGCTCCGGCGTGGTGATCCGGTCCGACGGCTACATCCTC
The DNA here is from genome assembly GCA_036558285.1 of Mycobacteriales bacterium. Taxonomy (GTDB): domain Bacteria; phylum Actinomycetota; class Actinomycetes; order Mycobacteriales; family CADCTP01; genus CADCTP01. Next base: position 34,916 of record DATBFW010000092.1, on the reverse strand, counting down.
ACCAACGAGCACGTCACCGCCGTGGCGGCGGACGGCGGCTCGATCACCGTCGCGTTCTCCGACGGCCGGACCGCCCCCGCCAAGCTCGTCGGCGCGGACAAGGCGACCGACCTCGCCGTGGTCAAGGTGAACCTCACCGGCCTCACCGCCGCCACCTTCGCCGACTCCGGCACCGTCAAGGTCGGCCAGACCGTCGTGGCGGTGGGCTCTCCGCTCGGCCTCAACGGCACCGTCACGGAGGGCATCGTCAGCGCACTGCACCGTCCGACCAGCGGTGCGTCGGACAACAGCGCGGTGATCGACGCGATCCAGACCGACGCGGCGATCAACCCGGGCAACTCCGGTGGTGCGCTGGTCGACCTGGCCGGCCGGGTCGTCGGGATCAACCAGTCGATCGCGACCGCCGGGTCCAACGGTCAGCAGGGTGGTGAGCCGGGCAACATCGGCATCGGCTTCGCGATCCCGTCCGACACCGCGGTCCGGATCTCCCAGGAGCTGATCACGTCCGGCAAGGCCACCCACGCGCTGCTCGGCGTGGAGACGCAGACCGCGACCTCGGCCGACCAGCAGACCGCGATCGGCGCGACCATCGCGTCGGTCACCTCGGGTTCGGCGGCCGACAAGGCCGGCATCAAGGCCGGCGACGTGGTCACCAAGGTCAACGACCGGGTGATCGGCCAGTCCGAGGACCTGGCCGCGACGATCCGCTCGTTCGCGCCGGGCACGAAGGTGACGCTCACGATCCAGCGCGGCAACGACACCCGCACGGTCAACGTGACGCTCGGGTCGGACGCCGGGCACTAGTACCTCCGGTAGAGAGGTGGCGGGGGGCGGCTCCCTGACCCCCGCGTCGTGCCCCGCCACCTCGCCCAGTGAGCGAGCCGGCCCAGTCCCCCCTGGGCCGGCTCCTTCACGTCCCGCCGGGCGCCCCGGTCAGCCGGCGCCCGGCTTCTTCATGTCTCGGCCCTGACGCCCGGGCGCATCTCGGCCCGGACGCCAGGTGTCTCGATCCGGACGCCGCATGCCTCGCGCTGAAGGCAGCACGTGTCTCCGTCCTCGGGCGCGGTCAGCCCGCGCCGGGCGGAGGGGGCGGCTCGGTTGTCGGGGCCACGGTCGGGGACGGCGTCGGGCTGACCGTCGGGGTCGGCGTCGGCGTCGGGCTCGGGGTGCGCGCCGGTGACGTCGCCGAGGATCGCGGGCTCGTCGGACTGCTTGACGGCTGCTCCGCCGGATCGCAGGCCACCCCGTCGCCGTCCCGGTCCAGCTCGGTCCGGTAGCCGGGCCGACCCCGCGAGATCGGCGCCGCGCCGGCCGCCTCGGCCGCCGCGCAGTCCGGGTAGTAGGCCGTGGCGGTCTGTGTCGGGACCGGCGGTCTGGGCAGCGCCGCCGGCCCGGACGGGTACGCCATCCCGGGGTACCGCGGCTGCCCCGGCTCCGGCGTCATCGACGGTTCCGGTGCCGCCGACGAGCCGGTGCCGCGCTCGACCGCGTCGGACAGGCTGTGCGCGGCGACCGGGACCGTCGCCGGGCTCCGGGTCACCGCGCCGAGCGCCGCGAAGAGCACGAACACCGCGCCGGCGGTCGCCCAGACCTGCCACGGCCGAGCCCGTAGCCACCGCAGCCACCGTTCCCACTGGACCCTGTCCGGGCTGCGCACTGACTTCCCCCGCGAGACGGCGTGTGATCGAACCGCGGCGGAGGATAGAGGGTCCGGCGCCGGCGCGATAGCCGCTGATCAGGTCTCGCCACGCAATCGTGATCTCGGTCCAGCCCGGCCCGGTAGCCGGTCCGGCTGGCCAGGGGTTGTCGACATCAGCCGAGCAGCGTCTCGACCTGCCGGACGATCTCCAGGTCCTCGCGGGCGGTGACCACGGCGACGCCGGCGGAGGCGCCGGGTGCGGAGACGTTCGCGTCACCGAGGGCGGCCTCGTTCTGGCCCGGGTTCACGGCGATCCCGAGGTATTCGAGCCCGGCCACCGCGCCCTCCCGTACTGCCGCCGAGGCCTCGCCGACGCCGCCGGTGAAGCTCACCGCGTCCACCCCGGACATCGCCGCCGACATCGCCGCGATCCCGGTGCGGATCCGGTAGGTGTAGACGTCGAAGGCGAGCTTCGCGGTCTCGTCGCCGTCGTCCAGCCGGGCCAGCACCTCGCTCATGTCCGCGGTGCCGGCCAGCCCGACCAGGCCGGAGCGCGACTCAAGGCCGTCGAAGACCTCGTCCGCGCTCAGCCCGTGCTGCCGCTGCAGCCAGAGCACGAGGCCGGGATCGACCGATCCGGACCGGGTGGCCATGACCAGCCCCTCCAGTGGGGTGAATCCCATCGTGGTGTCCACCGACCGTCCGGAGTGGACGGCGCACAGCGAGGCACCAGCGCCGAGGTGGCAGTTCACCAGCCGCAGGCCGTCGGCCGGCAGTTCCAGGATCTCGGCCGCCCGCCGGGCCGCGTACGCGTGCGACAGCCCGTGGAAGCCGTACCGCCGGATCCCGAGCTCGCGCCACTGTTCCGGCAGCGCGTACGTGCCCGCCTCGGCCGGGATGGTGGCGTGGAAGGCGGTGTCGAAGCAGGCCACCGACGGCACCGACGGCAGCGCGGCACGCACCGCGTCCAGCCCGGCCAGCGACGCCGGCAGGTGCAGCGGAGCGAGGTCGACGACCTTCTCCAGCTCGGCCCGCACCGCATCGTCGACCACGACCGCCGAGGTGAACGTCGGGCCGCCGTGCACGACCCGGTGCCCGGCAGCGTCCACACCGGACTCGCCGGCCAGCGAGCCGATCGCGTCGCCCACCTCGTCCGGGTCCAGTGTGGACGGTGCACCGAGGTCGGTGGACCCGGTCAGCTCGGTGCCGTCGAGCAGCCGCAGCTTGACCGAGCTGGAGCCGGTGTTGACGACGAGGATCCTCATCCCGACGCCGCCATGGCGCCCTGTCCGCCGGCCGACTGGTTGTCGTCACCAGTGTCCTCGACCAGCCCGGCCGCCGCGCCGATCCGGTTGCCGGCCGCGTCGTACGGCCAGGACCACCCGCTGATGTCCGGGTGGTCCTCGCCGTGCTCGCGGGTCCAGGCCCGGGCGGCCAGCCGTGCGTCGGCCATCCGCTGCCGCAACCCGGCCTGCCGCGTCGCCAGTCCCGGCACCCGGTCGACGACGTCGATCACCAAGCGGAACCGGTCCAGGTCGTTGAGCATCACCATGTCGAACGGCGTCGTGGTGGTGCCCTCCTCCCGGAACCCGCGCACGTGGAAGCTGCCGTGGTTGGTGCGCCGGTAGGTCAGCCGGTGGATGAGGGTCGGGTAGCCGTGGTAGGCGAAGATGACCGGCCGGTCCGTGGTGAACACGGTGTCGAAGTCGCGGTCGCTCATCCCGTGCGGATGCTCGCTCTCCGGCTGCAGCCGCATCAGATCGACGACGTTGACCACCCTGACCTTCAGCTCCGGCAGGTGCTGGCGGACCAGGTCGACAGCGGCCAGCGTCTCCAGCGTCGGGATGTCGCCGGCGCAGGCCATCACGACGTCCGGCAGTTCACCGTCGTCATTGGACGCCCACTCCCAGATGCCGGCGCCCCGCGTGCAGTGCGCGATCGCCGCCTCCATGTCCAGGTATTGCAGCTGCGGCTGCTTGCCGGCCACCACGACGTTGACGTAGTCCCGGCTGCGCAGGCAGTGGTCGTATGTGGACAGCAGGCAGTTCGCGTCCGGCGGCAGGTAGACCCTGACCACCGAGGCCCTCTTGTTCACCACGTGGTCGATGAAGCCGGGGTCCTGGTGCGAGAACCCGTTGTGGTCCTGCCGCCAGACGTGGCTGGACAGCAGGTAGTTCAGCGACGCGACCGGCCGCCGCCAGGGAATGTCCGATGTGGACTCCAACCACTTGGCGTGCTGGTTGAACATCGAGTCGACGATGTGGATGAACGCCTCGTAGCAGTTGAACATCCCGTGCCGGCCGGTGAGCAGGTAGCCCTCCAGCCATCCCTGGCACAGGTGTTCCGACAACACCTCCATGACCCGGCCGTGCGCCGCGAGGTGGTCGTCGCCGGGCACCCGCTCGCCCGCGAAGACCCGGTCGGTCGCCTCGAGCACCGGGGTCAACCGGTTGGACACCGTCTCGTCCGGACCCATCAACCGGAACGTCGTCGGGTTGTTCCGGATCACGTCGCGCAACCAGGTGCCGAGCACCTTCGTGCTCTCCTCCTGGGACCGGCCCGGCTCGGTCACACTCACCGCGTAGTCGCGGAAGTCGGGCAGTCGCAGGTCGCGCAGCAGGATCCCGCCGTTGGCGTGCGGGTTGTCGCTCATCCGCCGCTGCCCGGTCGGCGCGGTCGCGCGGATCTCCGGGCGCAGCGTGCCGGCGTCGTCGAACAGCTCCTCCGGCCGGTACGAGCGCAGCCAGCGCTCCAGCTCGGCCAGGTGCTCTGGGTTGTCCCGCATGCCGGCCAGCGGCACCTGGTGGGCCCGGAACGTTCCCTCGACCTGCTGGCCGTCGACCACCCGCGGCCCGGTCCAGCCCTTCGGCGAGCGGAACACCAGCATCGGCCACTGTGGACGGTCGATGTTCCCGGCCTGGGCCGCGCGCTTGATTCCTGCGATGCTGTCGAGAATCTCGTCCACTGTGGACGCCATCCGGGCGTGCACGTCGAGGTGGTCGTCGTCGAGCCCGACCTCCATCACGAACGGCTGATAGCCGTACCCGCGCATGAGGTCGAGCAGCTCCGGCTCGGGGATCCGGGCCAGCACGGTGGGGTTGGCGATCTTGTATCCGTTGAGGTGCAGGATCGGCAGCACAACGCCGTCGCCGACCGGGTCGAGGAACTTGTTCGAGTGCCAGGACGCCGCCAGCGGCCCGGTCTCCGCCTCACCGTCCCCGATCACGCAGGCGACCAGCAGGTCAGGGTTGTCGAACGCGGCGCCGTACGCGTGCATGAGCGAGTAGCCGAGCTCGCCGCCCTCGTTGATCGAGCCCGGCGTCTCCGGCGCGGCGTGGCTCGGGATGCCGCCGGGATAGGAGAACTGCCGGAACAGCTGCCGCATGCCCTCCTCGTCCTCGGTGACCGTCGAGTAGAGCTGGGTGTAGGTGCCCTCCAGGTACGCGGCGGCGACGACGCCCGGCCCGCCGTGCCCGGGGCCGGTGACGTAGAGCGCGTCGAGGTCGCGGTCGACGATCGCCCGGTTGAGGTGCGCCCAGAGGAAGGTCAGCCCCGGCGTCGTGCCCCAATGCCCGAGCAGCCGCGGCTTGATCTGGTCGACCTCGAGCGGCCGGCGCAGCAGCGGGTTGTCGCGCAGGTAGATCTGACCTACCGACAGGTAGTTCGCCGCGCGCCACCAGGCATCCAGGAGTCGGAGCCGGTCGGGGTCGACGGAACGCTGGCCGGTCGCGGGCGCGGCCGTGATGCCGGACGTCATGAATCCTCCCGTGGATCGCCTCTCGGCCAGCCTTCCCCGCGGTGGGGATCTACACCAGGGACGTAGGTCGGTCGTCGCCGGCGACCGCGGTCCAGACCCGATCGCCGATCGTGGGCAGCACCACGACCGGGCAGGGCGCCTGGCGGAGGCAGGACAGCGTGGTCGCGCCGGGGCCGGAGTCGAACCGGGCGCCCGGCAGATCGTGCGCTCGGGTCGCGACGACGAGCAGCTCCGCCCGCCGGGCCTGGCTCAGCAGCGCGGGCACCACGGCGCGGTCGTCGACCAGCTCGCGTACCGGCACCGGCGGCGCGGCCCCGAAGGCGGTCCGCACCGCGGCGGCCAGCAGCTCAGCGGCCTGCTGGGCGTGCTCGTCCGGGTCGGTGCAGTCGGTGACCGGCGCGTACGAGGCGGGGCGCAGGACGCTGCCCCAGGCGTGCACGGCGACGATCTCGGCGTCCCGGCGCAGCGCCTCGCTGGCCGCCCAGCGCAGCGCAGCGATCGTGCGCGGCGCTCCATCCACTCCGACCACGATCTTGCTGATCGTCCGCGGGTGCATCGTTGCGACCTCCTCGCAGGCCCGCCCGAAGCCACAGCCGGGACTGGTCCCCCTGGGCGTGGGAGAGCATCCCACCTGCCGGCACATGATCGAGAGGCCGGTCAGGTGGGTAAACGGACAACTGTACTTTTCCTCTTGCGGTACGTGACGTGTCGCGAGGAGGTCGGGATGGACGGCGCCCCGGCGTACGGGCACATCGTCGTCGGCGTGGACGGCTCGCCGACGTCGCGGGCCGCGCTGCGCTGGGCCGCGCGAGAGGCAGAGCTGCGGCGCTGCGCGCTCGACGTGGTCTACGGCTGGCAGGTCAAGGGCGAGCCGCGGCCGCCGGGGGAGTGGGGTGGCGTCGCCCCGCCGATCGAGGCCTACCAGCAGCAGGCGCAGGCCCGCATCCAGGGCATCGTCGACGAGGTGCTGCCGAACGGCGCAAGCTGCGAGCTGCGCCTGCACGCCATGCACAAGCCCGCTGGTCGGGCGCTGCTGAGCTTCTGCAGCACGGCCGACCTGCTCGTGGTCGGTGCGAAGGAGCGCGGCCGGCTCGCCGGCTGGCTGGTCGGCTCGAGCTCCGACGACGCGCTGAAGAACGCGACCTGCACCGTCGTCGTCGTCCGTCCCCCGTTGGAGGACCGCCCGCCCGACGACACGCCCGCAGCGGCCGCGCCGGCGGAGGAGGCGGCGGTGACCGCGCCGGACGCGGGCACACCGAAGGACATGCCGGCGGAGGGCGTGCCGGCGGAGGGCGTGCCGGCCCGGCCCGAGGGTGAGACCAGCGGGGACGATCGTGAGGAGGTCGGAGGATGACCCGGGCGGATGAGGTGCGCGCGGCGGTGGCCGGCCATCTCGGCATCGAGCCGGACCGGCTCACCGAGCAGGCCTCGCTCTCGCAGGACCTCGGCCTCGACTCGCTCGCCGGCATCGAGCTGGCGACCGCGCTCGAGGACCGGTTCTCGCTGCGGATCACCGACGACGAACTCGCCGCCGTTCTGACGTATGGGGACCTACAGCGGCTGGTGCTGCGTAAGGTCGCAGCCTGAGGGCAGGACTCCTGCGCTGAGGCTTTCGTCACGGCGCATCACGTTTGCCACCACGTCGGCATGGGGTGATCCTTTTTCCAATGGCAGCGCGAGCCCACCACCCGGCCCTCCTGGGCGTGGGTGCCTACCGCCCATCCCGTGCCGTCGGCAACGAAGAGGTCGCCGGCCCGATCGGGTCCAGCGACGAGTGGATCGTGAGCCGGTCCGGCATCACCAGCCGCGGGTACGCCGGGCCGGGGGAGACCCTGCTCGACATGGCCGCCGCCGCGGCCGGCAAGGCGCTCGGCGAGGCCGGGCTTCCGCCCGGCGAGGTCTCACTCGTGCTGGTCACGACGATGAGCAACCTGCGCCAGGCGCCGCCGCTCGCGGCCGAGCTGGCGTTCCGGATCGGGGCGACCGACGCCGGCGCGCTGGACACCGGCGCCGGCTGCGCCGGCTTCTGCTACACGCTCGCGGTCGCCGCGGACGCGATCCGGTCCGGCAGCGCGCGGCACGTCGTGGTGGTCGGGGTCGAGCGGATGACCGACATCGTCGACCCGACCGACCGCGGGACGGCGTTCCTGTTCGGGGACGGCGCCGGCGCGGTCGTCGTCGGTCCGGCCGCCGAGCCCGGCGTCGGGCCGGTGCGGTGGGGATCGGACGGGTCCAAGGCGGCGGCGATCGCCCAGCCGTACTCGTGGGCCGCGGTGCGGGACGACCCGACGCTGCCGGCGCCGACGCTGCGGATGGCCGGGCAGGAGGTGTTCCGCTGGGTGGTGACCGCGCTGGCCCCGATCGCCACCGACGCGATCCGGCTGGCCGGGCTCACCCCGGCGGACGTCGATGTCTTCGTGCCGCACCAGGCCAACATGCGGATCACCGACTCGCTGGTACGCGGGATCGGGCTGCGGCCGGACGTGGTCGTGGCCCGCGACGTCGCCACCGACGGCAACACCTCGTCGGCGTCGATCCCGCTGGCGATCGAGCGGCTGCTGGCATCAGGCCAGGCCCGCGCCGGCCAGCGGGCGCTGCTGCTCGGCTTCGGCTCCGGGCTGCTCTACGCCGCCCAAGTGGTCCGCCTCCCGTAGCCGGCACGGCACCAGCCCAGCCCGGCCACAAGTCCGCCTCTCGACGGAGTGCGGCGCTCAGCGGCCGTCGAGGTAGGAGAGCACGGCGAGCACGCGGCGGTGATCGGTGTCGGTCGGCGTCAGCCCGAGCTTGGTGAAGATGCTGCTCACGTGCTTCTCCACCGCGCCGTCGGTGACCACGAGGGCGGCGGCGATGGCCGCGTTGGACCGGCCCTCCGCCATCAGCTTGAGCACCTCCTGCTCCCGTGGAGTCAGCGCGTCCAGCGGCCGGCGCCGGCCCCGCAGCAGCAGCTGCGACACGACCTCGGGGTCGAGCGCCGCGCCGCCGTTGCCGACCCGGCGCAGCGCCGACACGAACTCGTCCACGTCCGCGACCCGGTCCTTGAGCAGGTAGCCGACGCCGCGGGTGTCACCGGCGAGCAACTCGGTCGCGTACCGCTCCTCCACGTACTGAGACAGGACCAGCACCGCGGTCTTCGGCCAGCGCTGTCGGATCACCAGCGCGGCCCGCAGGCCTTCGTCGGTGTGCGTGGGCGGCATCCGCACGTCCGCGACCACGACGTCAGGGGTCTGCTCGGCGACCGAGCGCAGCAGCTGCTCGGCGTCGGCGACCGCCTCGACGACCTCGAAACCGGCCTCGTCCAGCAGCCGGGCCAGACCCTCCCGCAGCAGCACCGAGTCTTCGGCGATCACGACGCGCACGGCAACTCCACGGTGAGCACGGTAGGGCCGCCGGGCGGGCTGTCGACGTGCAACCGACCGTCCACACCGGACACCCGGTCGGCCAGGCCGCGCAGGCCGGTGCCATTCGCGGGATCGGCACCCCCGACGCCGTCGTCGGTGACCACGATCCGCAGCATGCCATCGAGGCGGCGCACCACCACCGCCGCCCTGGACGCGTTCGCATGCTTGGCCACGTTGGTCAGCGCCTCGGCCACCACGAAGTAGGCGATCGCGTCGACCACGGGCACCGGCTTGTCACCGGCGGCCGGATCGACCTCGACCACCACCGGGATCGGCGCCCGGGCGGCCAGCCCGGACAGCGCCGCGTCGAGACCGCGGTCGGTGAGCACCGCCGGATGCAGCCCGCGGGCCAGGTCGCGCAGCTCGGCCAGGGCGAGCTTGGCCTCGGTGTGGGCCTCGTCCAGCAGCGCGCGGGCGCCCTCTGGGTCGGTCGTGAACCGCGACTTCGCCCGGCCGAGCTGCATGGCCAGGGCCACCAGCCGCTGCTGGGCACCGTCGTGCAGGTCACGCTCGATCCGGCGGCGCTCCTCCTCGGCCGAGACGACCACGGCGGCCCGACTGCGCTCAAGCTCGCCGACCCGGGCCGCCAGGTCGGGCCCCAGCATCCGGCGGGCGATCGCCAGGTCGGCGATGCCGAGCCAGCGCACCATCCGCGGCGCGTTGAGCAGAAGCACGATGCTGGCCAGGAAGACGAGTGTCAGAGACCACCAGCTCCGCACCGTGAACAGGCCGAGGTTGGCCCCGTTGTGCGGCAGCGACCAGTTGTAGATCGGCAGCGTCAGCCCGCCGAGCGGCAACAGCCAGGCGGCGGTGACGAGCACCACCTCCACGGCCGACAGGGGGAAGCGGAGCAGACCGTAGCCGGCCTCCCGCCACCGGGCCGGAGTGCGCAGCAGGGTGCGGAACCGGTCGGCGACGCTGCCGTCGGGCTTCTCGTCCGGGTGCGGCGAGGGGATGTCGATGCCGAGCACCAGCCGGTAGCGCCCGCGGTCGAGGGCGCCGAACCACCGGGACACCAGCAACGCGAACGCGAGCAGCGGCACGCCGACCAGGAACACGGGCGTGAGCACCAGCGCGGTCGGCAACAGCCAGCCGAGGACGGCGAAGAACAGCAGCCCGGTCCACAGGCCGATCAGGATGTTGACCGTCGTCAGCCACGCGTCGGTCCCGGCAGGGCGCCGCGCCTGTTCGCCGCGGTCGAGGACGCGTATCCGAGCGGGCGACGGCATCGGGGTGGCCGGCGCTGGGGCAGGCAGGCGATCGGGAACGGTCCGCTCGACCAGCTCCCGCGCTGTCGCGCCCGGCTCGACTGTCACCTCGTCACCCTCCTCCCGACTCGTTCGTACGGCCTCCACCGTAGGGACCCGTGGCGAGTTTGCCGATCCGGTAAGCCGCCCGATCCAGGTGCGGAAAACCCCACCACGAAGACGGGTGGTCGCCCTGCTGACCCCGCGCCCCCGCGCCGACAGGCTCGACGCCGACCCCGCAGATGCCGTCGCGGAAGGACGAAGCAGTGACGAACAGGCGCCCGAGCAGGGTGGTACGGATCGCGCGGTGGAGCGCGGAGCACCGCTGGCGTGCGGTGCTGGGATGGGTCGCGTTCGTCGTGATCTGCGTCGCGGTCGGCGGGATGGCCGGCACGGCGTCGCAGACCGACGCCCAGCAGGCGGTCGGGGAGTGGGGCCGGGCCGAGCGGATGCTGGCCGACGCCCACTTCACCGACCCGGCGGTGGAGAACGTGCTGGTCACCGCCAGGTCCGGACCGCTCGATCTGGCCGATGCCCGTACGGCGGCGAGCGAGGCGGGCCGGCGGCTGCGCGGCCTGCCGGCGGTGGCCCGCGTGTCCGGACCGGTGACGTCGCCCGGCGGCACGGCCGTGCTGGTCCGGGCGGAGATGACCGGCGACGCGCAGGACGCGGACGACCGCGTGCAGCCCCTGGTCGACGCGACGGCCGCCGTCCAGGCCGCGCACCCCGACCTACGGGTGGAGGAGGTCGGCGGCGCCACGATCGAGAAGGCGCTGCAGAAGACGTACGGGGACGATTTCCACCAGGCCGAGATGCTGAGCCTGCCGGTCACGCTGGTCATTCTCGTCGTCGCGTTCGGGGCCCTGCTGGCCGCCGCGGTGCCGGTGCTGCTCGCGCTGACCTCGGTCGCGGCCGCGCTGGGGTTGTCCGCGCTGACCTCGCACCTACTGCCGGTCACCGACACCACCTCGAGCGTGGTGCTGCTCATCGGCATGGCCGTCGGCGTGGACTACTCGCTGTTCTACGTACGCCGGGCCAGGGAGGAGCGGGCGAAGGGCCGCGCACCGCTGGACGCGGTCGAGATCGCGGCCGCCACGTCCGGCCGGGCCGTGGTCATCTCCGGGTGCACCGTGGCCGTGGCGATGGCGGGCATGTTCCTGTCCGGCAGCGTCATCTTCTCCTCTCTCGCAGTCGGCGCGATCCTCGTCGTCGCCGTCTCCGTGCTCGGTTCGATCACCGTGCTGCCGGCGGTGCTGGCCAAGCTCGGCCGCTGGGTCGACCGGCCGCGGGTGCCGTTCCTGCACCGGCTGACCATGCGACCCGGCCGCCCGCCCCGGCTGTGGCCGGCGCTGCTGCGGCCGACGCTGCGTCGCCCGGCGCTGGCGCTCGCGCTCGGCGTCGGCGCGCTGCTCCTGCTCGCCCTGCCGGCGCTCGGCATGCGGACGAGCCTCGGCAGCACCGATGACCTGCCCCGGTCGATCCCGGCCGTGCAGACGTACGACCGGCTCACCGCGGCGTTCCCCAGCGAGGGCGCGTCCGACGTCGTCGTGGTGCGGGCGGCGCCGGAGCAGGCTCCCACGGTGCGGGCCGCGCTGCTCGACCTCTCCGGGCGGGCGTCGGTCGACCCGCACTTCGCCGGCGGCCGGCAGCCTGAGGTCGACGTCTCCGCCGACGGCCGGATCAGCCGGCTGTCCGTGTACGTCCGCGGCAGCGCCGACAGCCCGGGCGGCGAGCAGGCGCTGACCGTGCTGCGGACGCGGCTGGTGCCGGACACGGTCGGCCGGGTGCCCGGCGCCGAGGTCGCGGTCACCGGGGACACCGCCGCCTCGGTCGACTTCTCCAAGCTGCTGTCCGACCGGCTGCCGCTGGTGGTCGGGTTCGTGCTCGCGCTGACGTTCGTGCTGGTGCTCTGGACGTTCCGGTCGGTCGTGGTCGCCGCGACCGCACTCGGGCTCAACCTGCTCTCGGTCGGCGCCGCGTACGGACTCACCGTGCTCGTCTTCCAGCACACCTGGGCGGAGGGCCTGCTCGGCTTCCGGTCTACCGGGACGATCATCGCCTGGTTGCCGATGTTCCTGTTCGTCGTGCTGTTCGGGCTGTCGATGGACTACCACGTGTTCGTGGTCAGCCGGATCCGTGAGCTGGCCATGCGCGGGATGCCCACCAGGGACGCGGTCCGGCAGGGGATCATCGGCTCGGCCGGCGCGGTGACCAGCGCCGCGGTCGTCATGGTCGCGGTCTTCGCGATCTTCGCCACGCTCAGCGCGCCCGAGTTCAAGCAGATGGGCGTCGGGCTCGCCGCCGCCGTGCTCATCGACGCGACGCTGGTCCGGGCGGTGCTGCTGCCGGCGGCGATGACGCTGCTCGGCCGGTGGAACTGGTGGGCCCCGGCCGTGCTGCGCCGCCGGCAACCGATGCCCGAGCCGGCTCCTGGTCAGCTGGTGGGCGTCTGACCTGCGGATTCGCCCGACTGGCAGCCCTTGACAGCTCCTGTCAGGGGCTGCCAGCCGTTTGTGCGCTCGTTGACAGCGCCCGGGCGGAATCTCGTACCCGAACAGAAGGGAGACCCACATGTACGCGATCGAGGCCGAGGGCCTGCAGAAGCGGTTCGGGCAGACGACCGCCCTGGCCGGGGTGGACCTCGCGGTGCGCCCGGGAACGGTGCTGGGCGTGCTCGGGCCGAACGGCGCGGGCAAGACGACGGCAGTGCGGGTGCTGGCCACGCTGCTGCGCCCGGACGGCGGCAGCGCGCGGGTCGGCGGCCTGGACGTGGTCTCCGACGCCGCGCGGGTACGCCGGCTGGTCGGGCTGACCGGACAGTACGCGGCGGTCGACGACGACCTGACCGGCACGGAGAACCTGGTGCTGATCGGGCGGCTGCTCGACCTGCGCTCGCGGGAGGCGAAGCGCCGCGCCGCCGAGCTGCTGGCCGAGTTCGAGCTGACCGAGGCGGCCGACCGGCCCGCCAAGACCTACTCCGGAGGCATGCGCAGGCGGCTCGACCTGGCCGCGAGCCTGGTCGGCCGGCCGTCGGTGATCTTCCTGGACGAGCCCACCACCGGGCTCGACCCGACCAAGCGGGACGAGGTCTGGATGACCGTGCGCGGCCTGGTCGCGCAGGGCGCCACCGTCCTGCTCACCACGCAATACCTGGACGAGGCGGACGCGCTGGCCGACGAGATCTCCGTCTTCGACCACGGCCGGATCATCGCCCACGGCACGCCGCACGAGCTCAAGCAGATCGTCGGCGACCAGAGCCTGGAGGTGCGCCCGGTCGACGAGGCGCGGATGCCGGACGTCGCGCGGGTGCTCACCGCGGTCGCCGGGGCCGCGCCGGAGTCGCCGCGCCGCGGCGTGCTGCAGGTGCCGGTGCGCGGCGACGAGGCGTTGACCGAGGCGGTCGCGCTGCTGTCCGCCGAGGGCATCGCCGTCACCGAGCTGGCGCTGAAGCTGCCCGGCCTGGACGAGGTGTTCGCGGCGCTGACCGGCGCCCCGGCGACGAGTGACGACGAGGAGGAAGCGGCATGACCACCACCCTGGAGCAGACCACCATCCCCAACCCCCAGGCCCCGCCGCCGGTCGCGGCGCCCGAACAAGGCACCCGGCCGTTCCCACTGCTCCGGCACAGTCTCGTGCTGGCCGGGCGGGCGGTGCGCAAGATCCGCCGTACGCCGGAGCAGTTCATCGACGTCACGCTGCAGCCGATCATCTTCGTGCTGCTGTTCGTGTACATCTTCGGTGGCGCGATCTCCGGCTCCACCCACGACTACCTGCAGTACGTGCTGCCGGCGATCATGGTCCAGACAGTGCTGTTCACGTCGCTCTCGATCGGCGTGAACCTCAACACCGACATCAAGAAGGGCGTCTTCGACCGGTTCCGGTCGCTGCCCATCGGCCGATCGGCGCCGCTGATCGGGGCGGTGTCGGCCGAGGTGGTCCGGTTCGCCACGTCGGTGATCGTGCTCATGGCGTTCGGGTACGCGGTGGGCTTCCGGATCGGCACCAACCCGGTGTCCGCCCTGGCCGGCTGCCTGCTCGCCATCGCGTTCGCACTGTGCATGAGCTGGGTCGCCGTCTTCCTCGGCACCTGGCTGCGGGAGTCCGGCGCGGTGCAGGGCATCGGGTTCCTGGTGATGTTCCCGCTGACCTTCGGCAGCAACATGTTCGTGCCGACCTCGTCGCTGCCGGGCTGGATGCAGGGCTGGGTGAGGATCAACCCGGTCACGCACCTCACCGATGCGATCCGCGGACTGCTCGTCGGCGGTCCGGTGGCCGGGCCGGTCGGCTGGTCGGTCCTCACCGGCGCGATCATCCTGGCGATCTTCGCCCCGCTGGCGGTCTGGACCTACCGGCGGAAGACCAACTAACCCGCGTCGGCGCTGCCGCGCAGCAGGCCCATCGCCTGCTCGCGCGGCAGCGCCGCGCCGTCCTGGTAGAGCAGCTCGAGGCGGTCGTCGCCGAGCGCCGCGGTGAGCTGTTTGCGCAGCTCGTCGACGTGAGTGCTGCCTCGGTCCTCGATGCCGCGCAGGGCGAGAGCCGCGCCGAACAGCCGGGCGCTCTGCTCCGACCGCCCGGCGCGCAGCTCCACGTAGGACAATCCGAGCGCGGCCATGCCCATCACCGGCATGTCCCGGTCGGCCATCGGCAACGACACCGCCGCCCGGATCCGGGCCCGGCCGGAGTCGGGATCGCCGTCGTCGGCGTCCAGGGTGGCCAGGAACGCCTGGATCACCACGATCATCTGCGGCGGGCCGCCGGTGACCGACTCGATCGTGGACAGCGCGGCCTCGGCCAGCCGGCGCGCCTCGGCCAGGTCGCCGGAATCCCTCGCGAGGTCGGCCATGCCCATGTTGACGCTGGCCAGGCCGATCGGTGAGCCGCTGCGCTCGGCCTCGGCCTTGGCGGCGGCCAGCTCGGCCCGGGCACGGGGCACGTCGCCACCGCGCGCGTACGCCGCGGCGAGCCGGGTCCGGGTGTAGGAGGCGTCCTCGTTGACGGTGATCTCGGCCATCAGCCGGTGCGCCTCCGCGTAGGCCTCGACCGAGCCCTCCACGTCGCCGTCGGCGAGCTGGACGCTGCCGGTCGCGGCCAGCGCGCTGGCCAGACCCCACCGGTCGCCGACCTCCCGGTAGCCCTCCAGCGCCCGTTTCAGGTAGCCGCGGTGCTCCTCGAAGTGACCCTCGTTCTCGTGCAGCATCGCGCCGAGCAGCCAGCGGGTCGCCCGCGTCCACGGGTCGGTCGGCTCCGGCGCCCGCTCCAGCAGGTCGAAGGCCTCCTGCTCGTTGCCGGCGAGCATCGCCGCGAGCGGCTCCAGCAGGACCAGCATCGGGTGCTCGGCCCAGGTGCCCGGGTTGAGCGCGCGGGCGCGCTCCAGCCGCTCGATCAGACCGTCGAAGCTGGTGGCGACGGCGGCGGCGCTGACCGCTCCGACGACCAGGCACACGGCCCTGGCATCCGGCGAGGCCGCACCGGGCAGGTCGCCGGCGGCCGGGAGCAGGGTCGCGGCGGCGACGTGCTCGCCGCGTGCGGTCCAGAACCAGGACAGCGCGGCACCGAGCCTGGTCGCCGTGTCGGCGTCACCGGTGTCGATGGCGAACCGCATCGCGGCGGTCAGGTTGTCCCGCTCGGCGGTGAGCTTCGCATACCACTCCAGCTGCTCGGGGCCGCGCAGGTGTGGGTCGGCCTCCTCGGCGACGGCCAGGAAGTGCAGCGCGTGCGCCCGCTTGACCGCGGCCACCTCGCCCGCCGCGGCCAGCCGCTCCGTCCCGTACTCCCGGAGGGTCTCGAGCATCCGATAGCGCGGCTCGACTCCGGGCAGCTGCTGCAGCAGCGACTTGTCGGTCAGCGCGGCGAGCAGGTCGGGCACGTCCGCGGCCTGCACCGGCTCGCCGGCGCAGACGACCTCGGCGGCGTCCGGGCTGACGCCACCGGGGAAGACGGCGACCCGGTCGGCCAGCGCGGCCTCGGCGTCGGTGAGCAGGTCCCAGCTCCAGGCGACCACTGCGCGCAGCGTCTGGTGCCGCGCCAGCGCGGCCCGGCTGCCGCCGGTGAGCAGCCGGAACCGGTCGTCCAGCCGCGCGGCGACCTCGGTCACCGGCAGCGAACGCATCCGCGCCGCGGCCAGCTCGATGGCCAGCGGCATCCCGTCCAGCCGGCGGCAGATCTCCACCACCGCAGCGACGGTGTCGGCGTCCACCTGGAAGCCGGGGCGGACCGCGGCGGCCCGGTCGGCCAGCAGCCGCACCGCCGGGAAGGCCAGCGCCTGCTCGGGCGCGGCGTCGGACGGAGGCAGTCCCAGCGGGGCGACGGGAGCCAGTGCCTCGCCGGTGATCGCGAGTGGCTCCCGGCTGGTGGCCAGGATGCGCAGCTGCGGGCAGCGGGCCAGCAGCTCGGCCGTGGTGCGGGCGGCGGCCTCGATCAGGTGCTCGCAGTTGTCCAGCACGATCAGCGCGCGCCGGTCGGACAGCTGGTCGACGAGCAGGGTCAGTGCGTCGGCCTGCCCCGGCTGATCCCGGCGCAGCGAGTCGGCCAGCCCGATCGCGCCGAGGATGGCCTGCGGGACCTGGGCGGCATCGGTGATCGGGGCGAGCTCGGCCAGCCAGGTGCCGCCGGGGAACTGGTCGAGCACCCGGACCGCAGTCTCGGCGGCGAGCCGGGTCTTGCCGGCGCCACCGGGGCCGACGAGCGTGACCAGCCGGTGCCGGCCGAGCAGCTCGGTCACCGTCGCGAGATCCTCGTCCCGCCCGACGAAGCTGGTGAACTGGGCCGGCACGTTGGTCCGGCCGACCGTGGCCCGCGGCTCTGGAGTGGCCCGCAGCACCCGCAGGTGGATCTCCTGCAGCGCGGGAGACGGATCGACGCCGAGCTCGTCGGCCAGCCGCCGCCGGACGTCCTCGTACGCCGCCAGCGCGTCGGCCTGCCGGCCGGCCGCGTAGAGAGCCCGCACCTGCTGACCGCGGATGCGCTCCCGCAGTGGGTGGTCCCGGGCCAGGGTCTCGAGCTCGGTCAGCACCTCGGCGTGGCCGCCGAGCTCCAGCGTGGCGTCGATGCGGTCCTCGGTCGCGGCGAGCCGGCGCTCGGTCAGCCGGTCGGCCGCGGCGTCCGCCCAGGGCTGACCGGTGGCGTCGGCCAGCGCGGCCCCTCGCCAGAGCGCGAGCGCGTCGGTGAGCAGCCGGCGGCCCCCGGCCGGGTCGCCGTCCAGCTTGCGGCGACCGGCCTCGGCCAGCCGCTCGAACTCGGTCGCGTCGACCAGGCGTGGGTCGACGGCCAGCCGGTATCCGGTCGGCACGGACTCGACCGGGCCGCCCGGCAGCGCCCGCCGCAGCCGGGAGACCAGCGACTGCAGCGCGTTGACCTCGTCGGCCGGCGGCGTGTCGCCCCAGAGGTCGGCGACGAGGGTGTGCACGCCGACCGCCCGACCGGGCTCGAGAGCCAGCCGGGTGAGCAGGGCACGCAGCCGGGCGCCGCCGACCTCGACCGGCCCGCCGTCGTCGTCGGTCACCAGGAGGGCCCCGAGGATCGCTACCCGCACGAGTCCACTGTGACAGGTCGGGGTGACGGATTTGCCGGGCACGCTCAGCGCTGTCTCAACCGTCCGGTTCGCTAGCACGGCCGTACGGATCCGTCGAACGGCTGTCCACAGGCCGGGCCGCCGTCCACAGACCGACGATCGAGGGTTCTGCCGCCGCGTGGCGCGCGGAAGCATTCCGGTGCGAGCCCGCCGGGTGGCGGGCATGTTCGGAAGGAGTCCTGCGTTGAACGAAACGTTCGTGACCGTGGTGGGCAACCTGGTCGACGACCCCAAGCTCCGCACCCTGGAGGCCGGCCAGGACCTGGCAGCTTCCGAATCGCCTCGACCTCCCGGCGGTTCGACCGGGACAGCCAGCGCTGGATCGACTCGGCGCAGCTGTTCCTCGGGGTGACCTGCTGGCGGGAGCTCGCCGGCAACGCAGCGGCCTCGCTGCGGCGGGGTGACCCGGTGATCGTCAGCGGCAAGCTGTCCACCCGCACGTACGAGAAGGACGGGCAGAACCGGTCGGTCTGCGAGCTGGAGGCGCTCGCGGTCGGGCCGGACCTGGCCAGGGGCACGGCGGTGTTCCGGCGCACGCCCCGGTCGGCGGAGGAGCCGGCCGGAGCGACGGCGGACCCGGCGGCCGAGGAGTCGCTGTTGGGAGCCGGCGTGTGACCCTCGCCCGCCGGGCTGGGACACTGGAACCGAATCAGGCGACGGGAGCGGCAAGCAGCATGGCGCAGTACATCTACTCGATGCGCAAGGTGCGCAAGGCGCACGGCGACAAGGTCATCCTCGACGACGTGACGCTGGCGTTCCTGCCCGGCGCGAAGATCGGTGTGGTCGGTCCCAACGGGGCCGGCAAGTCGAGTGTGTTGAAGATCATGGCGGGGCTCGACACCCCGTCCAACGGGGACGCGGTGCTGTCCCCGGGCTACTCGGTCGGCATCCTCATGCAGGAGCCGGAGCTCGACGAGACCAAGGACGTGCGCGGCAACGTCGAGCAGGCGGTGGCGGAGACCCGGGCGACCCTCGCGCGCTTCGAGGAGGTGTCGGCCGCCATGGGCGAGCCGGACGCCGACTTCGACGCGCTCATGGCCGAGCAAGGCGAGCTGATGGAGCAGATCGAGCACCGCAACGGCTGGGAGCTCGACAGCGCGATCGAGCAGGCGATGGACGCGCTGCGCTGCCCGCCGCCGGACGCGGAGGTGTCCACCCTGTCCGGTGGCGAGCGGCGCCGGGTGGCGCTCTGCGCGCTGCTGCTGGAGCAGCCCGACCTGCTGCTGCTCGACGAGCCCACCAACCACCTCGACGCGGAGAGCGTCGACTGGCTGGAGCAGCACCTCGCGAAGTACCCCGGGACAGTCCTGGCGGTCACCCACGACCGCTACTTCCTGGACAACGTGGCCGAGTGGATCCTCGAGCTCGACCGCGGCCACGCCTACCCGTACGAGGGCAACTACTCGACCTACCTGCAGACCAAGCAGGCCCGGCTGAAGGTCGAGGGCCGCAAGGACGCCAAGCGGCAGCGCATCCTCGAGCAGGAGCTGGAGTGGGTGCGCAGCAACCCCAAGGCGCGGCAGGCGAAGAGCAAGGCGCGCCTGCAGCGGTACGAGGAGCTGGCCGCCGAGGCGGAGAAGACCCGCAAGCTCGACTTCGAGGAGATCCAGATCCCGCCGGGTCCGCGCCTGGGTTCGGTCGTGGTCGAGGCGGCCGATCTGACCAAGGGCTACGGCGACCGGGTGCTCATCGACGATCTCTCGTTCACGTTGCCGCGCGGCGGCATCGTCGGAGTCATCGGTCCCAACGGGGTCGGCAAGACCACGCTCTTCCGGACCATCGTCGGCGAGGAGAAGCCGGACAGCGGGTCGCTGCGCGTCGGCGACACCGTCCGCCTGTCGTACGTGGACCAGGGCCGGTCCGGGCTCGACCCCAAGCGCAGCGTCTGGCAGGTCGTGTCCGAGGGGCTCGACCACATCAAGGTCGGCAACACCGAGATGCCGTCCCGGGCGTACGTGTCGGCGTTCGGGTTCAAGGGACCCGACCAGCAGAAGCCGACCGGCGTGCTGTCCGGCGGCGAGCGCAACCGGCTCAACCTCGCGCTCACCCTCAAGGAGGGCGGCAACCTGCTGCTGCTCGACGAGCCGACCAACGACCTGGACGTCGAGACGCTGCAGTCACTGGAGAACGCGTTGCTCGAGTTCCCCGGCTGCGCCGTGGTGATCTCCCACGACCGGTGGTTCCTCGACCGGGTCGCGACCCACATCCTGGCCTGGGAGGGCACCGACGAAGACCCGGCTCGGTGGTTCTGGTTCGAGGGCAACTACGCCGACTACGAGGCCAACAAGGTCGACCGGCTCGGCGTCGACGCCGCTCGCCCGCACCGGGTCACCCATCGCAAGCTGACCCGCGACTGAGCCGTGTCCGGGCTGCGACTGGCGGGATCGACCGAGACGGCGGACCTTGCGTCGTTCCTCGGCCGGCTGGTCGCGCTCGACCCGGCCGCGGTGGTCCGGCTGCGGTCGGCGGCGGCGAGGATCACGGCGTACGCGCGACTGCCGTTCGGGGTGCTGGTGAGCCGGACGGTCGCCGGCGACGCCGATCCGGGCGACGTGACGGTCGGTGCGGGTGATCTGCTGACCGCGCTCGACCGCGTTTCCGGTCCGGACGCAATGGCGTGGCCGGCGCGGCGGGAGATGGACTGGCGGGCGGCGCTGCCGCCGGCCGACGGCTGGGTCAGGCTCGACGCGGTGCCCGGCGACGTTGTGCTGAAGCTCGTGCGGGCCGGCCGGGAGGCGTTGCGGGCGGTGCCGGCCGGCGCGGCGACGGCCGCCGGTGAGTCGCTGCTCGACCACGAGTCGCTGACCGTCACCGGCGCCGGGCGGACCGCGGTGCTGCCGCTGCGGGTGCTCGGCTCGCTGACGCGGATGGGCTTCCTCGGCGACGGTGGCGAGCCGGTCGTCGTCTCGGTCGCCGCCGGCTGGACCCGGCTCGCCGGCGCGTACGGTTCCGCCTACCAGCACACGGCGCCAGGGCTGACCCTCGGCCCGCGCTGACCACGGCCCGGCTTCCGCGGGCGGCGTCGTCGTTCAGATGAGCCAGACCGTGGTGTCGGGCGGGAGGGTGCCGTCCTCGCCGAGCGGTCCACTGGCCAGCAGGATCTCGCCGGGTGGCATCGGCACCGGTTCCGTCGCGGCGTTCAGGGCGCAGAGCAGCCCGCCCGGGCGGCGGAAGGCCAGGCAGCCCTCCGGGCCGGTGAACCACTCGAGCTCCGGGCGACCGAAAGCTGGGTGGTCGTGCCGCAGTTCCAAGGCCCGCCGGTAGAGCGACAGCGTCGAGTCCGGATCCTCGAGTTGCGCCTCGACGGTGAGGTCCGCCCAGCCGTCCGGCGCCGGCAGCCACGTCTTCGCCGCCGTGCTGAACTCGTACGGCGGCTTCTCTCCGGCCCACGGCATCGGCACCCGCTCGCCGTCCCGGCCGCGCTGCTGGTGACCGCTGCGCTCCCACACCGGGTCCCGCAGCGCCTCGTCCGGCAGGTCGACGTTGGGCAGCGCGAGCTCGTCGCCGTAGTAGACGAACGCGACCCCGGGCAGCGCGAGCTGCAGCAGAGCCGCGGCGCGGGCCCGGCGCCGGCCGGTCCGCTCGTCGGTGCCGCGTGCGTACCGGCTGGTGTGCCGGACCACGTCGTGGTTGGACAGCACCCACGTCGTCGGGGCGCCGACCGAGTCCATCGCCGCCAGCGAGTCGACGATCGCGGTCCGGAACGCCTCCGCGGCCCAGTCGGCCTGCAGCAGCCGGAAGTTGAACGCCAGGCTCAGCTCGTCCGGCCGGACGTAGCGGGCCAGCCGGTCGTCGCTGTGCACCCAGACCTCGCCCACCGCCACCCGGTCGGGGTACGAGTCGAGGACCCGGCGGACCTGCCGGTGCACGTCGTGCACCTCCTCGACGTCGAAGCGCGGGTCCTCGCCGCCCTCCGGGTCGGGCACCGTGTTCTTCCGGTCCGGCCGGTCCATGTCCGGCAGGCCCACGGCCTTCGCCATCCCGTGCGCCACGTCGATGCGGAAGCCGTCCGCTCCCCGGTCCAGCCAGAACCGCATCGTCGTCTCGAGGTCCGCCGCCACCGCGGGGTTCGTCCAGTCGAGGTCCGGCTGCTCGGCCGCGAACAGGTGCAGGTACCACTGCCCGTCCGGGACCCGGGTCCAGGCCGGCCCGCCGAAGATCGAGTGCCAGTTGTTCGGCGGTTCCCCGCCGTCCGGCCCGCGCCCGTCCCGGAAGACGTACTTCGCCCGCTCCGGGCTGCCCGGCGCCGCCGCCAGCGCCGCCACGAAGTCGTGGTGCCGGTCCGAGCTGTGGTTCGGCACGAGGTCGATCGTGACCTTCAGGCCCAGCGCGTGCGCGTCCGCAACCAGCGCGTCGAAGTCGGCCAGGGTGCCGAACAGCGGGTCGACGTCCCGCGGGTCGGCCACGTCGTAGCCGTGGTCGACCATCGGCGACGGGTAGAACGGTGTCAGCCACAGCGCGTCGACACCGAGCAGGTGCAGGTAGCCGAGCTTCTTCCGGATGCCGGCCAGGTCTCCGACGCCGTCGCCGTCGCAGTCGGCGAAGCTGCGGACGTACACCTGGTAGAAGACGGCGGTCCGCCACCACGGCTGCCGCACCTCGGACCTGGTCGTGGACGCGCGGCGGTCGGGCGAGCGGTGCACAGGTCTCCTCGGCGAAGGTGTGGTCGTCCCCGGGCGGCCGGCACCCGACCCCGGCGTGCGGTCAGCGGTGCTCAGACGGGGCTGCTGTCCCACTGGTTCTGCATGCTGTGGGCCGCCATCTCCAGGTAGTGCCAGAGCGGCTCCTCCTGCTCCGGCGGCAGGTGCAGCGACTCGACCGCCTCCCGCATGTGCCGCAGCCAGGCATCCCGCTCGACCGGCCCGATCGCGAACGGCGCGTGCCGCATCCGCAGCCTCGGGTGCCCGCGACGCTCCGAGTACGTCCGAGGGCCGCCCCAGTACTGCACGAGGAACATGCGCAGCCGCTCCTCGGCCGGGCCGAGGTCCCGCTCCGGGTAGAGCCGCCGCAGCACCGGGTCGTCCCGGACGCCCTGGTAGAAGCGGGCCACCAGCCGGCGGAACGTCTCCTCACCGCCCACGAGGTCGTACAGCGTCGGTTGGGGCTGCGCGTCGGTCACCCCACCATTGTCCCGCACGGCGCAGCCGCCCACCGCCGGCCGCCCCCGCGACGCCGCGGTGGTCGCGCCAACGGGCAGGCGCCGGGGCAGAGTTGGTCTATCCGGGTATCCGTCGCAGCGTCGCCCGCTCGGGACATCGACGCCCGGCTTCCCGGTTGCCGGGCCGACAGAGCGGAGTCAGCCATGCCTGACCTGACCATCCAGTTTCCACCGCCCGACTTCACCGTCCCGCACGGCCAGCAGTTGCGCGTCGCGGGGGTCGCGACCGGCACCGGTGGGGCCGAGCCCGTGCTGGTCGACTCGGTGCGGGTCGGCGTCGACGGCGGCGCGCCGGTCGAGGCGCTCCTGACCGACGTCCCGCATCAGCCGAAGCCGTCGGTGACCTTCGTCGCGTTCGTGGACGTGCCGGAGCAGGCCGGCGTGCACACGGTGACCGCCGTGGCCGTCGACGACCAGCACCAGACCGCCACCCGGTCGGTGCCAGTCCTGCGGGACACGACCGTCGTCGTCGGACCGCCTGCGATCGTGATCGACCTCGAGCCGCCGGATCCGGCCGCCACTCTCGCGAGCATCGACGGGCTGGTCGGCACCGTGCAGCAGGCACTCCTCGACGCTGCCGGACTGCTGGGCGGGTCCGGATCGGTCCTCGCCGGGCCGAACGTGATCGCCGCGACGGACGCGGCCGGCATCCCGATCCTGCGGCTGGGCATCTGGCTGGTCGATCCCGGCTTCCCGGTCGTGCCGCCCGGGCCAGGGTTCCCGCTGCCCAGGCTGACCCAGGACCAGGCCGCGGCGGGGTTCGCCACGGTGTCGCCCCTGTCGCGCGGCCATAGGACGGGGTTCACGGACACGCCGTTCGGTGTCCGGATTCCGGTTACGACGCTCCAGACCATGGTCGACGCAGCGGTTGCGGCAGCGGACAACGACGACGTCGACTCTGTCCGCGTGTCTGCCTCCGAGCCGGCGACGGTCGTGACGTCCGTGCACGGCACGCACGACGCGATCGGCTTCGACATCGACGTCATCGAGACGCTCTCCGTCGCGCCGATCGCGGACGCCCAGCCACCGCAGTCGGTGCCGCACGTCCACGCCGACCACTCCTCCAGCGTGGGTGACCCGCTGACCTGGCTCATCGGCGACCTGATCCCCCTGTTCGGAGCGCTGCTGGTGTACGGGGCCGTCGAGCTCGCGGAGAACGCCGACCAGGTGCCCGGGGTGGTCAGCGGGCTGATCGCCGGTCTGCCGGCGCGGATCCCGCTGCGCAACACGAGCCTGCCCGGCGGCGGCGCCGCGCAGTTCGACTTCCCGCAGGTCGTGCTGGACTGGACCGCGTTCGGCGTGGCGAACGGCGGGATCGAGGGCGCCGGCGACGCGCAGCTCACCGAGCGGGACCCGGCCGCCGCGCGGCTGTCGATCGGCGGGCCCGATGCGGTGCGGATGCCGCCGGGCGAGCACGACGTGAGCCTGGCGTACCGGCTGAGGCTGTCCGGCATCCGGCCCGATCCCGGGGCGCTGAGCTGGCAGCTGCGCCGGTTCGACGGGAGTACGGACGGCGGCACCGCCGAGCCGGACGTGTTCGCCCGGGCCGCGACCGTCGCCTTCGACTTCGTGGTGCCGCTGCACGCCAGCGGGGTCGCGACGTTCGCCGCGACCGCAGCGGCGATCGAGACATGCGGCACCGACCCGAGCAAGACCATCAGCGCCGACGGCACCGAAACAATCCGCGTCACCGTGCCGGTCCCGCATCCGGCGTGACCCAACGGGCGGGGGCTCGCTCCGGCCGGCCCCCGCCCATGGCTTGACCGGCCGGCGGTCGGCGCGGGCGTTACTGGCGGAGGTGGCCGGCGAGGAACCCGGCGGTCTCGACCCAGGCGGCGACCGCGGGTTTCTCGCGGTAGTCCGGGCGGTCGCCGTTGGCGAACCCGACCGGCAGTCCGGACCAGGTCCGCACCGTCAACTCCGTGCCGGACGTACGCAGATCGTGCAGGAACGCGCGGACGCTCGCATCCTGCTCGTCCGGGCCGCCGGTCAGGTGCAGCAGGGTCGGGCACGGCACCAGCGACCGGTCCGCCGGCGCGAGCACCGCGTAGAACGCGACGATCGCGTCGAGGGCGCCGGTGGTCGCGGCGCGCAGCGCGAGCCGCCCGCCAAGGCCGAACCCGACCGCGCCGACCCGCTGCGGCCGCACCTTCGGCCGGGCCAGCAACTGGGTCGCGGCGATCGCGACCATGCCGCGGGCACGCACCTGGTCGAGCCCGCCGGCCAGCCGCTCGGCCTCGGCCGGCGTGTGCGCCACGCGCCCGTCGTAGAGGTCCACGGCCAGGGCAACGAACCCGGCCTCGGCCAGCCAGTCGCAGCGCCGCCGGACATGGGGCAGCAGCCCGTAAGCGTCGTGGACCACAATCGCCCCAGGACCGGTCAATGCGGGCTCGCTGAGGTAGCCGCGGCCGCTCCGGCCGGCGGGACCCAGCGTCACCTCCGTGCCCACCCGACGTCACCCTTTCGTGCCACTCCCGTTCGAACACACGTTCGAATAGAGTGACCGTACAAGCGGGTTCGCCCGGTCGGCAAGCGGCGGGAAACGGGGGTGACGGGGGTGCGTCCACCGGGTCTTTCGTGGCTTCCGCGCGCCCGGGCGCGCCTGCTGCCGCGCCGGTCGGCGGGTCAGCGAGGAGTGGGATCCGAGTCCGTGGGGCCGGTCGGCGGCTCGCCACCGGAGCCGTCGGCCGGCGGCGCCGTGGGCTCACCCCGGGCCGGCCCGGTGTGCACGTCCAGGCCATTGCCGTTGCCGCGGCGGATCCCGGTCTCGTCCAGCCGGTCGGCGATCCGCTGCCGCAGCGCGCGGGCGATCCGCCACTGGTCCGCCGGCCGCACCTTCACCGTCAGCCGCAGCACCACGCCGCGCTCGACGTCGATCTCCTCGACGCCGAGCAGCTTCGGCTCCTCGAGCACAGCCTCGGCGACGTCGTCGCCGCGGACCAGCTCGTCGGCGGCCGCCAGCATCGTCGTCCCGGCCGCATCCACGTCCGACCCGTACGGGACCGGCAGGTCGACGGTGACCAGGGCGAAGCCCTTGCTCTTGTTGCCGACCCGGAGCACCTCGCCGTTGCGGGCATACCAGAGCGTCCCGTTGCCGTCGCGCACCCGGGTCACGCGCAGGCCGACCGCCTCGACCGTGCCGCTGGCCGCCCCGAGGTCGACGACATCGCCCACGCCGTACTGGTCCTCGAGCACCATGAAGATCCCGGACAGGAAGTCCTTGATCACGTTCTGCGCGCCGAACGCGACGGCGACGCCGACGATGCCGGCACCGGCGATGAACGGGCCGAGGTTGAAGCCGATCTCGCCGAGCACCAGCATCACCGCGAGCACGCCGATCACCAGCGACGTGATGCTGCGCAGCAGCGATCCGACCGTCTCGGCGCGCTGCCGGCGGCGCTCGGTCACCTCGCCGGCCTCGGCTCCGTTGGAGCGGCGTTCCTTCAGCGGCCGCAGCACGGCCGGTGTGTCGCTCTCGGCGGTCGAGCGCACCAGCCGGTTGATCGCCCGGAACAGCAGCCACCGCACGACCAGCGCCAGCACGATGATGAGGACGATGTGGATCGGCTTGACGATGATCGCGTCGCGGTTGTCCGCGATGAACTGTCCGAACGACCGGCCTTGTTCGACGGCCTCCTCGGTGGCGCTCACAGCCGCAGTCCCAGCCGCTCGGCGAGGAACGCCAGCTGGTCGACCGACAGCGACACGGTCCGGCTGACGGAGCGCGCGCCGTGGCCGACGTCCTTCTCCCGCCGCAGCAGCACCGGCCGCGTGCCGGCGGTCGCGTGCTGCAGCGCCGCGCACATCTTCCGGGCGTGCAGCGGGTCGACCCGGGTGTCGCTGTCGAACGTCGTGAACAGCACGGCCGGGTAGTCGACGCCGTCCCGCACGTGGTGATACGGGGAGTACGCGACCAGCCAGCCGAGCTCGACCGCGTCGGCCGCCGTTCCATACTCGTCGTTCCAGGTGCGGCCCAGCCCGAACAGCTCGTACCGGACCATGTCCAGCAGCGGCGCGCTGCACACCACCGCGGCGTACAGCTCCGGCCGCTGGGTGAGGGCGGCGCCGACGAGCAGGCCGCCGTTCGAACCCCCGAAGATGCCGAGTTGCTCGCGCGTCGTCCAGCCGGCGCCGGTCAGCCACTCCGCCGCCGCGGCGAAGTCGTCGAACACGTGCTGCTTGTGCTCGCGCATGCCATCGCGGTGCCACTGCTCACCGTTCTCCGAGCCGCCGCGCAGGTTCGCGACTGCCCAGACCCCGCCGGCCTCGACCCAGGCCAGCATCGTCGGCGTGTACGCGGGAGTGAGCGCGATGTCGAAGCCGCCGTAGCCGTAGAGCACGGTCGGGCGGGGCCGGTCCGGCGCCGCGACCGGAGCGACCACGAACATGTGCACCCGCGTGCCGTCGACCGACTCGTAGTGCACCCGGCTCACGTGCACGGCAGGCGCTTCGCCGGCGCCTGGTGCGAGCGCCCACCGCGTAACGGCGGTCGGGTCGTCGGCGGTCCAGCGCCACACCATGGGTGGCGTCACGTGGTCCGTGTAGCCGATCCAGGCCTCACGACCGCCCTCCGGCCGCCCGGTCATCCCGGCCACGCTGCCGGCGCCGAGACCGGTCACCGTGCCGAGCCTGGCGGCCGATG
The DNA here is from genome assembly GCA_036558285.1 of Mycobacteriales bacterium. Taxonomy (GTDB): domain Bacteria; phylum Actinomycetota; class Actinomycetes; order Mycobacteriales; family CADCTP01; genus CADCTP01. The sequence continues at coordinate 7,505 of DATBFW010000092.1, read as the reverse complement.
CCGCGTCCCACCACGACAGCGTGTCGGCGGCGTCCCGCGAGTGCGCGGCCACGACGGCGACCACGTCTCCTGCGCCGTCCGCGGAGGACAGCAGCACGGTGCCGGAGAGCACCTCATCCGGCGACTCGGGCACGACGTCGACCCAGTTCTCGTACGCGGGATCGGTCGGGTCGGCGCGGACCAGCCGGCCGCGCGGCGCGTCCCTGTCGGTCTGCACGTAGAGTTGGCCATCCGGACCGATCCACGGGTACGCGCGCGCGTCCACGGCTTCCTGCACCGACCGCAGCACGCCGTCGCCGGTCAGGTCGGCGATCCAGACGTCGTCCCGCGGTGCGGTGCCGGCGGACGCGGTGACCAGCAGCCAGCGTCCGTCCCGGGAGGCGCGCACGTCGTAGTAGTTGGTCGGGTCGAGGCCGGCGCCGTGCACCTCGACGTCCGTCGCCGGGTCGGCGCCCACCCGATGCCGCCACACCCGCCGGTGAAACTGCTCCTCGCCGGCCGGCACCGCGTCCGGCGCCAGCCGCCGCACGTAGTAGAGCTCCTGCCCGCCCGGCAGCCAGCCGATGGGGGAGTAGCGGCAGCGGTCGATCGGGCCGTCCAGCCGCTCGCCGGTGGCGACGTCGATGACGTAGAGCCGGGACTCCTCGTCGCCGCCGGTGGACAGCTGGTAGGCGAGGCGATCGCCCTCGACGCTCGGCACGGCCGCGTCCAGCGTCGTCGTGCCGCTCGGGTCGAGTTCGGTCGGGTCGATCAGCACCCGCTCGGTGCCGTCGGCCTCGCGCACCAGCAGCGCCTCGTGCTCCTGGTCCGGTTCGCGGCGGGTGTAGAAGGCGCGCCCGCCCCGCCAGGACGGCGCGCGGACCGTGCCGGTCCGCTGCAGTTTGGTCAGCCGCTCCGTGAGCCGGTCGCGGCCGGGCAGTGCGTCCAGGGTGGCGCGGGCCAGCTCGTCTTGGGCCTGCGACCAGGCCTCGGTGCGTGGGTCGGCCGCGTCCTCCAGCCATCGGTACGGGTCGGCTACCTCGAACCCGTGCAGCTGCTCGACGAGGTCGAGCCGCTCGGCGGCCGGGTAGTCGGGGGGGCCGGGGCGCAGGTCCTGGCGCGGGTCGGTCACGGCGTACGAGGTTAGAGGCGCGCGGACCGTGGTCGGGCCGCCGGGGGTCGAAGAGTTCACACCGCCGACATCCGCGCGACTTTATCGATCCAGTACACTTGAGTCGTCAACGAACGAGATCCAACACGAAGGACAGAACGATCATGCTCCCGTCCCTGACCGCCTCCGCCACCGCCCGATTCCGCGGCCGGCGCGCCGAGCGCATGGAGCGCAACCGACTGCGGGCCGAGCTCGCCTCGTACCGGACACCGGCCGAGCGGGCCGACCTCGAGGCGATACTCGCGCGTCACACCCCGGAGGAGATCGCCGACCTCCGAGCCCGCCTCCGCTAACCCAACCCACCGCACCAGACCGTCCGCCCGCGCACCAGCGCCCGCCCCGCCGACGGGCGGGCGGCCCGGCCGGAAGACAGTTCGGTTCGCCCGTGCACCACACCCGGCGGTCCTCCGACGGGCGGCGGCTTCCCGGGAACAGCGGTCCGCCGCCCGGCGCCGATGCGGGCAGCCCGGCTGATCGGCCGGCAGGCCCCTCGGACGCCCCCAACCCGACCGGCGGCCCCACTGGCGGCCGGTGGACGGGCCCTATCTGCGCCCCCTGCCGCTCGTAGTTCCGTCGGCCTACCACCCCACTGGCCGAGGTTCGGGCGGGGTTCGCCGAGGGTCGGGGTGGCTCCGGCCGATTGGCGCGTCTCGCCCACCAGACCGGCCGTACCCACCGCGCGACCCGCTCCGGCCGGGGCCACGGGCGAGCTACTACCGGTCGGGCCACCCGGCTGATCGGGGCCGGCGCTGCGGGCGGGCTGGCGCGGCTCGGGCGTCGAGTCGGGGCGGCCGTACGGGTGTGCCGCCGACTCCGGTTGGCGGTTGCCCGGCGGGGTTGGTGGTGGGCGGTGGGTGGACGTCGGTGGGCGGGTTTGGTGGGCGCGCCGGTGCGGTGGTGTCGGTGAGTGGGGACGGCCGGTTTGCCTGCGACGTTCGTGTGAAGTGCGGCCCTAAACGCGTGCGTCCAGGGCCTCCTTCAGGTTCACTAGTCTCACCTCGAGGAGGTGGGGCCGTGCCGCCAGCAACTGTGACGTTGCTGCTCAATGCGACGTACGAGCCCCTGTGTGTGGTGTCCTGCCGCCGGGCTGTCGTGCTGGTGCTGAGCCAGAAGGCAATTCCGGTAGAAGAGGGCGACGGCGCGTTCCACTCCGCGACCACCGCCGTGCCGGTGCCGAGCGTGCTGCGGCTGACCCGCTACGTCCGCGTTCCGTACCGGGCGCAGGTCCCGCTGACCCGTCGCGCGGTCTTCGCCCGCGACGGCGGCCGCTGCGTCTACTGCGGCACCGCCGCCACCTCTCTCGACCACGTCGTCCCGCGCAGCCGCGGCGGCGCGCACACCTGGGAGAACGTGGTCGCCTCGTGCGCCCGCTGCAATCACACCAAGGCGGACCGCGCCCTGGTAGACCTGGGCTGGCGGTTAGGAACACCGCCGAGAGCCCCGTCCGGGATGGCCTGGCGGGTGCTCGGATTCCGTAATCCGGACCCACGTTGGCAGGCCTACCTGGACGACGGCGAAGCCGCAACCGCGTGACATGCCCGCCCCGTCGTGACGACGGGGCGTCGTTGTGTGAAGCCTTACGGTGATGCGAGTCGACTTCAGAATCGGTTCTTGATAAAACCTTGCGCGCGGATCTCGCCTGGCGTGATCCAGAACGACCGGGCGCCAGTGGTGAGGCGGGTGCCCGCACCGGTGCGGCACAGGGGGAATGCGGCGCCGGGGGTCGCTGTGGGGCGGCCCGGCATTTCGGGGATCGGCACGGTTCGGCACGCCCGGGAAGGAACTCGATGGCTCATCCCCCTGCCCACCACCATCGCGACCGCGCCCTCAGGCGGCTGTCGTTGGTCACCAAGGGGGTGGCGGCCGGTGCCGTGATCGCCACCGGCGGGCTGGCCGCCGCAATCGCCGGAGCCACGCCGGCGCAGACGACCACCGCGACGAAGGCCGTGCCCGCCGCGAAGGCACCGGCGCGGACCGCAGTGAAGGCCAAGACCGCGACCAGGGCGAAGCGGCCGGCACCGGCGACGAGCAAGGCCGGGCCCCCGTACCAGCCACCGATGACGTACGCGCCGCCCGCGCCGGACCCGACGACCGAGGCCCCGGCACCCCGGCGCACCGCGCCGAGGCCGACGCCGACCCAGACGCCGGCACCGCCGCCGCGGACGACCACTGCGCCCGCTCCGCCGCCGGCACCGCCGACCACCACCGCGGCACCGACCCCGTCGCCGACGACGGATCCGGCGCCCGAGCCGACCCCGACCGGCGGCACGTGAACCCAGCCGCCCCCGCCCCGGCCCAGCACCACGCCGGTTCTTCCCCGCCACCGACCCCGCCGGCTCACGCCGCACGGGCCCAGCTCACTGTGCCCCGGGAAGCGCAGGTGGTGCGCGGCCGGTTCGAGGCGCTCGGAACGTACGGGGAGCTGCTGTTGGACGCGCGGCCCGACGCGCTCGGGACCGCGATGGGCATCCTGCGGGCGGAACTGGCCGCGATCGACCTGGCGTGCAGCCGGTTCCGCGCCGATTCCGAGCTGATGGCCGTCAATGCCGCAGCCGGCGACACCGTGCGGGTCAGCCCGCTGTTCGCGACGGCCGTGCGGACCGCGCTGACGGCGGCCGAGCAGACCGGCGGCGACGTCGACCCGATGCTCGGCGGTGCGCTGGTGGCCGCCGGGTACGACGCCGACTACGCCGCCCTGCCCGACGACGCGCCGGCCGCCAGCCCCGCGCCACCGCCGACCGGCGCCTGGCGGCAGATCGAGCTCGGCGACGACGCGATCCACATCCCGGCCGGCACCGCACTCGACCTCGGCGCGACCGCGAAGGCACTGGCGGTCGACCGGGCCGCCGCCGCGATCGCCGCCGAAACCGGCGCCGGCGTCCTGGTCAACGTCGGCGGCGACCTTGCCGCGGCCGGTCCGGTGCCGCCGGCCGGTTGGCCGGTGCGGCTCACCGACGACACCGCGCGCGAGGATGTGACGACACCGGGGCGCACCGGTCCGGTCGTCCGGATGCACGGCGGTGGCCTCGCCACGTCGAGCACCGTGGTCCGGCGCTGGCGTCGCAGCGGCACCACCTACCACCACGTGCTCGATCCGCGCACCGGCCTGCCCGCCGAGCCGGTCTGGCGCACGGTGACCGTCACCGCGGCCAACTGCGTCGACGCGAACACCGCGAGCACCGCGGCGATCGTCCGCGGCCGGCGTGCGCCCGACTGGCTGGCCGCACTCGGGCTGCCGTCCCGGCTGGTCGACGAGTACGGCGCGGTGCACCGGGTGGCCGGCTGGCCCGCGGACCGGGAGGACGCCGCATGAGCGGCCTGCTCAGCAACCCTCAGCTGACCTGGTATCTGACCCGGGCCAGCGGGATCGTCGCGCTTGCCCTGCTCACGATCAGCATGGTGCTCGGCATCGTCGCCGGCACCCGGCTGTCCAGCACGCGCTGGCCGCGGTTCGTCACCCAGGGCCTGCACCGCAACGTCTCGCTGTTCGTGCTCGTGCTGCTCGCGCTGCACGTCGGCGCTGCGGTCATCGACGACTACGTGACGATCACCGTTCAGGAGTCGGTGATCCCGTTCATCGGGACGTACCGGCCGATCTGGATGGGGCTCGGCGCGCTGGCCTCCGACCTCGTCATCGCGATGATCGTGACGAGCCTGCTGCGCCAGCGGATCGGGTACGAGACGTGGCGCGCCGTGCACTGGACTGCGTACCTGTGCTGGCCGCTGGCCGTCGTGCACACCCTCGGCACCGGTTCCGACGTCCGCAAGACGTGGTCGGTGCTGTTCACCCTCGCCTGCGTCGCGCTCGTGCTGCTGGCCACGGCCTGGCGGATCGTCGCCGGCTGGCCGCGGCGGGCGCTGCTGCGGGCCAGCGCGGTGCTGCTCACCGCCTGCGCGGTGGCGATCGTCTTCACCTGGGCCAAGCAGGGACCGTTCGCGCCGGGCTGGTCGAAGCGCTCGGGCACCACACAGACCACGGGGCAGAAGTGAGCGCGCCGACCTACCACCGGCCGCACTGGCCGGAGCAGTCCGCGACCGGCGAGTGGGTGCGGGAAGACGTGCCGGGCCAGCCCGCGCCGGCCGGGGCGCCGGCCGGTGAGCTCACCGGCGAGTGGCCGACCGGGATGTGGGAACGCCGGCCGGTGCCGGCGGTGGCGGAGCCCGCGGGGACGACCGCCGCGGGCGGTTCCAGCGTGCCCCGGCTGCTGGCCGGGGTGCGGCCGGACGGGCGGCCGGTGAGCCTGGGCGAGCACCGGGCCAGGTTCGGGCCGCTGCGCACGGCCGGCGCCGGCCGGTTGATCGCCGAGAGCGGGCTGCGCGGCCGCGGCGGCGCCGGCTTCCCGGTGGACGCGAAGGTGCAGGCCGTCCGGGGGGCGGGCGGCAAGCCGGTGGTGGTCGTCAACGGCGCCGCCGGGGACCCGCTGGGGGAGAAGGATACGTTCCTCATCAGCCGGCTGCCGCACCTCATCCTGGACGGGGCGCAGGTCGCCGCCGACGCGGTCGAGGCACGGCAGATCCTGGTCTCGATCGTCGACCGGCCCGGCGTGTACGACGTGATGGAACGGGCGATGGGCGAGCGGCGCCGGGCCGGCACCGACGAGGCGCCGATGAAGCTCGTCGCGGCGCCGGACCGGTACGTCACCGGTGAGTCGTCGGCGACCGCCGCGCTGCTGTCCGGGAACGCGGCGCTGCCGGCGCACAACCCGCCGCAGACCGCGGAGCGCGGCGTGAAAGGCCGGCCCACGCTGGTGCAGAACGTGGAGACGATGGCCAACCTCGCGCTGCTGTCCCGCAACGGCTCCGAATGGTTCCGGCAGGTCGGCCGGCCGGAGGAGCCTGGGTCGCTGGTGCTGACCGTGCGCGGCGCGGTCGCGCAGCCGTCGGTGGTCGAGGTGCCGGTCGGAGCCACCGTCGAGCAGGCGCTGTCCGGGGTTGGCTGGCTGACCGAGCAGGTCGGCGCGGTGCTGGTCGGCGGTTGCGCCGGTCGCTGGCTGCCGGCGACGACCGCGATGTCCGCGCCGCTCTCGCACACCGGGATGGCGGCGGCCGGCGGGACGCTCGGTGCCGGCATCGTCATCGCGCTGCCGGACCGGGCCTGCGGGCTGGACGAGACCGCGCGGCTGGCGCGCTACCTGGCCGACCAGTCGGCCGGCCAGTGCGGCGCCTGCCTCAACGGGCTGCCGGCGATCGCCGGCGCGCTGACCGCGCTCGCCACCGGGAAGGGTGACCGGTCCACGGTGAGCCGGCTGCACCGGTGGTGCTCGATCGTGTCCGGGCGTGGGGCATGCTCCCACCCGGACGGGACGACTGGCCTGGTCGCCTCGGCGCTCGAGGTGTTCGCCGAGGACGTCGACCGGCACCTGGCCGGCTGGTGCGGGCGCCCGCTTCGCGGTGTGCTGGCGCTGCCGGCCGAGCAGCGGAAAGGGGGGAAGCGGCGATGAGCCGACATTCACGGGGGGACGAGGCGGTGGGGTCGCGGCGGTCGCGGCGGCGGGTCGAGGAACCCTCGATCACGGAGTGGCTGGACTCGGGGTCGTACGGTCCGTACGCGGCGGACGCCAACCGGGGTCTGTCCGCGGAACCGGTGAGCAGCGAGCTGCCGCCGCCGTACGAACCGCCGCCGCCACCCGCCTACGAGTCCCCACCTGCCTACGAGTCCCCACCCGCCTACGGGACCACGTCCTCATACGGGACCACGTCCTCCTACGGGACGACTTCCTCATACGAGCCGGCGCCCGCCTACCAGGCGCCGTCCGCCTACCGGGCCACTTCCTCCAACGGGACGTCCGCTTACGGGACGACATCCTCTTACGAGCCGCCGGCCGCCTATGGGACGACATCCTCTTACGAGCCGCCGGCCGCCTATGGGACGCCGTCCTCCGACGAGCAGCCGTCCTCTTACGGGACGCCGTCCTCTTACGAGCCGCCGTCCTCTTACGAGCCGCCGTCCTCTTACGGGACGCCGTCCTCCTACGAGCCGCCGTCCTCCTACGAGCAGCCGCCCTCGTACGAGCCGCCGGCCGCCTATGGGACGACATCCTCGTACGGGACGCCGTCCTCTTACGGGACGCCGTCCTCTTACGAGCAGCCGTCCTCTTACGGGACGCCGTCCTCCTACGGGACGCCGTCCTCCTACGGGACGCCGTCCTCCTACGGGACGCCGTCCTCCTACGAGCCGCCGGCCGCCTACGGGACGCCGGCCTTCTACGAGCCGCCGGCCTCTTACGGGACCCCGTCCTCCTACGAGCCGCCGTCCTCTTACGGGACGCCGTCCTCGTACGAGCCGCCGTCCTCTTACGGGACGCCGTCCTCGTACGAGCAGCCGGCCGCCTATGGGACGCCGTCCTCCTACTAG
>DATBFW010000091.1:0-16102 GCA_036558285.1 Mycobacteriales bacterium | reverse complement strand
GCACCGACGACAAGGCCGGCTCGATCCTCAACCTGCAGCGCTGGGTCTCGCCGCGGACGATCAAGGAGAACCTCGACCCGCCGACCGACGTGCGCTACCCGCACCAGGGTTAGAGCGTGTCTCCCAACTGCCTGGCGGCGCGGGCGACGCCCAGGCGACGACCGGCGGCGTTGTCGGGGATCGACCGATACAACCCCGGTATCGGCCGACCCCTCCGCCTTGCCGGACGCCGCCTGGCCGCCGCCCGCATCCACCAATGACCGGGCGGCACGCGCTAGCTTCCGGGGTCGTGGACGACATCATCATCGGCGCGGACGGCCGCCCGCGCTGCGGCTGGGCCGGCGCGACCGAGATCTACCTGGCCTATCACGACGACGAATGGGGCGTGCCGCAGCACGACGACGTGCGGCTGTTCGAGAAGCTCTGCCTGGAGGCGTTCCAGTCCGGGCTGTCCTGGCTGACGATCCTGCGCAAGCGGCCGGCGTTCCGCAGCGCGTTCGCCGGGTTCGACCCCGAGCTGGTGGCCCGGTTCGACGACGCGGACGTGCGGCGGCTGCTGGCCGACACCGGCATCGTCCGCAACCGGGCCAAGATCGAGGCGGCCATCGCCAACGCGCGGGCCACGCTGGAGCTTCCGGCCGGGCTCGGCCGGCTGCTCTGGTCGTTCGCACCCGACCCGGCGACCCGACCGCGGCCGGTCTCGTTCGCGGACGTCCCGCCGACCTCGCCGGAGTCCACCGCGATGGCGAAGGAACTGCGCACGCGTGGGTTCCGGTTCGTCGGCCCGACCACGGCATACGCGTTGATGCAGTCGTGCGGGCTGGTCGACGACCACCTGGTGGAGTGCTGGCGGGCCGCCCCGGTCAGCGTGCGCTGAGCGCTCAGCGGCCGCGGAAGACCGGCTTCTCCTTGCGCAGGAACGCGGCCGTCGCCTCCTGGTGGTCCGGGCTGGTGCCGAGCGCGTTCTGCAGCTCGCCCTCCCGCTCCAGCGCGGAGGCGAGCGGGTGCGCAGCGGAGTAGAGCAGCTGCTCCTTGATCGCGGCGTACGCGGCGGTGGGCCCGGCGGCCAGCCGGGCCGCCAGCTCGAACGCCGTCGGCTCCAGCTCGTCGCCCGGCACCACCGCGTTGACCAGACCCATCTCCAGCGCCGCCGACGCGCTCACCGGCTCGGCCAGGATCGCCAGCGCCGTCGCCCGGGCGTGCCCGATCAGCCGCGGCAGCGTCCAGGACGCGCCGGTGTCCAGCGCGAGCCCCACGTTGGCGAACGCGAGCAGGAACTTCGCGCTGTCGGCCGCGATCCGGAAGTCGCAGGCGAAGCTCAGCGAGGCCCCGGCACCGGCCGCGATCCCGTTCACCGCCGCGATGACCGGCTTGGGCATCGTCGCCAGCGCCAGGCAGATCGGGTTGTAGTGCCGCTCGACCGTGCTCAGCGGGGCTGAGTCGCCACTGGCGAGGGCGTCGCCGTGCTCGCGCAGGTCCTGGCCGGCGGAGAAGCCGCGGCCGGCCCCGGTGATCACCACCGCGCGCGCCGTCGGATCCGCGGCGACCTGCAGCAACGTCTCCAGCAGCGTGTCCTTGAGCTCGTTGGTGAACGAGTTGAGTGCGTCGGGCCGGTTGAGTGTGACTGTGGTGACGCCCTCGCTCGCGCTGACCAGCACGGTGTCGGACACACGGACCTCCCGGGACGGCGACGGACGGTGGAGCGGTCCTTCCGGCACTCACCGTACGGCCAGCGGCGCGGCCCGGTTTCCTCCCCAGCGTGCGATCAGGAACAATGATCGGCGCCACACTGCTCGGCCGAGCGCTACCGCGGTCACCGAGCGTCCAGGTCAGAGATCGGCGCGGGCCCGGCAGGACCCGCTGGAGGAGGCACGAATGGCGGCCATGAAGCCGCGGACGGGAGACGGTCCGCTGGAGGTCACCAAGGAGGGGCGCGGCATCGTCATGCGCGTCCCGCTGGAAGGTGGCGGTCGGCTCGTCGTCGAGATGTCCGCCGAGGAGGCCACCGCGCTCGGCGACGCGCTGAAGGCTGCCGCCGGCTGACTCCTGCCCGACCTGCTCGGCCCCGGCCCTGGCGGCCGGGGCTGCGCGTTATCTCGCCCGGGCGGGCGGCTGGACCGGAGGGGGTGCGGTGACCGGCGTGCAGCCGGGCGACCCGCGTGACCTGGCGCCGCAGTACGTGCTGCCGCTCGTGGTGCGGGTGGAGCGGGCCACGCCGCCGGCGCGGACCGACGCGCTGGAGGCCGCCGCGCTGGCCGTGCTTACGCTGCTCACCGACCCGCGTACGTATGGTGACGGCGAGTGGGCCGGCGCGCTGACCGCGTGGACGGACGCGCGGATCCGCAAGGTGGTGCGCCGGGCCCGGGGCGCGGAGTGGCGGCGGGTCGAAGCGCTGGACGGCATCACCGTCACCCGCGGCAGCGCCGAGGTCCGCGTCTTCCCGCCGGTCCCGCTCGACGGCTGGCCGCGCGACCTGGCCCGGCTCCAGGTCGCCGGCACCGACCTCACCGACCCGCAGCCGCCGCCCCCGCCGCCGCCCGGGCTGCCGGTGCTCTGGCTCAACCCGGACCTGGAGATGACCGCCGGCAAGGCGATGGCCCAGGTCGGCCACGCCGCCCAGCTCGGCCTGTCTGCCCTCGACGCCGGCACCGCGGACCGGTGGCACGCCCGCGGCTTCCCGCTCGCGGTGCGTACCGCGAGCGGGCGGCGGTGGGCCGAGCTGCTGCGCCGGGACCTGCCGGTGGTCCAGGACGCCGGCTTCACCGAGGTGGAGCCGGGCACGTGCACCGCGGTGGCGGAGATACTGCGCGCATGACCCTCGTCCAGCTGGCCGAGCAGGACGCCGGCGTGGTGCTGGTGACCTTCACCGACCCGGACCGGCGCAACGCGATGACCGCGGAGATGGGTGGCGACCTGGCCGCCGCGCTGGCCGGGCTGACCGAGCGGGAGGACGTCCGCGCGGTCGTGCTCACCGGAGCCGGCTCGGCGTTCTCCGGCGGCGGCGACCTCGCGCTGCTGGCCGACAAGGCGGCCCGGGCCAAGGCCGGCGAGGACCAGACCGCGTCGATGCGCGAGTTCTACGAGGTGTTCCTGTCGGTGGTGCGGGCGCCGTTCCCGGTGTTGGCCGCGGTCAACGGGCACGCGATCGGTGCCGGCGCGTGCGTCGCGGTCGCCTGCGACCTGGCCGTGGTGGCCCGGGACGCGAAGATCGGCTTCAACTTCGTCCGGCTCGGCATCCACCCCGGGATGGGCGGCTCCTGGACGCTGCCCCGGCTGGTGGGGCCGCAGCGGGCGGCCGAGCTGCTCTACACCGGCCGGCTGTTCACCGGCGTCGAGGCGGCGGACTACGGGCTGGCGCTGGAGGCGCTGCCGACGCAGGACGTGCTGCCGCGCACACTGGAGCTGGCCGCCGCGATCGCCCGCAGCGCCCCGCAGCCGGTCCGCCAGCTCAAGCAGTCGCTGGCCGCCGCCGGCAACCGCACGCTGGCCGAGCAGCTCGACGCCGAGGCGGCCGCGCAGGGGGCCAACTACCGCACGAAGGACGTCGACGAGGGCCTGCTCGCCGCGCGCGAGCGCCGCGCCCCCCGCTTCACCGGCACCTAGGGTGTGTCTCCCGACCGGCTGGCGGCGCCGGCGACGCCCAGGCGACGACCGGCGGCGTTGTCGGGGATCGACCGATACAACCCCGGTGTCGGCCGACCCCTCCGCCTTGCCGGACGCCGCCTGGACGCCGCCGGCAGCCACCACCAGTTGGGCGACACGCCCTAACGCAGCGAGCCGTACACCTCGACGGTGCGGCGGGCGATCGCGTCCCAGCCGAACTCCCGCTCGGCCCGGGCACGACCGGCCTTGCCCATCTCGGCGGCCCGGTCCGGGTCGGTGACGAGGGAGTTGACCGCCTCGGTCAGCGCCCCCTCGAAGCCCTCCGGGTACGCCGGCGCGTACGGCACCAGCAGCCCGGTCACGCCGTCCGCGACGACCTCGGGAATGCCGCCGACCGCGGAGGCGACCACCGCGGTCTCGCAGGCCATCGCCTCCAGGTTGACGATCCCGAGCGGCTCGTACACCGACGGGCAGACGAACAGCGTCGCGTGCGTGAGCAGCTGGACCACCTCCGGCCGGGGCAGCATCTCGGAGATCCAGACGACGCCGGTGCGGGTCTCCCGCAGCGACTCGACCGCTTCGGCGGTGGCCGCGCCGATCTCGGGGGTGTCCGGCGCGCCGGCGCAGAGCACCAGCTGCGCCTCGGGCACGAAGTCGCGGGCGGCCGCGAGCAGGTGCCCGACGCCCTTCTGCCGGGTGATCCGGCCGACGAAGACCACGTACGGCCGGTCCGGGTCGACGCCGTACCGCTCGAGCACGGTGGTCTCGTGATCCGGCGCGTACAGCACCGTGTCGATGCCGTTGTGCACGACGTGCACCTTGTCTGGATCCATGAACGGATACACCGCAAGGATGTCCGTCTTCATCCCCTGGCTGACGGCGATCACCGCGTCGGCGTTGCGATACGCGGTCCGCTCGGCCCAGGACGACACCCGGTAGCCGCCGCCGAGCTGCTCGACCTTCCACGGCCGCTGCGGCTCCAGCGAGTGCGCGGTGAGCACGTGCGGGATGCCGTGCAGCAGGCCGCCGAGCACGCCGGCGACGTTCGCGTACCAGGTGTGCGAGTGCAGCACGTCGCACTCGCCGACCCCGTCGGCGATCTCGAGGTCCACCGCCAGCGTCTGCAGCGCCGCGTTGCGGCCGGCCATGCCGACCGGCACGGCGTGCCCGATGGCGTCGTCCCGCGGCGCTCCGAAGCAGTGCACGTCGACGTCGACCAGGCGCCGCAACTCCCGGACGAGGAAATCCACGTGTACGCCGGCACCCCCGTAGACGTCGGGCGGATACTCCCGCGTCAGCACTCCCACTCGCACAACCCACAGGTTAGGGTCATTCCATGCGTAGCAACCCTCGTGTCCTCGGGATTGTTCTCGCGGGCGGTGAGGGAAAGCGGCTCTGGCCGTTGACGGCGGACCGGGCCAAGCCGGCCGTGCCGTTCGGCGGTTCGTACCGGCTCATCGACTTCGTGCTGTCGAATCTGGTCAATGCCGGCTACCTCCGGATAGCCGTGCTCACCCAGTACAAATCGCACTCGCTGGACCGGCACATCACGACGACCTGGCGGATGTCGACGATCCTCGGCAACTACGTGACCCCGGTGCCGGCGCAGCAGCGCCTCGGCCCGCGCTGGTTCACCGGCAGCGCCGACGCGATCTTCCAGAGCTTCAACCTGATCTACGACGACCAGCCCGACCACATCGTCGTGTTCGGCGCCGACCACGTCTACCGGATGGACCCCCGGCAGATGGTCGAGCAGCACATCGAGACCAAGGCCGCGGTGACCGTGGCCGGCATCCGGGTGCCGCGCGACGAGGCCAGCAGCTTCGGCATCATCGACTCCGACGAGCACGGCAAGATCCGCGCCTTCCTGGAGAAGCCGGAGGATCCACCCGCCCTGCCGGACAGCCCCGACGAGTCGTACGCATCGATGGGCAACTACGTCTTCACCACCGAGGCGCTGATCGAGTCGCTGCGCACCGACGCAGGCGAAGAGGCGTCCGTGCACGACATGGGCGGCAGCATCATCCCGATGATGACGAAGGACGGCACCGCCCGGGTGTACGACTTCGCCGACAACGATGTGCCCGGGGCGACCGACCGCGACCGCGGCTACTGGCGCGACGTCGGCACCATCGATGCCTACTACGACGCGAACATGGACCTCGTCGCGGTGCATCCGGTCTTCAACCTCTACAACCGGCAGTGGCCAATCTTCAGCGACACCCCACAGCTGCCGGCGGCGAAGTTCATCGAGGGTGGGCTCGCCCAGGAGTCGATCGTCGCCTCCGGTTCGATCGTCGCCGGGTCGACCGTGCGGCACTCGGTGGTCTTCCCCGGTGTGACCGTGCTGCAGGGGGCGTACGTGGAGGGCTCGGTGCTGATGCCGGGCACCCGGATCGAAGCCGGCGCGGTCGTCCGCCGTGCCATCCTGGACAAGAACGTGCAAGTCCCCGCCGGTGCCCACATCGGCGTGGATCCCGAGATGGACCGACAGCGCTACCACGTCAGCGACGGTGGGGTCGTGGTGCTCGGCAAGGGCGAGCTCGCCCAGCCGTGACGACCGGCCGCCCGGCGCGTTCCCGGGCGGCGGTGAAGGCCGATCGCCCCCGCCGTCACGATGTGGTCACCTACGCTGCGGCTTTGCCGGACCGTGGCCTAGGGTTCCGGCAACTGCTCCCGAGGAGGCCTCTGGTGAAGCTCCGTCGCGTGTACGTCGCGGCCGCGGTGGCCCTGGCTCTGGCCGCTGCCGGCTGTGCGAACAACGAGGACACCGACTCCGGCTCCGGCGGTGCGCAGCCGTCCGCGTCCGGCTCGGCCGGGTTCAACCTGGACAACGTGAAGAAGGACGACGCGCTCGCCCAGCAGGTGGACAGCAAGATCTCCAGTGACGGCAAGCTGGTCGTCGGCACCGACCCGACGTACGAGCCGAGCGAGTTCAAGCAGAACGGGAAGATCGTCGGCTTCGACGTCGACCTCGGCGACGCGATCGCGAAGAAGCTCGGCCTGACCGCGGAGTTCCAGGAGTCGAAGTTCGACGCGATCCTGCCCGCGCTGGGCAGCCGGTACGAGATCGGCATGTCGTCGTTCACCGACAACCCGGAGCGGGAGAAGGTCGTCGACTTCGTCACCTACTACAGCGCCGGCACCCAGTGGGCGTCGAAGGACCCGAACTTCGACCCGGACAACGCCTGCGGCAAGAAGGTCGCCGTGCAGACCGGCACCGTGCAGGACACCGACGACCTGCCGGCCCGGCAGAAGAAGTGCGGCAGCAACCCGATCCAGGTCCAGCGCTACGACGCCCAGGACGAGGCGACCAACTCGGTCGTGCTCGGCAAGGCCGACGCGGTGCTGGCCGACTCCCCGGTGATGGCCGGCGCGGTCAAGAAGGTCGGCGGCGGGCTGCAGCTGGTCGGCGACGTCTACGACTCCGCGCCGTACGGCATCGCGATCCCGAAGACCGCGGGCACGACCAAGGACGCGGTCCTCGGCGCGGTGAAGGCGCTGATCGCGGACGGCACGTATAAGGCGATCCTCGACAAGTGGGGGGTCCAGAGCGGGGCGATCACCGACCCGGTGATCAACGGCGCGTCCAGCTGACCCGGCCCCTGCGGTGACTACCACGTCACGGGAGCCTCGCGCGGGGACGGGCGAGGCTCCCGAAGACATCAAGGCGGTACCGGTCCGCCACCCCGGCCGCTGGGTCGCGGTGGTGATCATCGGCGTCCTCGTCGCCATGCTGATCAACAGCGTGGTGAACAACACCGCCTTCCACTGGGACACGGTCGGGAAATACCTGTTCGACCGCCGGCTGTCCGCCGCCGCCCTGGTCACGCTCGAGCTCACCGTCCTCGCGATGTTCTTCGGCGTGCTGCTCGGCGTGATCCTGGCGATGATGCGGCTCTCGCCGAACCCGATCCTGTCCTCGGTGGCCTGGGTCTACCTGTGGGTGTTCCGCGGCACCCCGGTCTACACGCAGCTCGTGTTCTGGGGCCTGATCAGCGTGATCTATCCGAGCTTCGGACTCGGGATCCCGTTCGGTCCGGAGTTCGTCTCGTTCCAGACCCAGCAGGTGATCACGTTCTTCGTGGCCGCGGTCATCGGGCTGTCGCTGAACGAGTCGGCGTACATGGCCGAGATCGTGCGGGCCGGCATCCTGTCCGTGAGCGAGGGCCAGACGGAGGCGGCGTCCGCCCTGGGCATGCGCCGGCAGCAGATCATGCGACGGATCGTGCTTCCGCAGGCGATGCGGGTGATCATCCCGCCGACCGGCAACGAAGTGATCTCCATGCTCAAGACGACGTCGCTGGTGGTGGCCGTGCCGCTGACGACCGACCTCTACTCCAAGAGCCGGGAGATCGCGCTGTCGCTGTTCCAGCCCGTGCCGCTGCTCATCTGCGCCGCGATCTGGTATCTGGCGATCACGTCCGTGCTCATGGTCGGCCAGTACTACGTCGAGCGCCATTTCGCCCGAGGCAGTCAGCGGGAGCTGCCGCCCACCCCGTTCCAGAAAGTGCGGCGCTGGTTCGGCGGCCAGCGGGGCCAGGGCCAGCGGGCCGTCCCGCCGATGCCGCTCGGCGGGGGCGGCGGGGAGCGGGCCGGGGCCGGCGGCGGATGAGCGGGACGGACGAGGGGGGCCGGGTCGTGACCAACGCCGGAGCGCCGGCCGGAGCGCCGCGCATGGTGCTCGCCGAGGGTGTCCACAAGCGCTTCGGTCGGCTGGAGGTGCTCAAGGGCATCGATCTCCACGTCGACCGCGGCGAGGTCATGTGCGTGATCGGGCCCTCCGGGTCGGGCAAGTCGACCTTCCTGCGCTGCATCAACCACCTGGAGCAGATCAACTCCGGTCGGCTCTGGGTCGACGGCGTGCTGGTCGGCTACCGCCAGCGCGGCGACAAGCTCTACGAGCTGCGCGAGGCGGACATCGCCCAGCAGCGCCTCCAGGTCGGCATGGTGTTCCAGCACTTCAACCTGTTTCCGCACATGACCGCGCTGGGCAACATCGTGGAGGCACCGCTGCGGGTCAAGCGGGAGCCGAAGAAGGAAGTGTTCGACCGGGCTCGGGCGCTGCTGGAACGGGTGGGGCTCAGCGGCAAGGAGGACGCCTACCCGAGCCAGCTCTCCGGTGGGCAGCAGCAACGGGTCGCGATCGCCCGGGCGCTGGCGATGCGACCCAAGCTGATGCTCTTCGACGAGCCGACCTCCGCCCTTGACCCGGAGCTGGTCGGCGAGGTGCTCGACGTGATGCGCGACCTTGCCCGGGACGGCATGACAATGGTCGTGGTCACCCACGAGATGGGCTTCGCCCGGGAAGTCGGCGACCAGCTGGTCTTCATGGACGGCGGGGTCGTCGTGGAGGCGGGCCGGCCGCGGGAGGTGCTGGCCGACCCGCAGCACGAGCGGACCCGCTCGTTCCTGTCCAAGGTTCTCTAGAGCCGTTTGACCGCCGCGAGCAGTCCGTCGCCGGCGTGCAGGAGCACGGGGACGAGGTTGTCGTCGTCACGGACGGTCCGGCCGAGCTCGCGCATGGCCACCGTGTCCGGGTCGCGCTGGGCCGGATCGGCGACCCGGTCGTGCCAGAGGACGTTGTCGAACGCGATCACGCCGCCGGGCCGCAGCAGCCGCAGCGCCTCGGCCAGGTAGTCGGCGTACTCGGTCTTGGCCGCGTCGACGAACACCAGGTCGTAGCCGCCGTCGGCGAGCCGGGGGAGCACCTCCAGCGCGTTGCCGACGATCAGCCGGGCCCGCCCGGACGGGATGCCGGCCTCGCCGAACGCCTGCTTCGCCGCCCGCTGGTGCTCCGGGTCCTTGTCCACCGTGGTGAGCACCCCGTCCGGGCGCATCCCCCGCAGCAGCCACAGGCCGGAGACGCCGGCACCGGTGCCCACCTCGACCACCGCCCTGGCGTTGGTCGCCGCGGCCAGGAAGCGCAGCGCCGCCCCGCCGCCGGCGCCGATCGGGACGCAGCCGAGCTCGTTCCCGCGCTGGCGGGCGGCCTGCAGCACGGCGTCCTCGGCGAGGTAGGCCTCCGCGTAGTCCCTGCTGGCGAGGACGGCGGACGTGTCCGGCACGCCGGGAAGCCTAGCGGGACACGCCGTACGAGCGGCCGACACGCCCGGGGGAACGGGCCGGGCAGGCCGCGCGTTGGAACGGGCGGAGGACGCTCAACCTGAGTATCCGCTGAGTAAACAAGTGCCAAGGGTCGGCATGGGAGGAGTGGTCAGGCACCATGGCGGTGTTCGCATCGTCGACAGCGTCGGATACCGGAGGTGCCGTGATCGACGCCTCGGCATCCACGTGGGTGCCCCCGACCTGGGATGAGGTCGTGCGTGAGCACACCGCCCGGGTCTACCGCCTTGCCTACCGGCTGTCCGGCAACCAGCAGGACGCCGAGGACCTGACCCAGGAGACGTTCGTCCGCGTCTTCCGGTCGCTGGCCGACTACACCCCCGGCACGTTCGAGGGTTGGCTGCACCGGATCACCACGAACCTGTTCCTGGACATGGTCCGTCGCCGCCAGCGCATCCGGTTCGACGCGCTGCCCGACGACACCGAGCGCCTGCCGGGCCGGGAGCGCAGTCCCGAGCAGGTCTATGCGGAGGGCGCCTTCGACGCGGACGTGCAGGCCGCGCTCGACGCCTTGCCGCCCGACTTCCGCGCGGCCGTGGTCCTCTGTGACATCGAGGGCCTGTCGTACGAGGAGATCGCGGCCACCCTCGGGATCAAGCTCGGCACCGTGCGGTCCCGGATCCACCGGGGCCGGGTGCTGCTGCGGGAGGCCTTGGCGCACCGCGCGCCGCGGTCGGCCCGTGTCGGCACGGAGGAGGCGACTCCGGCGACCGAGGGAGGTGCGGCGTGACCTTGCCCGATCTGCACCTGTCCGAGGACGCGCTGGCGGCCTACGTCGACCACACGCTGTCCCCCACGGCCGACGAGCGCGCCGCGAAGCACCTGCGGTCCTGCGCCGAGTGCCGGACCGCGGTCGACGTCGAGCGCGAGGCGAAGGCACTGCTCGGCGCCGCGCCAGACCCGAGCCTGCCGGCCGGACTGATGGCCAGGCTGCTCGACGTGCCGATGACCGCCGACCTCGGCGGCAGCGATCAGGTGCTGGCGATCGACGGCGACCGGCTGGGCTGGTCGACCGGATCCACGAGCTCCGATACGCGGGTGGTCGAGCGCCGGGCGTCAGCCCCGGCGCGGCCCCGACCCCAGGTCAGGCCGACCGGCGCCGCGCGGCCGGCCGGGCGGAGCGCGCGGGCCCGGCGGACCCGGCGCGGACTGGCGGTCTCGCTGGCCGGGCTGGCGTTCGGGGTGATCGCCTCGGCGGCGTCCGCCGGCGCTGGTGGCGCCGCCGCCACCGCCAGGGTCGGCGACGTCCCCGGCCCGTCGAGCACGCGGCTCGTGGTCGGCAGCACCGCCCCGATGGACGCGACCCGCGCGTTCCAGTTCCGTCGCCCCGGTGACGGCGGCGGCGTGCTCACCGCGGCCACCGTCGCCCTGCCCGGTCGCTGACCCACCCACCCGTCATCCCGGCGCACCCCCCACCGCGCCGGGATGACCCTTGTCCGCACCCACCCAGCCGCGGGGTGGAGGTTGGGTGGGTTTCTGACGGGGACTTGACGGGGGGTGGGGGAGGGTTGATCCGTGCCGGGGAGGGTTCGATGACGGAGCAGAACGGCCGGGCGTACGGCGGCAACGGACGCTCGCCCGCGCTCGAGTCGGCGTTCGGGCGGCCGCCTGGCGTCGAGTCCTCGTTCGCGCCGAGCGCCCCGCCGGTGCCGCCGCCCACCCCGCCACCGCCGCCCCCGGCCCCGGGCCTGCGCCGGATGTTCAGCCGGCCGAGCGGCGTGGCCGAGTCGTTCGACCCCCCGCCCGGCACGATCCGGGACACCACCCCGCAGCCCGAGTCGCCCTGGTGGAAGCCGGACGCCGACCGCGACCCGTGGCGGGACGCCCGCTCGCCCGCCTCGCTCGGCGGCCCGCCCGACTTCGGCGACGGCCGCCCGGCACCGGTCGACGCCCCGGAGGAGCCCGGCGGCCGGCGCCGCTGGGGCCTGCGCAGCATCACGTTCACCGCGGCGGTCGTGCTGCTGGTGGCCGGCCTGCTCACCGGCATCGCCGGCGGCGTTGTCGGCTACCTGGCCGCCGACCGGATCACCCCGGCGCTGCTCGACCCCGACGCGACGCTGTCCCAGGTCAGCCCCTCGGTCAACCGGCCGCCAGGCTCGGTCGCCGACATCGCCAAGCGGGTGCTGCCGGTGGTCGTCTCGGTCGAGGTGAGCACGTCCGGCGGCTCCGGCACCGGCTCCGGCGTGGTCATTTCCGGCCAGGGCTACGTGCTCACCAACAACCACGTGGTCTCCCAGTTCGCCACGGCCGGTGCGGGCGGCTCGCTGCGGGTGCGGTTCAGCGACCAGTCCGCGGTCGACGCGAGGATCGCCGGCCGGGACCCGAAGACCGACCTTGCCGTGCTGAAGATCGACAAGCCCGGGCTCACCGTCGCCGAGCTCGGCGACTCCGGCAAGATCGCGGTCGGCGACCCGGTCATCGCGATCGGCTCCCCGCTCGGCCTGGCCGGCACCGTCACCTCGGGCATCATCAGCGCGCTCGACCGGCCGGTGCGGCTCGGCGGCGAGAGCGGCAACTCCGGCAGCGACACCAACGCGGTGATCAACGCGATCCAGACCGACGCGTCGATCAACCCCGGCAACTCGGGCGGCGCGCTGGTCGACGGCTCCGGCGCGGTCATCGGCATCAACTCCGCGATCGCAACGTTGAGCACCGGCAGCGCCGGCCAGTCCGGCAGCATCGGCCTCGGTTTCGCGATCCCGATCAACGAGGCCAGGCAGATCGCCGAGCAGTTGATCCGCACCGGCAAGGTGCAGCACGCCACGCTCGGCGTGACGGCTCGGTCGGTCACCGACGGGGCCAGGGACGGCGCGCTGGTCGAGTCGGTGGCCGCCGGCAGCGCGGCGGCGAACGCCGGGATCAAGGCCGGCGACGTCATCACCCGCGTCGGCGACCGGCTGGTCGGCGGCTCGGACGACCTGGTCGTGCAGGTGCGCGCGCACAAGGTCGGCGAGAAGGTCCAGCTGACGTACGTGCGGGGTGGACGGACGGTGAAGGTCAGCGCAACCCTGCAGGGGGATTAGGGCGTGTGCCGGGGATCCTGCTGGATGCGTCGGACCGCGCCGCCGAAGATCTGCGGGACATGCCCTAACCCCTAAAGCTGGGTAACAGGCCCGGCGGGGACAGGTTTCCGGGTTACGCTGGGATGCGTGTTCGGCAGTCTGGGTTGGCCCGAGATGCTCACGCTTCTCGTGGTCGCGCTGTTGATCTTCGGACCGGACAAGCTCCCGTCCGTCGCGAAGGACGCTGCGCAGATGCTTCGCACTGTGCGCAACATGGCCAAGGACGCCCGCTCGCAGATCAAGACCGAGCTCGGCCCCGAGTTCTCCGACTTCGATCTCGACTCGCTCAACCCGCGCAGCTTCGTGCAGAAGAACCTGTTCGGTGACGAGGACGACGACGACGGCCTGAACCGGCAGCCGCCGCGGCGGGCCAGCCGGATCAAGAGCGAGCAGACTCCGTACGACCCGGACACGATCTAGACACGCCTCTGACCAGGGCTCTTACCGTCCGCACAGCTGGATGGGGCACGATGTGACCTCGTCCGCGCGGCCCCACCCGCGCCCGGTGACCGGATGACTGTGACCAGGAGGATGGCGGATGGCACGACGCCGGATTCGCGGCGTGTTCGGGCTCATCGCTCTCACGGTGGCAGCGGCGCTGGTGGTGGCGGGTATCGCGCTGCCCGGCGTGCTGCTCGCGGGCGCGGCCACGACGACGGTGGCCCACTCGGTCCGGTCACTGCCCGACGGCATCGATCCGACCAGTCCGCCGCAGCCCTCCGTGCTCTACGCCGCCGACGGCACCACCCGGATCGCGACGTTCTACTCGCAGTACCGCAAGCCGGTGCAGCTCAAGCGGGTCTCCAAGGTCATGCAGCAGGCGATGGTCGCCGCCGAGGACCGCCGGTTCTACGAGCACGGCGCCGTCGATGCCAAGGGCGTGCTGCGGGCCGCGGCGGCCAACATCCGCAACGGCGCGGTCGATCAGGGTGCCTCCACGCTGACCATGCAGTACGTGCGCAACGTGCTGAAGAACGACCAGAACGTCAGCGCCGCCGAGCGGAAGGCCGCGACCCAGGACACGCTCTCCCGCAAGCTGCAGGAGGTGCGCTACGCGGCCGAGCTCGAGCACACCATGTCCAAGGACCAGATCCTGCAGAACTACCTGAACATCGCCTACTTCGGCGCCGGGGCGTACGGGATCGAGTCCGCGGCCGAGCGGTTCTTCTCCACCACCGCGGCCAAGCTCACGCTGCCGCAGGCAGCGCTGCTGGCCGGGTTGGTGCAGTCGCCCGACGCGTACAACCCCATCTCCCGGGACCAGAAGTCGGCGCTGAGCCGCCGCGCGTACGTCCTGGACTCGATGCGGACGATGGGCGCGATCACACAGGCCCAGGAGAACACGGCGACGGCCAAGAAGATCGGCCTGCACCCCAGGGCGCTGCCTACCTCGGGCTGCACCGGCGTGCCGTCCGACCACAACGACTGGGGCTTCTACTGCGACTACTTCGTGCGCTGGTGGAACGAGCAGTCCGCATTCGGCAAGACCCCGCAGCAGCGCACCAACAAGCTGCTGGCCGGCGGCTACCGCATCATCACCCCGATGCAGCCGAACGTGCAGGCCACGGCGCTGGAGCAGTCGGTCGGGGTGTACGGGTACGACGACTCGAAGGCGTTGCCGATCGCGGTCGTGCAGCCGGGCACCGGCCGGATCCTGGCCATGGCGGTCAACCGGCACTACGGGCTGCCGAAGGCTGGACAGAATGACGTCTCCACCACCGTGGCGCCGCTGATCTCCGGCGGTGGCGGACTCACCGGCTACCAGGCCGGGTCGACGTTCAAGATGTTCACGATGCTGGCGGCGCTGCAGAACGGCATGCCGCTCTACTCGCCGTTCGACGCGCCGTCGCAGCTGCCGACGCACTGGCGGGACTCGGGTCCCAACTCGTGTGACGGGCAGTACTGCCCCAGCAACGAGAGCCCGTCGTTCATGGACGGCATGCGGACGATGTGGGACGGCTTCGGGCGCTCGGTGAACACCTACTTCGTGCACCTCGAGGAGCAGGTCGGGGCCGACAAGGCGGTCGCGATGGCGCAGAAGCTCGGCATCACGTTCCGGGCGCCGAGCGACCAGCAGCAGGTGAAGGACGCGGTCGACTGGGGGTCGTTCACCCTCGGCGTCGCCGACACCACGCCGCTCGACCTGGCCGAGGCGTACGCGACGGTGGCCGCGGAGGGCGTGCACTGCAGCGCGCTGCCGGTCACCGCGATCTACGGCGTCGACCACAAGAAGGTCCCCGGCGTCGCCGACCCGAGGTGCGGTCGGGTGATCAGCCCGGAGATCGCGCGGGCGGCGACGGACGCGGCGCGCTGTCCGGTCGGTCAGCAGTCCACGTTCGGCCGGTGCAACGGCGGTACGGCGACCGCGGTCAGTGGGATCGTCGGGCGGCCGGTCGCCGGCAAGACCGGGTCCTCGCAGGGCAACGTCACCGAGACCTTCGTCGGGTTCACCCCGCAGGTGGCGGCGGCCGGGATCGCGGCCGACCCGGCGGACCCCACCAACGCCGTCGGCTCGTTCATCTCCAAGTCGGTGAACGCGGCGGTCGCACACACGATCGCGGTCGCCGTGCAGGACCTGCCGCAGCAGGACTTCGTCCCGCCGAGCGTCGAGACCGCGTTCGGTCCGGGCGGGATCGTGCCGGTGCCGCAGCAGACGAAGCCGAACGACGGCCGCGGTGGGGACAACGGCGGCAACGGCGGCGGTGGCGGGAACGGCGGTGGCGGGAACGGCGGCGGCGGGAACGGCGGCGGTGGCGGGAACGGCGGCGGCGGAGGCGGCCAGCCTCCGGGCGGCGGCGGTCCTGGCGGCGGCGGTCCCGGCGGCGGCGGTGGAACCAACGGCGGCGGAACCAACGGCGGCGGAACCAACGGCGGCGGTGGCACCAACGGCGGCGGCCAGCAGACCGGCGCTGCGCCCACCGGAGCCCCGGCAAGCCCCGGCACCACCGGCGGGGGCACGGCCGGCGGCGGCCCTGGCAACGGCTGACCGCCGCAACCCGGCGGCGGTCGGACACTCGACCCGTGCAGCTAGCGGTGCAGAGACGTAGCCGGACGAGCAGAGCACTCCCGCCCCGAGCCGGATGCCCCCACCGAGTACAGGGAGGTGGCTGCGCCGGGGTGGCTGGGCCGGGAGGTGGCTGGGCCGGGGTGGCTGGGCCGGGAGGTGGCTGGGCCGGGAGGTGGCCGGGCCGGGAGGTGGCCGGGCCGGGAGGTGGCCGGGCCGGGGTGGCTGGGCCGGGAGGTGGCCGGGCCGGGGTGGCTGGGCCGGGAGGTGGCCGGGCCGGGAGGTGGCCGGGCCGGGAGGTGGCCGG